>NZ_JBKFBF010000007.1:0-294272 GCF_053346035.1 Methylobacterium sp. A54F | reverse complement strand
GCCTCGGCCAGACGACGGCGGTGGGGATTGGGGGCGACCCCGTGAAGGGCACGGAGTTCATCGACGTGCTGGAGCTGTTTCTGGGCGATCCGGAGACGGACGCGATCGTGATGATCGGCGAGATCGGTGGGTCGGCGGAGGAGCAGGCTGCGCAGTTCCTGGCGGACGAGGCGAAGCGGGGTCGCCGGAAACCGATGGTGGGCTTCATCGCGGGCCGCACGGCGCCTCCGGGTCGCCGGATGGGTCATGCGGGGGCGATCATCTCGGGCGGCAAGGGCGGGGCGGAGGACAAGATCGCGGCGATGGAGGCGGCGGGCATCCGCGTCTCCCCATCCCCCGCCCGCCTCGGATCGACCCTCATCGAGGTGCTGAACCGCTAGGCCCGCGTCGCTCCCCCGCCCGCGCGCCGGGGCCCGTCCGACGCAACCTGCCGCCCGCCTTCCCCGTTGACGGCGGGCGGTCGCGTGTCGGCCGTTCGGGAGAGGAGCGCACACCATGGGTCTGCTCGATTCGGTGGTCGGCGGCGTGCTGGGCCAGGTGCTCGGCGGCGGCCGCGGCCAGCAGGGCGGCATGTCGCCCCTGGTGAAGGCCCTCCTGATGCTGCTGCTCGCCAAGGGTGCGAGCGGCGGCTTCGGCGACATCTTCGGCCGCGGCCGCGGCCACGAGCCCGGACCGGCCGACGACCGATCCGGCGGCGCGGGCCCCTACGGGCGCGACCCCGGCGGGTCCGAGCCCAGCGATATGGGCGGCTGGAACCAAGTCGGCGAGCGGCGGGACGGCCCCTTGCCCGGCGGCGACGATTACGGCGACCTCTCCGGCATGCTCGACGGCCCCGGCGACGCGCCCCAGGCGAGCCCGGGCCGCGATCCGGGCGCTGGACCCTACGCCCATCTCGACCGCGAGCCCGGCGACCGCGGCAGCCCCTACGGCCACGAATCCGATGGGCCGGACCTCGGCGGCCTCGACGGCCTCATCGAGGGCTTCCGCCGCAGCGGCCTCGGGGACGTCGTCGAGAGCTGGATCGGCCACGGCCAGAACCGTCCGGTGCAGCCGAACCAGCTGGCCGACGCGCTCGGCCCCGACACCCTCGACACCCTGGAGCGCCAGACCGGCCTCGACCGCAACAGCCTTCTCGGCCAGCTCGCGCAGGTGCTGCCCGAGGTGATCAACGGACTGACGCCCCAGGGACGGGTGCCCACCGGGGAAGAGCGCCGGGGCTGGTGAGGCCCGGGCCGGAGCCGCTGCGGCCCGTTTCCATGCACCTTTTCGGACTCCCGGACGTTGACCGACACCTGAGCCGGTCCGTCAGCGACGCCCGGCACCCACCCGAAAGGAGCCTTTTATGAAGAGCGCATACCTGATCGCCACGATCCTCCTGTCCTCCGCCGCCCTGACCGGGATGGCGCAGGCCCAGGGCACCATCCGCGGCGCGGAGCGCGGTGCCGAGGACGGCAGCCGTGCGGCCGGGCCCGTGGGCGGCGTGGTCGGCGGCGCCGTCGGCGCGGCGACGGGCACCGTCGGCGGCGTGCTCGGCGTCGATCCCGAGCCGCGCCGCGAGCGGATCGAGCGCCGCGAGGAGACCACCACGGTCCGCGAGCGCCGCGCCCATTGAGGCGCCTTCGCCTGGCCGCCGCGGCGGCCGGGCCCTCGCGGCCTCACGGTCTCCCGCGCAGGGACCGGCCTGAGAGAACGCCCTGATCGACGGGCCCGGGACCAGCGCGATGGATCAGACCGAGACGGCAGGCCCGGGCGTCCTCGGGCGCCCACATGTGCGGGTCGAGGGCCGCGCCAAGGTCACCGGGACCGCGCTCTACGCCTCGGACGGGCGCGACGACGGCGTCGCGCACGCCGCCCTCGTCACCAGCACGATCGCGCGGGGGCGCATCACCGGCTTCGACCGCGCGGCCGCCGAGGTCGAACCGGGGCTCCTCGGCATCTTCACGCACCGCGACTTCGCGGATGCCATAGCCCCGGTGCCGCACCTGATGGCCGGTGGCTACACCAACAGCGCCCACCGGCCCCTCGCCTCGGACCGCGTCGCCTACGCCGGCCAGATCGTCGCCCTCGTCGTCGCCCGGTCGCAGGAGGCTGCTGCGCGAGCCGCCGCCCTGCTGCGGGTCGCCTACGAAGCCGAGCACGCCGCCGGGACCTTCGACGACCCCGGAGCCGAAACCGTACGGCTCGCCGACCTGAAGCCCGCCCACGCGGACATCGCGACCGGCGACCCGGACGCAGCCTGGCCGAGTGCCGCGGCCAGGGTCTCGGCGCTCTACGAGACGCCGGTCCAGCATCACAACCCGATCGAGCTCTTCACCACCCGCTGCGCCTGGGACGGCGATAGGCTCACCGTGCACGAGCCGGCGCGCTACATCGGGGCCGTGCAGCACGGCCTCGCCGCACAGCTCGGCCTGGACCCGTCCCGCATTCGGGTGGTGTCAGGCCTGATCGGCGGGCATTTCGGCTCGAAGTTCGGCCTGTCGCAGCACACCGCCCTCGTCGCGCTCGCGGCGCGGCGCCTCGGATGCCCGGTCTCGCTGGTGCCGACCCGGCGGCAATGCTTCACCCTCGCGAACTACCGCCCGGAGACGCGCCACCGCGTCCGCCTCGCCGCCGACCGGGACGGGCGCTTCACCGCGCTGGTGCACGAGGCCGAGGTGATCACGTCGCGCTTCGATCCCTTCGCGATGGAGGGCGCGGACGTGACCGCGAGCCTCTACGCCTGCCCGGCCGTGCGCACGCAGGAGCGGGCGGTACGGGTCGACCGCAACACGCCGGGCCCCATGCGGGCGCCGCCCGAGGTGCCCTACCTGTTCGCCCTGGAGAGCGCCGTCGACGAGATGGCCTCGGCCCTCGGCCTCGACCCGATTGCGCTGCGCCGCCGGAACGACACCGCCACGGACCCCATCACCGGCAAGCCCTTCTCGACGCGACCGCTGATGACCTGCTTCGACGCAGCTGCTCCCGTCTTCGGCTGGGACCGCCGGCGCCCGGACGGGGCGCAGCTGCGCGACGGACCCTGGCAGATCGGCCTCGGCTGCGCCGCCTCCGTACGCCCGGTGAAGATCGCCGCAGCGACGCTGCGGCTGCGCCTGTTCCCCGACGGTTCCGCGGAGGTCGCGAGCGCCCACCACGAGATCGGCAACGGCATCACGACGCTGCTGGCGATGGGGGTCGCCGACCGGCTCGGCGTGCCGGTGGAGCGGGTGCGGGTGCGCCTCGGCGACACCGCCCTGCCGCCGGCCGGCATCTCTGGCGGGTCGAGCACGACGACGAGCCTGATGAGCGCGCTCGAACTCGGCTGCGAGCAGCTCCGCGCGCGGTTGGCGCGGGCGGCCACGGCACCCGGACGGCCGCTGCAGGACTGCGACCCGGACACCCTGCGCCTCGCCGGGGCTGCGCTGTCGGCGAGCGATGGCCGCACCCTGGCGCTCGGCGCGGCGGCAGCCCTCGACGATCCCGCCGGCCCCGAGGTCCTGGCCGAGTTCGTGCCGCCGGGCGCGAAGGCCACGGCCCTCGACGACCTGCGCGCCGGCCATATCGCCCTGACGAGCGGCGGCGACACCCTGTCCTGGGGTTTCGGCGCGCAGTTCGCGGAGGTGCACGTCCATGCCGAGACCGGCGAACTCCGCGTGGCGCGCCTCATTGGCGCCTTCGCGGCGGGTCGCGTCCTCAACCCGCTCACCGCCCGAAGCCAACTCGTCGGCGGCATGGTCTGGGGCCTCGGCTCGGCCCTCCTCGAAGAGACCGTCCTCGACGGGGCAGCCTATCGCAACCCCGATCTCGCCGAGTACCTCGTGCCCACCGCGGCCGACGTCGGCACCGTCGAGGCGCTGCTGGTGCCGGACGCGGACGCGCGCGTGAACCCCCTCGGCGTGAAGGGCCTCGGCGAACTCGGCATCATCGGCGTCAACGCAGCCATCGCCAACGCCGTCCACCACGCCACCGGTCGCCGCATCCGCCGCCTGCCGATCCGCATTGAGGACTTGGTTTAGGGCCCACGCGGCTGACGGCGTATCTCGCCCAAGCGGATCAGCCACCATCGCCCCAGGAGCCATCGGCGCAATCCACCGAACGCAGACTCTTCCGCAGCCCCGTTGCGCGCAAGGCCGCCTTGGGCTACTCAACGGACGCGGTCAGCACCCGTAGCTCAGCTGGATAGAGCGTTGCCCTCCGAAGGCAAAGGTCACACGTTCGAATCGTGTCGGGTGCGCCAGCTTTCTCAATGTCATAATCAAGACTTCGGTGTTCGCACGTGTCGTTCGCGCGAGCCGCACGCCGGAAGTGGTAGATTCATCGCAGCAGACTGCGCATCAGGAAGCCACCGCAACCGGGTCCCACTCCGATCAAGCCGCGATCCATTCCCCTCAGTCGTGTTCATCTCAGGCCGAAGCGTTATCTGGGATGGGCCGGCGAGAGCGGATTGCCCGACCTGAACGACGAAACCCCGCAGCCTGTCGGCCACGGGGTCCGATCAGAGGTGCAAGGCTCAGTAACCGCCAGCGGCACCGACCAGGGCGGCTCCGAACAGGCCCAGTGCGGCGCCGGCCGCCAGAGCCCCTCCGTTGGCGCCGTAGTAGTACGGGCCGCCGTAGTAGCCGTACCCGTAGCGGCGGTATCCGTAGCCCCGGTATCCGTAGCGACGATACCCGCCGTAGTAGCGGCGAGGGGCGTACCCGCCATGGTAGACTGCCCTGTAACCGCCGCCATGGTATCCGCCGCGGTATCCGCCACGGGCTTCGGCCGAGGAACTCAGCGGCACGGCGCCGATCAGCGCCAGCGTCGCTGCTGCGATAAGAAGTTGTCTCACGACCGGCCTCCGTCATGCCGCTCAAGATCAGGAAACGGCCGACCAGGCGGACGACCGAATCGATCTATACAGTCGACACG
This sequence comes from Methylobacterium sp. A54F, assembly GCF_053346035.1. Lineage (NCBI taxonomy): Bacteria > Pseudomonadati > Pseudomonadota > Alphaproteobacteria > Hyphomicrobiales > Methylobacteriaceae > Methylobacterium > Methylobacterium sp. A54F. The sequence continues at coordinate 289,385 of NZ_JBKFBF010000007.1, read as the reverse complement.
GCGCAGATGCCGTAGACATCCCCTAATCAATTTGACTGACGGGTCACCTCGCCCAGGATGATTGCTGTTCACCAGAACGCAAAGTAGTTCTGGTTCAGATCAAGTCGCATCCGGTGCAAAGTTTACGCAGTTTGCCGTGGACTTCCCAATATCGACAAGACGAAGCCACATTGCATAGGAATATTTCGAATTCATGCGCATCGCTATACTTCTATTCGGTCTTGTCTCATTTGCCTCGATCGCGGCTGCAAGCGGTCTGCCGCCTCTGGTCGAGGCCGAGATCGCCGAACTGAAGCAGGATTGCTCGGGGGGAAAGGTCACGCTGGAACCCGGCTTCCTCACCCGCAAGGATGTGAACGGCGACGGGATCGAGGACATCATCCTCGATTATGCAGCCGTCCGATGCGGGGACAGCGGCTCCCTCTATTGCGGCTCGGCCGGCTGCATCGCGCAGGTCTTCGCCTCACGTGGTGGCGGTTACGTGAAGGTGCTGAACGACAACGTGCGGGACCTGAAGTTCGCGCGCGTGAAGGGGCGGCCCGCCATGCTGCTCGGCCTGCACGGCACGGCGTGCGGCAAGCTCGGCTCCGCCCCCTGCGGAGTGACCCTCGTGTGGAACGGAAGCAAGTTCACCCGCTCGAACTGAGGCCCGATCCGTCCGGTTCGCCTCGGCGGTCCTGGGCTGCGGACGGACAGGACACCAGCCGGAGGAGCCGCCCGCGGCACCGGCCCATCGCCGCACCAGGAACGATCCCGGCCCCGCGGGCTTCTCTGAGACACCGAAGCCCGAGGGAGAGCAGCATGGACGACGATCGCGTTTGGTCCTTCGAGAAGAGCCTCTGGACCGGCGGTGCGGATCACTACCGCGAGTTGGTCGACGACGAGTGCCTGATGGTGCTGCCGCAGCCGCCCTTCGTTCTGAGCGGAGCGCAGGCGATCGAGGCGGTCGCGAGCACGCCGCGCTGGTCCGAGGTGGAGCTGTCGAAGGGGCAGATCGCGCGGCCCCAGGAGGGGCTGATCGTCATCGCCTACCAGGCGCGGGCCTCGCGCGACGACGAGACCTATGAGGCTCACTGCACCTCGACCTACCGGCGCCTGGAGCACGAGGTCTGGCGGGTCGTGCAGCATCAGCAGACGCCGCCCCTCGTGAATACCGCCGCCGAGAAGGATGCGGGGTAGGGCAGCTAGCGGCGCGGGATGGTGCGCGGCGGAGAAGCCGAAAGCGCACCGCCCCTGCAGGCCCGGCCCGGGTCCTCAGACCCGCCGCATCACGAGCGACGCGTTGGTGCCGCCGAAGCCGAAGGAGTTCGAGAGGGCCACGTCGACTCGCTTGCGCTTGGCCTCGTGCGGCACGAGGTCGAGGGCGGTCTCGACGCTCGGGTTGTCGAGGTTGAGGGTCGGGGGTAGCACGCCGTCGCGGATCGCGAGCACCGAGAAGATCGCCTCCACGGCGCCGGCGGCCCCCAGCAGGTGGCCGATGGCGGACTTGGTGGAGGACATGGAGGCCTTGCCGGCGGCGTTGCCGAGGAGGCGCTCGACGGCCTTCAGCTCCAGCTCGTCGCCCATCGGCGTCGATGTGCCGTGGGCGTTGATGTAGTCGATCTCGGAGGGCTGGATCCCGGCGCGCTTCACGGCCGCCATCATGCAGCGGTAGGCCCCGTCGCCGTCCGGCGAGGGCGAGGTGATGTGGTAGGCGTCGCCCGAGAGGCCGTAGCCGACGATCTCGGCGTAGATCTTCGCCCCGCGCGCCTTGGCGTGCTCGTACTCCTCCAGCACCACGACGCCCGCGCCCTCGCCCATCACGAAGCCGTCGCGGGCCTTGTCGTAGGGCCGCGAGGCGCGGGTGGGGTCGTCGTTGAAGCCGGTGGAGAGTGCCCGGCAGGCCGCGAAGCCCGCCAGCGAGAGACGGTTCACCGGTGATTCGGCTCCACCCGAGACCATCACGTCGGCGTCGCCGAGGGCGATCAGCCGGGCCGCGTCGCCGATGGCATGGGCGCCGGTGGAGCAGGCGGTGACGACCGCGTGGTTCGGGCCCTTGAGGCCGTGGGCGATGGAAATCTGGCCCGAGGCGAGGTTGATGATGCGGCCGGGAATGAAGAAGGGCGAGACGCGGCGCGGGCCCTTCTCGTGGAGCGTCACCGAGGCGTCGTAGATGCCGCCGATGCCGCCGATGCCGGAGCCGACGAGCACGCCCGTGGCGCACTGGTCCTCGTGGGCGGTCGGGTGCCAGTCGGCATCGTCGAGGGCCTGCGCGGCCGCCGCGATGGCGTAGACGATGAAGGGGTCGACCTTCCGCTGCTCCTTCGCCTCCATGTAGGCGTCGGGGTTGAAGGTGCCGTCGGAGCCGTCGCCGAGGGGGATCTGGCAGGCGATCTTGCAGGCGAGGTCCTCGGTCTCGAAGGAGGAGACGCGGGCCGCCCCGCTATCCCCCGCGATCAGCCGGCTCCAGACGTGCTCGACGCCGCTGCCCAGCGGCGTGACCATGCCCAGACCCGTGATGACCACCCGCCGCATCGTGCTATCCCGTCTGCCGTCCATCTTCATCAAGGAAACGGCGCGCGGGGCACAATCGCCCCGCTCACGCCGAAAGAAGGTGTCTTAAGCGGAGTTCTTCTCGAGGAACTTCACCGCGTCGCCGACCGTCTGGATGGTCTCGGCGGCGTCGTCCGGGATCTCGACGTTGAACTCCTCCTCGAACGCCATCACGAGCTCGACGGTGTCGAGGCTGTCGGCGCCGAGATCGTCGATGAAGTTCGCGCCCTCGACCACCTTCTCGGGCTCAACGCCCAGGTGCTCGACGACGATCTTCTTCACGCGCTCAGCGATATCGCTCATCGGTCTTGGTCCTCGTCTCAGTCGTGATGGTGGTCGGACGTTGATGGTGGTGCCGTGGCCGCCTCGCCCGTTCGGGCGCGTGGTTGGTAGGCGGCCGGTCTCCGATCGCGCGTCGCGCGCCCCGCGACGGGGGCGACATTCCCCGCCCGTCTTGGACTTGCAACCCGCTGAACCGTCAACCCCCCTCGCACGGCTGCCGGGTGTTAACACAGGGCCAGGGCCCTGGCGAGGCCCGGTTCACCGGGCGTTCAGGTGTTCGATTCGGCAATGGCTGGCGCCACTTGCGCACCCCCTGCGCGACGCGCCGCAAAACGGTCCGGCGTGCAACGCACCAGCAATCGGGCGGGACGATGGCGGCCCAACCGCCGCCGCGCCATCCCGGCTCAGACCATGGCCATGCCGCCGTTGAGGTGCAGGGTGTGGCCCGTGACGTAGGCGGCCTCCGCGCTGGCGAGATAGACCGCCGCGGCCGCGACCTCGGCCCCCTCGCCGAGTCGGCCCGCCGGGACCCGGGCCAGGATGCCCTCGCGCTGCTTCTCGTTCAGCGCGTCCGTCATCGGCGAGCTGATGAAGCCCGGCGCGATGCAGTTGACCGTGATGCCCCGGGAGGCGACCTCGGCGGCGAGCGCCTTCGTCAGTCCCACGAGGCCGGCCTTGGCGGCCGCGTAGTTGCCCTGGCCCGGGTTGCCGGTGGTACCCACCACCGAGCCGATGTTGACGATGCGCCCGTGGCGGCGGCGCATCATGCCCTTCACGGCGGCCCGCGACAGGCGGAAGGCGGCGGTGAGGTTCACGGCCAGCACCGCGTCCCACTCCTCGTCCTTCATGCGCATGAACAGGTTGTCCCGGGTGATGCCGGCGTTGTTCACGAGGATGTCGAGGCCGCCGAGCGCCGCCTCGGCCGCGGGAACCAGCGCCTCGACGGACGCGCTGTCGGCGAGGTTGGCGGGGACGACATGCACCCGCTCCCCACCGAGCGCCTGCGCCAGCGCCTCAAGCGCCTCCTGCCGGGTCCCGGAGATCGCGACGTCCGCCCCCTGGGCGTGCAGCGCCCGCGCGACGGCGCCGCCGAGGCCGCCGGTGGCGCCGGTGACGAGGGCCTTGCGCCCGGTGAGATCGAACATGGGGCTTCCTCTTCAGCGTATGCGTTCAGAGCGCGAAGGCGCGCACGTCGTCGGGCGTGCCGACCGGCGCCGCGGCGGCGGTCGGGGCGATGCGCTTCACGAGGCCGGTCAGGACCTTGCCGGCGCCGAGCTCGTAGAACCGATCGACGCCCGCCGCCGCCATGGCGGCGACGCTCTCGCGCCAGCGCACGGTGCCGGTGACCTGGGCGACGAGGGCGTCGCGGATCGCGTCCGTGTCCGAGACAGGGACCGCCAGGACATTGGCGTAGACGGGGACCTTCGGGGGCTGCAGGTCCGCCCCCGCCAGCGCCGCCCGCATCACCTCGGCGGCCGGGCCCATTAGGCGGCAGTGGAAGGGGGCGGAGACGTTGAGCATCACCGCCCGCTTGATGCCGCGCGCCTGCGCGACTGCCACGGCGCGCTCGACGGCGGCGCGGGCGCCCGAGAGCACCACCTGGCCGGCGCCGTTGTCGTTCGCCACGTCGAGAACCTCGCCCTCGGCCGCCTCCTCGGCGACCGCCCGCGCGACCTCCGGCTCGGCTCCGATCAGCGCCGCCATCGCGCCCGCGCCCGCCGGGACCGCGGCCTGCATGGCCTCGCCCCGGATGCGCAGGAGCCGGGCCGCCTCGGCGATGCCGAGGCTGCCGGCGGCCGCGAGCGCCGCGTACTCGCCGAGGGAGTGGCCCGCCACGCAGGCGACGTCGCGGGCGACGTCGAGCCCGGCCTCCGCCTCCAGCACCCGCAGCACCGCGAGGCTCGCGGCCATCAGGGCGGGCTGGGCGTTGGCCGTGAGGGTCAGCGTCTCGATCGGGCCCTCGAACATCAGGGCTGACAGGTTCTGGCCGAGTGCTGCGTCGACCTCGTCGAAGACCGCGCGCGCCGGCGGGAAGGCCTCGGCCAGGGCCTTGCCCATGCCGACCGCCTGGCTGCCCTGCCCCGGGAAGATGAGTGCGCGCGCCATGATGCCCCCGCGGTCACCGCCGACCGATCTCGCCTCGAAGGGCGGCGCAGTCGCATCGCCCGGGGCCCGGTGTCAACGCTGCAGCGCGAAAGAAGCCGGAGCCCGCCCCCGGAAAGCCTTGACGCTTCAGCTTGTTGCGCGGCTCGGTCCGGTGTATGAGGCCCCTTCGCCCGCACATCCGCGTTCCGTCAGAAGGAGCCGCCCCTCCATGGCTCGCGTCACCGTTGAAGATTGCATCGAGAAGGTCGAGAACCGCTTCGAGCTCGTGCTCCTCGCGAGCCACCGGGCCCGCCTGCTCGCCGCCGGCGCGCCGCTGACGGTCGACCGCGACCGCGACAAGAACCCGGTGGTGGCGCTCCGCGAGATCGGCGACGAGACGATCACCGCCGAGGACCTGAAGGAGCAGCTGATCCACTCGATGCAGAAGTACGTCGAGGTGGACGAGCCCGAGGCCGAGACCGTTCCGCTGCTCTCCGCCTCCCCGGCGGCCGCCGCGGTCGCTCCCCAGAATTCCGGCGGCGACGACAGCGCGGTGCAGTTCGACCGCATGAGCGAGGAGGACCTGCTGCGCGGGCTCGAGAACCTCGCGCCCCCGGTCGAGACGGACGACGAGGGCGACTGAGCCTCTCGCGTCGCGCGCGCCCGACGAGCCCGGCCCTGCGGCCGGGCTTTTTCGTGCCTGGGTGCCGTCCGGCACCTGGGGCGTGAGACGGCGAGGGCCTGCGGCGCCATTTCTCCCGCCTGCGGCGCTTAAGGTCTGGCGCCGATGCGCGCGATGCGGGAAACTTCCGCCACAACGGCAATCCTGATCAGGGAAGGGTCCAGCGGCGGATGATGCGCCAGTACGAGCTCGTGGAGCGGGTCAAGCGTTACAACCCCGCCGCGAACGAGGCCCTGCTCAACCGCGCCTACGTCTACGCCATGCGGGCCCACGGCACGCAGAAGCGCGCCTCGGGGGATCCGTTCTTCGCCCACCCCCTCGAGGTGGCGGCGATCCTCACCGACCTGAAGCTCGACGACGCCACCATCGTGGCCGCCGTCCTCCACGACACCGTGGAGGACACCGCGGCAACCCTCGACGAGATCAGCGAGACCTTCAGCCCCGAGATCGGGGCCCTCGTGGACGGCCTGACGAAGCTCAAGCGCCTCGATCTCGTCTCGAAGCGGGCGGCGCAGGGCGAGAACTTCCGCAAGCTCCTGCTCGCCATCGCGGCGGACGTGCGCGTGCTCCTCGTCAAGCTCGCCGACCGCCTGCACAACATGCGCACCCTCCACCACATGCGCGCCGACAAGCGCGTGCGCATCGCCGAGGAGACGCTCGACATCTACGCGCCCCTCGCCGGGCGCATGGGCATGCAGGAGCTGCGCGACGAGCTGGAGGACCTGGCCTTCCGCAACCTGAAGCCCGAGATCTACGCCACCATCACGCAGCGCCTCGGCGACCTCTCGGCGAAGTCCGAGCGCCTCGTGGAGAGCATCGAGCAGGACCTGACCGCGAAGCTCTCCGCCCGGGGCATCAAGGCGACCGTGACGGGGCGGCGCAAGAAGCCCTACTCGATCTGGTCGAAGATGGAGCGCAAGTCCGTCGCCTTCGAGCAGCTCTCGGACATCTTCGGCTTCCGCGTCGTGGTGGATTCGGTGGCGGATTGCTACGGCGCCCTCGGCGTCGTCCACACCACCTGGCCGATGGTGCCGGGCCGCTACAAGGACTACGTCTCGACCCCGAAGCAGAACGACTATCGCTCGATCCACACGACGGTGATCGGCCCGAAGAGCCAGCGCGTCGAGCTGCAGATCCGTACGGAAGCGATGGACGAGATCGCCGAGTACGGCATCGCGGCCCACGCCCACTACAAGGAGACCGCCCGGCGCGACGAGCCCGGCGGCGTGCATCCGCGCCTCGCCACGGAGAGCGGCGCCTACCAGTGGCTGCGCCGGACCATCGAGCTCCTGGCCGAGGGCGATAGCCCCGAGGAGTTCCTGGAGCACACCAAGCTCGAGCTGTTCCAGGATCAGGTGTTCTGCTTCACACCGAAGGGCCGGCTCATCGCCCTTCCGCGCGGCGCGACGCCGATCGACTTCGCCTACGCGGTGCACACCGATGTCGGCAACACGGCGGTGGGCGCCAAGATCAACGGCCGCATGATGCCACTGCTGCACGAATTGGCGAACGGCGACGAGGTCGAGATCGCCCGCTCCGACGGTGCCTCCCCGCCGGCCGCCTGGGAATCCCTCGTGGTCACCGGCAAGGCCCGCGCGGCGATCCGCCGGGCGACCCGCTCGGCGGTGCGCCGGCAATATGCAGGGCTCGGCCGGCAGATCCTCGACCGGGCCTTCGAGCGGGCCGGCAAGAGCTTCTCCGACGAGAAGCTGCGAGGCGCGCTCCCCCGCCTCGCCCGCGCCTCCGCCGAGGACGTGTTCGCCGCGGTGGGCCGCGGCGAGATGTTCTCGGGCGACGTCGTGAAGGCGGTCTACCCCGACTACAAGGACGAACGGCGCAGCAGCCCGGCCGCCGTGGTGCAGCCGGCGGCCAACGGCGCCGGGCGCCTCTCCCGCTCCAAGGATCAGACCATGCGCCTGATCTTCCCGGCGGGCGAGGGCGCGGGTGCGCCGGCGGACGCCATCCCGATTCGCGGCATCGCGGGCGACCTGCCGGTGAGCTTCGCACCGAACGGCGGCGCGGTGCCGGGCGACCGCATCGTCGGCATCCTGACGCCCGGCATCGGCGTCACGATCTATCCGATCCAGTCCGCGGCGCTCGCCGCATTCGACAACGAGCCGGAGCGCTGGCTCGACGTGCGGTGGGACGTCGAGGCCAGCGCCAGCGAGCGCTTCCCCGCCCGCATCGCCCTGCAATCGATCAACGAGCCGGGCGTCCTCGCCCAGATCGCGCAGGTCATCGCCGACCACGACGGCAATATCGACAACCTCTCGATGAAGCGCCGCACCCAGGACTTCACGGACGTGATGATCGACCTCTCCGTCTGGGACCTGCAGCACCTCACGGCGATCATCGCGGAACTGCGCGGCAAGCGTGCGGTGAGCCGGGTGGAGCGGGTCAACGGCTGAGGCCCCGGGCGCCCGGTTGCCACGCCCCCCCGCCGCTGTCACAAGCGGGCCGATCGTCCCGCCCCCGGATCGTCCCGCCCCCGGATCGTCCCGCCCCGGAGCCCCGCATGACCCCCGACCAGGTCCTCGAAGAGTTCCGCGATGCCGGAGCCCTCCTGGAGGGCCACTTCATCCTGAGCTCGGGCCTGCATTCCGGAGTGTTCCTGCAGAAGATGGCGATCTTCTCCGAGCCGCCGCGCACCGAGCGCCTCTGCGCAGCCCTCGCCCGGGAGATCAAGGCGCGCTTCGGCAGGGTCGACATCGTGGTCTCGCCCGCGATCGGCGGCATCGTCCCGGGCTACGAGACGGCGCGCCACCTCGGCGCGCGGGCGATCTTCGTGGAGCGCGAGCCCGGCAAGCCGTTCGTGCTGCGGCGCGGCTTCAGCATCCCGGCGGGCAAGCGCGCGGTAATCGTCGAGGACATCGTCACCACCGGCCTGTCGGCCCGGGAATGCCTCGCCTCGCTCGCCGAGGAGGCCGGCGAGGTCGTCGGCGCGGCCTGCCTGATCGACCGCTCCGGGGGACGGGGCGAGATCGGCGTCCCGCTCCTCTCCCTCGTGGCCCTCGACATTCCGGCCTACCCGGCGGATGCGCTGCCGCCGGAACTCGCGGCGATCCCGGCGGTCAAGCCGGGCAGCCGGGCCATCCCGGGGGCCTGAAGACGGGCCTCAAGTTGTTGCATCGAAAGGTGAGCAAAATTCATCCAATCCAACGCTTTTCGACGCTCGATATACCTTAGGTTTCTTCAAAGACACGTCACCAGAACCATTTTTTTCGGTATTCCCCGTTGTGTGCTGCCCCGTCGCTTGACAGCCATTCGATCCGCTCCCAAAGCTGCCTCCAAAATCGGTATTCGGATCGGTCAGAGGGCGGGGCATGTCGAGGATCCTGCTGGGGGCTCCAGCAACGTCCGGGCATGCGGGCCTTCAACCGCGACGACCCATTGTAGCAACCGGCCTCCCTGTCTTTCGGCCGATGCAGTATGACTTTGAGCCTTGATCGCACATTTTTATAAATGCGCACGTCCGGCTTACGAAAACGTCGATTACTTTTTGAGATACGGAACGTGCCATGAGCACCCAGCAGCGCAGCGCGCTCTTCATCGACGGTGCCAACCTCTACGCGACCACGAAGGCGCTCGGGTTCGACATCGACTACAAGCGGCTGCTGAAGGAATTCCAGGCCCGCGACAATCTTCTGCGCGCCTTCTACTACACGGCCATGATCGAAGATCAGGAGTATTCCTCGATCCGCCCGCTGATCGACTGGCTCGACTACAACGGCTACCGCGTCGTCACGAAGCCCGTGAAGGAGTTCACCGACGCGCAGGGACGCCGGAAGGTGAAGGGGAACATGGACATCGAGCTGGCGATCGACGCCCTCGAGCTCAGCCCCCACATCGACCACATGGTGCTGTTCTCCGGGGACGGCGACTTCCGGTCCCTGGTCGAGGCGATGCAGCGCCGCGGCGTCAAGGTGACGGTGGTGTCCACCATCCAGACCCAACCCCCGATGGTGGCCGACGACCTCCGCCGGCAGGCCGACGAGTTCCTCGACCTCGTCCAGCTGATGCCCAAGGTGGGGCGCGACCCCGGCGAGCGGCCCGCCCGGACGGCCCCGGACGGCGGCCGGACACGCGATTACGGCGAGCGCGGCCCCCGTGGACACCAGGGCCTCGAAACCCGCTACGGCATCCGCCAGGGCGGCGAGGGCCCCGGCGAGGAGTAGCCCCGCCCGGGGACGCGGCCTCAGCCCTTGTCGCGCATCAGGCGGGCCTTGTCGCGCTGCCAGTCGCGCTCCTTGGCGGTCTCGCGCTTGTCGTGGAGCTGCTTGCCCTTGCCGAGGCCGAGCTCGACCTTCGCGCGGCCCTGGTCGTTGAAGTAGATCTTCAACGGCACCACCGTGTAGCCCTGGCGCTGGGTGGCGCCGATCAGCTTGTCGATCTGCCGGCGGTGCAGCAGCAGGCGGCGCGGGCGCTTGGTGTCGTGGTTGAAGCGGTTCGCCTCGAGGTATTCGGGGATGTTCGCGTTGAACAGCATCAGGTCGTTGCCCGACGGTCCCGCATAGGCCTCGCCGATCGTCGCCTTGCCGTTGCGCAGCGACTTCACCTCCGTCCCGGTCAGCGCGATGCCGGCCTCCAGGGTCTCGGTGATGGCGTAGTGGAAGCGCGCCGCGCGGTTGTCGGCGACGACGCGGCGGGCGGGGTCGGGTTTCGGGGCCATGCTGCCTTGAGGGTCTCGCGCCGGCCGTGATCCGGCCGGGCGCTGTCATATGGCGTGCGGGAGAGCCTCAGTCGAGGAGACCCGCATGGGCGAGCGCCGCGTCGACGCTCGCGCGGGTCGCCGCGCCTACGGGCAGGAGCGGAAGGCGCACGTCTTCGCTCATGTGCCCCAGGCGGCTCAATGCGTACTTCACCGGCGAGGGGTTGGTCTCCAGGAACAGGCTGGTGTGAAGCGGCATCAGCCGATCCTGGATCGCGAGCCCCTTCGCGTAGTCGCCCGCGAGGGTCGCCTCCTGAAGGTCGGCGCAGAGGCGAGGCGCCACGTTCGAAACCACCGAGATGCAGCCGCGGCCGCCATGCGCGTTGAAGCCCAGCGCCGTCGCATCTTCGCCAGAAAGCTGGATGAAGTCTTCCCCGAGCGCCTGGCGCTGCAGGCTGACGCGGTCGAGCTTGGCCGTGGCGTCCTTCACGCCGGCGATGTTCCTGAGTTCGAACAGCCGCTTCATGGTCTCGACGCTCATGTCGACCACCGAGCGGCCCGGGATGTTGTAGATGATGATCGGGATGCCGACCGCGTCGTTGACCGCCTGGAAGTGGGCGAACATCCCGTCCTGCGTGGGCTTGTTGTAGTAGGGCGTGACGATGAGCACCGCGTCCGCCCCAGCCCGCTCGGCATGACGGGCCCGCGCGACCGCCTCGGCGGTGGAATTCGAGCCGGCGCCGGCCACGACCGGCACCCGGCCGGCCGCCACGTCGATGCAGACCTCGACCACGCGGTCGTGCTCGGCATGGCTCAGGGTCGGCGTCTCCCCGGTGGTGCCCACCGGCACGAGTCCGTGGGTGCCCTGCTGGATCTGCCATTCCACGAAGGCCCGGAAGGCCGGCTCGTCGAAGGCGCCCTCGCGGAAGGGCGTGGCCAGCGCGGTGAGGGAGCCCTTCAGGCGGCGGGCGTTGCTCTCGGTCATCTCAGGCGTGTTCCCAACTCGTCCGCGCGCGCGGCGGGCGGGCCGCGTCCCGCCGCGGCCGGCGGCGCAGACATAGGGCTTCGGCTACGCCTGCGCAAACGCTCCGCATACGCGGTTAATGCCTTCTTAACGACCCCGGGGGGAGGCTGTGCCCTTCCCGCTCGCGGCAAGGATTGAGTCGCAGGCCATGGCGTCATCCACGCGCTCCTCCCTGGCTCTCCTGGCCCTCGCGCTGACGGCGGGCGTCGGGTTCGCCGCCCCCTCCGGGACGCTGCCGGGCCCCGAGAGCGAGGCGCCGAGCCAGCCAACCCCGCCGGCGAGCGACGCCGCCGCGGCCTCTCCCCAGCTCCAGGACGCCAAGGCCCCCCTCGATGCCGTCGCGGCCGACGCCCTCCGGGTGGAGGCGAAGGCGCCGGAGGCCGCCCGGCCCGCGCTGCCCGCGGGCGCCACGGCCTACGCCTCGGCCGACCCGGATGCACCAGTGGCCTTCCCGCTGCCCGACGCCGCGGTGGCGCCCGCCGCGCCGGTGCCGGAGGTGCCGGACCCGGCCCGCGCCGCGCGCTCGGGCGAGACCGACGTGACCCTCCTGCGCCAGGCGATCGATTTCTACCGCAAGGGCCGGGTCGCGGACGGCGACCGGCTGCGCGACGGCTTCACCGACCCGGCGGCCCGCGCCCTCCTCGATTGGATCGCCATCCGGGCCGGCGCCGGCATCGGCTTCGAGCGCACCGTCGCCTTCGCGCGGTCCAACCCCGATTGGCCGGCCGGCGCCCTGCTGCGGCGGCGCGCCGAGGAGGCGCTGCTCAGCGAGCGCAAGGCCCCCGCCGTGGTCCGCGCCTATTTCGGCGCCACCAGGCCCCAGAGCGCGCCGGGTAAGTTCGCCCTCGCCCTGGCCTTCCGGGCCGAGGGGCTCGACGGCGATGCCGCGACCCTCGTGCGCGAGCTCTGGCGCGAGGAGACGTTCGGGCGCAGCCTCGAGGCCCGCGTTCTCGACGCCTTCCCCGGCGCCCTCACCCGCATCGACCATCGCGCCCGCATGGAGCGCGCGCTGATGAAGGAGGATTGGGAGGCCGCCGGCCGCGCCGCGGGCTACGCGGGCGGGGCAATGCAGACCCTGGTGCGGGCGCGCCGCGCCGTCGAGGACAAGAGTTCCGGGGCGCTCGCCGCCCTGAACGCGGTGCCGCCCTCGCTGCGCTCGGACGCCTCCTACATCTTCTCGAAGGCGCAGTATTTCCGCCGGGCCGACAAGGCCGATGCGGCCGCCGCGGTGCTGGCCACCGCACCCACCAACCCGGAGGTCCTGGTCGACGGCGACGAGTGGTGGGTGGAGCGCCGCATCGTCGCCCGCAAGCTGATGGATGCCGGCAATTCACGCACGGCCTACGCGGTGGCGAGCGGCCACAGCGCCCGGACCACCGAGAAGCGCATCGAGGCCGAGTTCCACGCCGGCTGGATCGCCCTGCGCTTCACCGGCGACGCGGCGACCGGCGCCCGGCACTTCGCCCGGGCCGCGGAGATCGCCGAGACGCCGATCTCCATTGCCCGCGCGGCCTACTGGCAGGGCCGCGCCGCGGACGCGGCAGGCGAGGCGGAGGCCGCCCGCGCCTTCTACGAGCGCGCGGCCCTCCAGCCGATCGCCTATTACGGGCAGCTCGCCCGGGCCAAGCTCGGGCAGGCGAGCCTCACCCTGCGCGAGCCGGCCGAACTCGACGGGCCGGGGCGGGCGGCTTTCGAGGACCGCCTCTGCGTCCGGGCCCTGCGCCTCCTCGGTGCCGCCTCGCTGAAGGAGCTCGCCCTGCCGCTCTACATCGACGCGGCCCAGAAGATGACGGACGCCCGCGAGGTGCAGGCCTTGGGCGATCTCGCCACGGAGATGCGGGACGCCCGGGCCCTCGTGGCGATCGGCAAGCTCGCGGTCCAGCGCGGGCTGCCGCTCGACGCCCACGCCTACCCGACGATCGGCATCCCGACCTACGAGGCGTTCTCGGCCGTGCCGCTGGTCGAGCGCGCCATGGTCTTCGCCATCGCCCGCCAGGAGAGCCAGTTCGACCCGCGCGCCCAGTCCGGCGTCGGGGCGCGGGGATTGATGCAGATGATGCCGGCCACCGCCCAGCGCACGGCGCGCCGGGTGAGCACGACCTACGATCAGGACCGCCTGGGCAGCGACCCCGCCTACAACGCCCGCCTCGGCCAGGCCCATCTCGGCGAGCTGATGGAGGATTGGCGCGGCTCCTACGTGCTCGCCTTCGCCTCCTACAACGCCGGCGGCGGCAACGTGAAGAAGTGGATCGACGCTTACGGCGACCCGCGCCGCGGGGATGTCGACGCGGTCGACTGGGTGGAGCGCATCCCCTTCACGGAGACGCGCAACTACGTGCAGCGGGTGATGGAGAACCTGCAGATCTACCGCTCGCGCCTCGACGGCAAGAGCGCCCTGCTGATCGACGGCGACCTCCACCGCGGCGCCCGCTGAGGCGCGCACCGGCGCAGAGCCGCGAAGGGAAGCGTGCGAAACCGGATCATTCCGCAAGCACGAGCAGCGAGTATCCTCCGAGGACCCGCACCGTGAAATCCGGGTTCACCGTGAACGTCGCCCTGCGGGGCAGGCTCATGACGCGACTCGACAGAGCTTGGCTCGGCAGTTCGAGACGGCTGGCCGTGTAATTGCAGGCTACGATCGTATATCCGCAGCCCCTGTGGAGGGTCCGTGCGGGCGCGCTTGCGCCGTCCGCCCGCGCTCATCCGGTGCGGGGACCCGCGTCCGCCGGCACCGCCGCGATACCGGCGGAGGCCGCCCAGGCCGCGATATCCGCCTTGCGGATCGCCGCCGCCATGAGGCCCGGGAAGTGGTCCGGCGTGCAGGCGAAGGCGGGGACCCCCAGGGCGGCGAGGCGCGCGGCGAGGGAGCGGTCGTAGGCGGGCGCGCCCTCGTCGGAGAGCGCGAGCAGCGCCACCACCTGCACGCCGGACGCCACGAGCCGCTGCGCCTGCGCCAGCAGGCCGGCCTCGACACCGCCCTCGTAGAGGTCGGAGATCAGCACGAGCACCGTGTCCTCGGGCCGCGTGATGCGCGAGGCGCAGTAGCCGATCGCCCGGTTGATGTCGGTGCCGCCCCCGAGCTGGACGGAGAACAGCACCTCCACGGGGTCGTCGAGATCGTCCGTGAGGTCGACCACCTCCGTGTCGAACACCACGAGTCGGGTCGAGACGGCGGGCAGCGAGGCCATCACGGCGCCGAAGATGCTGGAATAGACCACGGAGTTGGCCATCGAGCCGGACTGGTCGATGCAGAGGATCACGTCCTTGAGCGAGCCGCGGCTCCTGCGTCCGTGGCCGAAGCGCGTCTCGGGGATGATCGTGCGGTACTCGGCCTGGTAGTGGCGCAGGTTCGCGCGGATCGTCCGGTTCCAGTCGATCTCGGCGTGGCGGGGGCGGCGGTTGACGCTGGCGCGGTCGATGGCGCCGTTGACCGCCTGCCGCAGGGGCTCCTCCAGCTTGGCGAGGAGCGCGTCCACCACCTTGCGCACCACCAGGCGGGCGGTCTCCTTCGTGCGGCCGGAGAGCACCCCCCGCATCGAGATCAGCGTCGAGACGAGGGCGACGTCGGGGACCACCGCCTCCAGCATCTCGGGCTCGGTGAGCATGCGCCTGAGGTCGAGCCGGTCGAGGGCGTCGCGCTGCATCACCTGCACCACGGCGGCGGGGAAGTAGTCGCGGATGTCGCCGAGCCAGCGCGGCACGGAGGGCGCCGAGGAGCCCAGGCCGCCCCGGCGATCGGAATCGTAGAGGGCGCCGAGCGCCTGATCGAGGCGCAGGTCGCGCTCGCCGAGGGCGTGGCCCGTGCCCTCCGCCGGGCCGCCGCCGAGCACGAGGCGCCAGCGGCGCAGGCGTTCGGTCTCGCTCACGGCGCATCCTCCGGCGTCTCGGTCTCGGGGATCACGGGCGCGAAGAGCAGGTGCAGGATCGGCAGCACCGCCGCGGCCCGCTCCGCGTCGTGGAAGTGGCCGGGCGGCGCGTCCCGCGCGTCCCCGCGCCTCGGATTGCCCAGGGCGGCCCCGATCGCGCGGCGCTCGGCGGGCGGGATCGTCGAGAACGTGCGGCGCACGAGGGGAAGGAGTTCCGTGAAGTGCCCGTCATCCAGGTCGCGGAGCCAGGCGTCGAGGACGGCGAGGAGGCCCTGCCCGTGGAGCAGCACCGTCCCGCTGTCCTCGAGGAAGCCCTCGATCCAGGCGGCGGCCGCGCCGGCGCCGGCCGCCCGCGACAGGGCGCGGCCGAGGCGCTCGCCGGCCTGCGCGGGCTCGAGCACCCGCGCGTCGAAGAGCAGGCGCACGGCCCGGCCGACGACGCGGCCGTGGACGTGCTCCTGGTCGGCGAGCGTTCCGAGCGCCTCCCGCCAGAGGGCCGTGAGATCGGCCTCGTCGAGGAGGGCGAGCGCGCCGGTGACGGCGGCGATGCGCGCCTTAGCGGCGGCCGCCGCGTCGTCGTCGAGGCTCTGGCAGGCGGCGACGAGCCCCGCGGCGGCGCGCGGCACCAGGCCGCGCAGGGCCGCGCGCACGGGCGCGGTGTCGGCGCTGCGCACGGACCCGTAGCGGGCGAGCTCGGCGAGCGGCGGCAGTGCCTCCATCAGGTCGAACACGTCCGCCGAGACCGCGGCGCGGTCCTCGATCGCCCGGATCACCGCCGCCGTGGCGTCCGCCAGGTCGGCGTCGAGCAGGGTGCTGATGAGCTCCGCGAGGTCGGCGACCCGGGTCGCCTCCGCGGCCCGGCGGCTCACCTGTGCGGCAGCGGCCTCGGCCACCGTGCCGCCGTCCGCGGAGGCGGCGACGAGGTCGACCACCCATTCGGGCTGCCAGCCGAGGGACCACGCCTCCTTGAAGGTGCCGCGCCCGCGCGCCGCGCGCCGGGTGCCCCAGGGCACGCCGATCAGTGCGAGCCGGTTGAGGAAGTGGCTGCGGGCGAGGTCGTTCTCCTTGCGCAGGTCGAGGACGATCTCGCCCGCATCCGTCCCGGGCTTCAGGCGCAGGCGCTTGCAGGTGCTCGCGAAATCCACCTCGACGGGGGTGCCGGGGCTGTCCGGCGGGGTGGCGCCGAGGCGTTCGCCAATGACGAGCCTGCGCCGGATCAGCGCCATCGGGGCGGGGTCGGCGAAGCAGAGGGTCGCCTGCGTGGCCTCGTCGAGGTCCTCCAGCGAGGGGCGGCTCCGTCCGCGCAGGCCCGCGAGCGCCTCGGCGAGGCGCGCGGCCTCGATCACCGAGGCCGGCGAGGCGTCGAGGTCCTCCGCGCGCAGGAGCGCGGCGGCCCGCGCGAGCCAGCGGGCGGCGACCTGCTCCCCGTGGTTCCAGAGCGTGTCGTACCACTCGGGCGAGAGCACGCCCGCGCGGTAGCCACTCGCGGTGGCGAGGCGCTCGTAGGACCACGGCGCCCACGCGCTCGCGACCTTGGCCTTCGGCAGCCCCTTCAGAGTCGCCGCATCCGCGGCGGACTGGCCGCGCGCGTCGTGGCGCGCCAGGGCGGGCACGTGCCAGGCGCCGCACACGACCGCGATGCGCGCGAAGCCCTCCCGCCCGGCGCGGCGGATCGCGCCCCGCATGTGCGCCTCGCGCGCCTCCTCTCTTGCCACCTCCCTTGCCTCCTCGCGCGCCGCGCCTGGCGAGGGGGCCTCGCCCGGATCCGGCCCGGTCGCCGCGCGCAGGGCCGCCATGGCCTCGGCGATGGCGCCGAACACGTCCCCGTCCGTCCCCGCACGGCTTTCCACGAAGGCGTCCCACCAGCGCTCGCCGTCGGGGAAGCCGGCGGCCTGCGCGAGTTCGCCGAGCGGGTCGCGCCGCAGCGCGGCCGGGGCCGCCTGCGCCGAGGCGACGGCGCCGCCCGGCGCATCCCCCGGCGGCGCCTCGGCCGGGCCGCCGAACCCGTCCGCGAGCTGGATCGCGTGCGGCAGGTCCATGAAGCGCACCGCCGCACCCGCGGCGATCCCGTGGCGCAGGGCGACCCACTCGGGGGAAAAGCCCGCGAAGGGGAAGAACGCGCAGTCGCGGGGCCGGTCTGGGCGGTAGACGAGGAGCGCCACCGGCGGCGCCATGCCGGTATCGGCGGCGAGCGGGATCAGGTCGTCCGCGTCCGGCGGCCCCTCGATCAGCAGGCAGTCCGGCGCGAAGGCCTCGAGGGCGGCCGCGAGGGTTCGCGCCGAGCCCGGCCCGTGGTGGCGGATGCCGAAGAGGCGGATGTCGGGCATCGGGCCCCGCTCACGCGCTCTCGCGGGCGGCGCGGTAGAAGTCGCGCCAGCCCTCGCGCTCCTTGACCACGGTCTCCAGGTACTCGCGCCAGACGATCGCGTCCTGCACGGGGTCCTTCACCACGGCGCCCGCGATGCCGGACACGAGGTCGCCCGCCGAGAGACGGCCGTCGCCGAAATGGGCGGCGAGCGCCAGGCCGTTGCCGACGACGCTGATCGCCTCGGCCGTCGAGAGCGTGCCGGAAGGCTGCTTCACCTTGGACTTGCCGTCCTCGGTGACGCCGTCGCGCAGCTCGCGGAAGATCGTGACGACGCGGCGGATCTCGTCGGCGCCCGGCGGCTCGGCCGGGATCTCGAAGGCGCGGCCGAGCGAGGCCACCCGGGTCTCGACGATGGCGATCTCCGCCTCGATGGTGGCGGGCGGCGGCAGCACCACCGTGTTGAAGCGGCGCTTCAGCGCGCTGGACAGTTCGTTGACGCCGCGGTCGCGGTTGTTGGCCGTCGCGATGAGGTTGAAGCCCTTCCGGGCCGCCACCTCCGCGTTGAGCTCGGGGATCGGCAGGGTCTTCTCCGAGAGCACGGTGATGAAGCTGTCCTGCGTCTCGGACGGGATGCGGGTGAGCTCCTCGACGCGGGCGATCCGCCCCTCCTCCATGGCGCGCATGATGGGCGACGCCACGACCGCCTCGCGGCTCGGCCCTTTGGCGAGCAGCAGCGCGTAGTTCCAGCCGTAGCGGATCGCCTCCTCGCTCGTGCCGGCCGTGCCCTGCACGATGAGCCGCGACGTGCCGCAGATCGCGGCGGACAGATGCTCGCTGACCCAGCTCTTGGCCGTGCCGGGGACGCCGAGGAGCAGGAGCGCCCGGTCGGTGGCCAGCGTCGCCACCGCCACCTCCATCAGGCGCCGGTCGCCGATGTACTTCGGCGTCACCTCGAACCCAGAGCGGAGGCGCCCGCCGAGCAGGTAGGTGACGACCGCCTGCGGCGAGAGCAGCCAGTTCGGCGGGCGCGGACGGTCGTCCACGGCCTTCAGCGCCGCGATCTCCTCCGCGAAGGCGTCCTCGGCGGCCCGGCGCAGCTGCGCCTCACCCTGTTGCGTCTGCGTCATGTCGGAGGTGCTCTCCCTTCCGCGATCGGGTCGGCGAACTCGCGCCGCATGGCGGCGCGCAGCTCCAGGGTCTCGGCCAGTCCGGCGAGCTGGCCGCGCAGGCGGGCGTCGGCTCCTTCCGGCAGCCGGGCGAGGATCGCCGCGGCCGTCGCGGCGGCCCGCTCGGTCGGGGCCGCGACGTTGCCGAGGCGCCCGATGACCCAGGCGCGCGACAGGGCCTCGTGGGCCGCGCCGGTGCCGCGGGTCGCCGCGGCGAGCCAGTCCAGGAGGCCCTCGGTGAAGGCGGGGGAGAAGCGCGGCGGCCCCTTGGCGAGCAGCGGGAGCGCGACGGGCCCGTGGCTGCGCAGCAGGGATGCGGCGGCGTTTTCCCACGCTGCGGCGGGCAGCAGGGCCACGCTGCGCGCCCACAGGTCGGACAGCGCGTCCGTGGGCGTCACGCCCGGCAGGCGCCCGTCGCAGGCTTCGCGCAGCACCTCGGCCATGGCGCGCACCCAGTCCGGGTCGCGCGAGTTGCGCGCGCAGGCGTGGAAGCCTTCGAGGAGGGGGAGCGCCCATTCGCTCTGCAGGGCGAGCTCGATCCAGAGCCGCGGCGGGTGGCCGGCGTAGGCGCCGAGCGGTGCCGCCGCCAGGATGCCGCGGAGCAGCCCGGCCCGCCGGCCGCCGGCGTCGCGCTCGTAGGCGCGGGGCTCGACCCCGTCGCGGGCGAGTTCCGGCGATTCCTCCGGCAGTGTGACGACGAGCGCGTGCCGCGTGCGGATGAGGAGGTGGCGCCGGCTCTCGACGGCGAGGGCCGCCCGCGCCCGCTCGGCCATGCGCCCGACGAGCCGCGAGTCCGGCAGGCGCCTGAGCAACCGCTGCGCGCAGGCGCGCACCTCGACGGCGCGATCGTCGAGGCAGGCATCGAGGAACGGCTCGTCCGCCGCGCCGAGGCCCTCTTCGAGGGCGGGCAGGAGCTGGGCGCGCAGCTTCGCCCGCTCGGCCTTGAAGCCGGAGGCGAGGGCCTCTCGGGCGCCGGCCGGGTCCCGGCGGCGGAAGGCGACGAGGGCTTCGTAGCTGTCGGGGGCGGGGTCCGCGGCGGCGTCCGGCTTCGGCACCTCAGCGCCGCAGGCCCGGGCGAGCCAATCGAGCTCCGGGCCGGCGACGGACCGGATCAGCGCCGCCTCGCCGCGGATCCCGGCAAGCTCCGCGTGGAGCCAGGGCGGTGCCCGCACGCCGGCCTCCGCCGCAAGCTCGAACCATTCCCGGCGCCGGGGCTCGGCCGAGGCGCCGGCGGCCAGGAGGGCGTGAAGGCGTCGTGCCGCGGCCGGCGGGCATTCGGGGCCGTCCACCGGCCGCTCCGGCGCGGGCCGCAGCGCCTCGGGGCCGATCCCGGTCCCGGCCCGATGCAGGAGGCCCTGCACCACCACCTGCGCGAGGAGGGCGCCGCCCGGCTCGCCGACCGGGTCAAGGTCGGGCAACGGGCCCTGCGATGCGGCGGCGGGCGCGCGGTCGGCGCCCAGGAGCGCGGCGGCCAGGGCCGCCTCCCACTCCAGGACCGGCGCGGCCCCGCCCTCCATCAGGCCGCCCGCACGAGGATCGGCCGCGGCTCCTGCGGCGGCACGGTGTAGAGCCGCCCGTCCGCGACGAGGGCCAGGGGCGCGAGCCCGGTGCCGTCGTACTGTCCGAACATGTCCACCGGGCGTCCGGCGGCGACGGCGACGAGGGCGGGCAGGTGCGGGCTGGCGCGCAGGGCCAGGCAGCCGGTGGCGTCGCCCGCCGCGAAGGTTGCGGTGTCGGCGAGCCGCCCGAGGCGCACGCCCGCGAGGCGCAGGGGCCAGCGCTCCGTCCAGGGCGCCCGCGCGAGCACCGCCGCGAAGGCGTCGCGCGCGGCGCCGACCGTGCCGGCCCCCGGCAGCGCGGCCGCCGCGGCCGGGCGAGGCCGGCCATCGCGCAGGATGGCCCGCAGGGCCGGATCACCGGGATGGAAGGCGAGCGCGCCCGAGAAGTCCTGGCCAGCCACCGGGGCGGCGGGCAGCGGCGCGCCGGCCGGCGCGAAGTCGATCACCTGGGCGAGGGCGCCGGTGCGCCGGCCGGCGAGCCAGACCGAGCGGGCGAGGAGCCGGTCCTCCTCCTCGACCGCGTGCGCGAGCACCGCCCAGTCTTCGACGTGGCTCGGCTGGGCCGCCAGGCTCTCCGCCGCGACCGGAAGGCCGAGCGCGGCGCGCACGCAGGCGGCCTGCCCGGGCTCCAGGCAGGCGAGGCGGCGCGCGGCGCGCGCGAGAAGGGCGATCTGCCCGACCGCCAGCGCCAGCGCCGCCTCCGGCCGCGGCCCGCCCGGCACGGCGCCCGCGGCCGCGAGCCCCGGCAGGGCGCGCACCCGTCGCGCGAGGCCCGGCACCTGCCCGTCCACGAGGCGGCCGGCCATCCGGTCGAACACGGCGTAGGGCTCGCCGCGCGCCGCCGCGAGCCCCCGGCGCATCAGGTCCGAGAGCCAGAGATCGAGCTCGTCCAGCGCCGCCGCGACGCGGTCGGCGCGCGCCTGCCGGCGCTTCGCCTGAGCCTCGGGGTCCACGGGCCGGTCCGGCTCACGGGCCCGGCGTTCCGAGGCGGCTGCGCGGGTCTCGCGCGCGCTCACCCAGGCGGTCACCCAGTCCGGTGCGGCGGCCGCCTGGAGCGGGGACGCGGCATCGATCAGCATCAGCCCCAGCGCGTGCTTGCAGGGGAACTTGCGGCTCGGGCAGGTGCATTTCGAGGCCGCCATCGCAGGGTCGGCGACCGTGCGGTAGGGCGCGGCGCCGCTGCCCTTGACCTCGCCGAAGATCACCTCCCCCGCCCGGCCGAGCCCGCTCCACTTCGGAGGCTTCGCCTGATCCTGGCCGGCCTTGCGGCTCGACGCGTCGGGGGCGAGTGCGAGGATCTGGTCGACGGTCAGGCTCATGCGATCGGCGGATCGACTCACGTCAGGCATCGTCGGGCGCGACAATCTGCACGATCCCGGCTCGACGGCAAGCGGGACCTTGAGCAATGCGAAAGATCAATGAAACCCTGGATTGATTCCAAGGAGAATAGTGCGGGGGTTTCCGGCTGCCTAACGATAGGGATTAGGGGTCGTTTTGCCGGCGTGCTTGTGGCGCGCCGCCGGCACATGCTACCGATACAGTCCTTCTGCTTTTCCGGCCCCCGAAGAACCGTGAGGCGCGAATCCATCAGATCGCATGGTTGACCGGATCGACACGCCAGCATGCGCGGGCCGCCCCGCTCGGGATGCGACGCGGTGAATTCCATCTCGGGACTGCCCGATTTCCTCCTCTACCTCGTGACGGCGCTCGGCCTGATCGGGCTCTACCTCGTGACCTACACCTTCGCGACGGCGCACAACGAACTCGCGCTCATCCGCCAGGACGTGACGGCGGCCGCGGTGGCGCTCGGGTTCAGCCTTGCCGGCTTCGCGATGCCGCTCGCGGCGGCGATCTTCAATGCGCAGTCGCTCCTCGACTGCGTGGTCTGGGGGCTCATCGCCCTCATCGTCCAGATCCTCGTCTACTGGCTGGTGCGCCTCGCGATACCGGACCTCTCGCGGCGGATCGCCGACGGCCGGATGGCCCCGGCCGTCCTGCTCGGCGCGGCCTCCTTCGCGGTCGGCATCGTGAACGCCGCCGCGATGGCCTACTGAAGGGCGCCGCGATGCCAACCCTCCCCGCGGGCGAGACCGGGCCGGCCCGGCGCACCAAGCGTTCGGCGACCATCTCCCTGGTGCTGATCGCCGGCGCCGGCGCCGCAGCGCTCCTCCTCGCGCGGCGCGACCCCTCGCAGCGCGAGGAGGACGCCCTGGTCTACGATACCGACGGCGCCTGCATCGCGGGGGGCGTGCGGCCGGCCGACGAGTGCGTCTCGGAGTACCGTACCGCCCTCGACAGCTACGCCGCCAGCGCGCCGCGCTACCCGACGAATGCGGATTGCGAGCGCCACCACGGACCGGGCGGCTGCACCGTCGGGACGGGCGATCCGCCGGGCGGTCCGGCGAGCTTCGTGCCGCTGATGTCCGGATACATGATCGGTCGCACCGCGGCGCAGGGCCTGCCGCCCCAGCCGCTCTACCGGCATGCTCCGGAGGAGGAGCGCCAGTCCGTCGCCGGCAGCTCCGCCGGTTTCGCCAGCGGCTATTGCACGGGCGCGGGCGGCCGCGTGTTCACCACGGGCGGCGGGTCCGTCGCCCGCGTCTCCTCCGCGGTGGCCCGGACCACGACGAGCACGCCGCGGACGGTCGCTCGCGGCGGCTTTGGCGGAACGGGGCGCGCCGTCTCCGCCCTGGGCGGTCATGCGAGCGGGTCCGGGGGCGGCTGATGCGCCGCGTGCCCATCCCGGAGCGGCCCGACTGGCCGGCGCGCGCGGCCGAGGCGGGCTTCACCTTCCACACCTTCGCGGACGGGCCGTACTGGGAGGAGCGCGCCTATTATGCCTTCAGTCTGGCCGAGATCGAGGACGACATCGAGGCGCCGACCCGCGAGTTGCACGCGCTCTGCCTCGCCTTCGCGGAGCGGGCCGTACGCGATGCCGGCATCCTGACTTCGCTGGCCATCCCCGAGCATGCCTGGAACGCGATCGCCGACAGCTTCCGACGGCACGACCCCTCCCTCTACGGGCGGTTGGACCTCTGCTACGGCGGGGCCGGCACCGGACCGGCCAAGCTCCTCGAATACAACGCCGACACACCGACCGCCCTCTACGAGAGCGCGGTGTTCCAGTGGCTCTGGCTCGAGGACGGCCTCGCGCATGGGCGCCTGCCGGCCGACGCCGACCAGTTCAACGCGCTGCATGAACGGCTGATCGCCCGCTTCGGAGACATGGGCCTGCCCGATACCGTCGCGTTCGCCTGCTTTCCCGACGCGCCGGAGGATCGCGGCACGGTCGCCTACCTTCAGGATTGCGCGGTCCAGGCCGGGCTGCGCGCGCCCTTCGTGGCGATGGAGGCGGTCGGCCTGGGTGACGACGGCCGCTTCCTCGACGCTGACGGCCGGCCCCTCGACGCCGTGTTCAAGCTCTACCCCTGGGAATGGATGTTCGCCGATGCCTTCGGCCCCGCGATCGGTCCCTCTCCGACCCGCTTCATCGAGCCGCCGTGGAAGGCGGTCCTCTCCAGCAAGGGGATGCTGGCGCATCTCTGGGCCATGGCGCCGGGCCACCCGAACCTGCTGCCGACCTATTTCGAGGACGATCCCGCGAAGGCCGCCCTCGGGACCTCCTTCGCGAAGAAGCCGCTGTACTCGCGCGAGGGCGCGAACGTGCTCCTCGTGCGCGAGGGTGCCGTCCTCGAACGCGACGAGGGTCCCTACGGCGGCGAGGGCCATGTGCGCCAGGCGCTCGCGGAGCTGCCAGCCTTCGCGGGGCATCATGCCCTGGTCGGGAGCTGGGTCGTCGGCGCGGAACCCGCAGGCCTCTGCGTGCGCGAGGAACGGCGCCGCATCACGACCGACCGGGCGCGGTTCGTGCCCCATCTCATCACGGGGTGAGCGCAGCTTGCAGGACGTGTGAAGGCCGCGCGCCGGTGTGCTCCGTGGCGAGAGGCGACAGCGGCGGCCGCGGCTTCGGACGAGCCGGGCAGGCACCGGTGAGCGCCTGCGAGGGCGGCTCCGGCCGATCGGCGCCGCGCTACGGGACCACGAGGTTGAGCGTCCGGGCCGCCGGCGTGACCGCGACGCGGCGTCCCCAGTCGAAGGCGACGAAATCCTGCTCGATCCCGTCCGAGAACACCACGCCGCCCTCGTTCATCCGCGACACCACGGTGAGGGGTGCGCCGGAGAACTTGCCCGCGCGCAGCTCCGTGCCGGTGGCGACGCTCCGGAACGGTTCGCGCACCCAGTAACCGAACGCCGCCTCCTCGACGCCGACCTCCAGGGTGAGGTGCGTCGCGTCGCTGATCGAGCGCGCCCACCCGGTCAGGCCGGTGCCGGAGGCCACGATCAGCCCGCTCGACGACTGGTCCTCGGCCCGGGTCCCGTCGTCGATCCGGTAGCGCGCGGATTGGTGGCTGCGGTGGCCGACGAAGATCTCGTTCAGGGCAAGCAGGCGCTCGCCGCCGTCGAACAGGGCCTGCACCATGGTGCGCCGCTGCAGCGGCGCGGCACCGGCGACGCTGGCGGGCAGGAGCGCGCGCAGGCGCTCGACCCGGGCGCGCGCGAGGACGCCGTCGTAGAGATCCGGCGCCGGGTTGACGCCGACCACCGGCTGCCCGTCCAGGTACTTCGCGACGTTCGCCACGAGCCCGTCCTGCCCCACCGCCACGACGACGTCCTCGGGGGCGAACAGGAACCGGTCGAGGTCGGGGCGCCGCACCAGCGCCTGCCGCCAGTCCAGGGGTACGGCCGCGCGCGCCTCGGCGAGCACCGCGTGGAACCGGGCGTGGCGGTCCTCGACCTCGGCGATCGCCTGCCCGCGGCTCTCCAGGAAGAACCGCACCTGCCCGCGGGTCGCGTGGCGGGCGATGAGCAGCTCGTAGTCGGTGTCGCGGATCACGAAGACCACGCGGGGCGTCGCGCTCGTCACGGGCGGTCTCCTCAGCGGGGCGCGACCCGCGCCGGGAAGGCGCCGCGGACCTCGCCCAGGACGGCGGCGAGCAGGTCGGGGGTGACGTTGACGTGCTCGATCGTCTCCAGCTTGCCGGCGAGCTCGCGCGCGGCCAGCCCGAGGAGGACGGCCGGCGGCATGTCGCGGTAGACCGCCGCGCGGCGCTGCTCGGCCTCGGCCCGGGCCCCTTCGACCAGCCGGATGCGCTCGGCCTCGGCGGCCGCCTCCACGCCCCGCGCCTCGGCGAGGCCGGCGGCGCGGTCGCGGGCGTTCTCCCCCTCCTGGGCGATCAGGACGGTCTCGCGCCGGGCGAGCTCGGTGCGGGTCGCGAGCTCGTTCTCCGCGATGGCGCGCTCCTTCTCCACCGCCAGGGCGCGCCGGGCGAAGGTCGCCTCGTCGGCCTTCTGCTGCAGGGCCTCGAAGGTCGGCGTCTGCAGGGCGCGCTCGAGCTCGCTCGTGGGCGCCAGGTTGGTCAGCCGCACCGACACGGCCGCGACGCCGATCTCGGTGAGGGCGGGAGCGGCGGACAGGACCCGTTCCAGGACGGCGCGCAGCGGCTCCGGCCCTGCGTCGAGGAGGGCGCCGATCGGGCTCGCCCCGAGGTACTGGAGCGCCGCCTGGCCGGCGATGCCGCTGAGGCGCGCCTCGATGCGCTCGATCGGCTCGCCCTGCAGGCGGCCGGTGCCGAGGTTGATCGAGAAATCGACCCGGCTCGCCAGCAGTTCGGGGTCCACGACGTGCCAGCCGATTGTCCCCTGCACCACCACGGTCTGGAAGTCCCGGCTGCGGCCGCGGACGAACAGGGTCATCTCGCGGTCGTCCACCGGCACCTCGCTGATGCTCGCGGTCTCGGGCCTGAACCAGAACACCAGCCCCCGCCCGCTCTGCCGGATGCGGCCGTTGCGGAAGCGGATGACGTGGCTGCTCGCCTCGCTCCGGAGCTGGGCGATCACACCGATGTTGCGGACCGTTGCCATGATGGTCTCTCCTCAGGACTCGCGTGATCTGTCGAAACGGAAGAGCTCGGCCGGACGGAACGCCGTGCCGGCCTCCCGCGCACCGGTCGGCGCGATCCAGCCCCGGTCGCGCATGCGGCGGCGGAAGGCGGACTTGTTGAGGGGGGCGCCGAGGATCGCCGCGTGCACGTCCTGGAGCTGCCGGAGGGTGAAGTGCTCGGGCAGGAGCGCGAAGGCGACGTCCGTGTAGTCGAGCTTGCCCCGCAGGCGCTTCACCGCGAGCGCGAGGATGTCGGCGTGGTCGAAGGCGAGGCCGAGGGGCGCGCCGCCCTCCGACACCGCCGAGACCGGGCCGCCGGCCTCGCCCGCCCAGGGCACCGCGAGCGTCGCAGCCGTCAGTCCCGCCGCGCCGGCGCGGGCCTCCGCGAAGGGCGCCTCCGGCAGGAGCGCGAGGTAGGCCACCGTGACGATCCGCATGCGCGGATCGCGGTCCACGGCGCCGAACGTGTAGAGCTGCTCCAGCCGCGCCCCGGCGATCCCGGCCTTGTCGCGCAGGATGCGCGCCGCCGCGGCATCGAGCGTCTCGGCGATGCCCACGAACCCGCCGGGGAGCGCCCAGAGCCCCGCCTGCGGGTGCCGGTCCCGCTGCTTCAGGAGGACGCCCAGCCTGTCGCCGAGCAGGCCCAGCAGGACGAGGTCGACGGCCAGGGCCGGCCGCTCGTAGGCCGCCGGATCGTAGCGTTCCAGGAACTCGGGCTCGGTCATCCGCCGCTTTCTGCTCAATCTGAGTATAACTAAGACGCAAGTTGCGCATAAGTCAAGGCGCCGCCGGGTCCGCCGCGCGGCGCCCGTCGCGCGCACAGGACCGCACCGCTTCCGCACGGATCCGCCCGAAGGCGTCCGGCGCGTGCGGCCCGCGCTCGAAAAAGGGCGAAGCTTCTCGTGGCGGTGCCTCGGGCCGCGGGAGAGCCTTGGCGGTGAGCCGGCCCCGATCCGCCGGCGCAGGAGGTTCTCCGATGCCGTTCCCCGCTCCACGCTTCCCGATCGGGCAGCCGCGCGCCGCCGCGCCGTCGCCGGTCTTCCTCATCCTGCTGGCACTCTTCGTCATGCTCGCCTCGGCCCAGGCGATGCCGGGCCCGGCACCGGGTGC
Organism: Methylobacterium sp. A54F; assembly: GCF_053346035.1. Lineage (NCBI taxonomy): Bacteria > Pseudomonadati > Pseudomonadota > Alphaproteobacteria > Hyphomicrobiales > Methylobacteriaceae > Methylobacterium > Methylobacterium sp. A54F. The sequence continues at coordinate 262,182 of NZ_JBKFBF010000007.1, read as the reverse complement.
GACGCGGGGCGGCCTGACGCTGCGCGGGCCCGCCGGAACCGCACCGGTCGAGGCCGTCCGGCTCGCCACGGACATCGACGTCGACGTCAGCGGCCCGACCGCCCGCGCGGTCGTCACCCAGGCCTTCCGCAACACCACCGCCGACTGGGTCGAGGGCACCTACGTGTATCCCCTGCCCGAGGACGCGGCGGTCGACGGGATGAAGCTCGTCGTCGGCGCGCGCGTGATCGTCGCCGACATCCGCGAGCGGGCCGCGGCCAAGCGCGCCTACGAGGCCGCGAAGGCGGCCGGGCAAGCGGCGGCCCTGACCGAGCAGGAGCGGCCCAACGTCTTCACCAACGCGGTGGCCAATATCGGCCCCGGCGAGACGGTGCTCGTGCAGATCACCTATCAGCAGACCGTCCCCGTCTCGGGCAGCACCCGGACGCTGCGCCTGCCCCTGGTGGTCGCGCCGCGGTACCATCCGGCCCCGTCACCGGTGGGGCCGGCGTCGCTCGACGGCGCGGCGCACGATCCTGTGCCGGACCGTGCGCGGATCAGCCCGCCGGTGCTCGACCCGGCGACCGCCCTGCCGGTCAACCCGGTCGCCGTCACCGTGCGGCTCCGGGCGGGCTTCGCCCTCGGCGCCGTGCGCAGCGCGACCCACGCGATCCACGTGACCGAGGCCGGCCCGGAGCTGCGCACCGTCACCCTGGCCGAAGGCGTGGTTCCGGCCGACCGCGACCTCGAACTGACCTGGGAGCCCGTCCCCAGCCGGGCGCCGGACCTTGGCCTGTTCCGGGAGACGGTCGCCGGCCGGACCTACCTCCTCGCGACGCTGAGCCCGCCCGAGGCCGAGGCCGACACGGCCCCCCGGCCGGCGCGGGACGTCACCTTCGTCATCGACAATTCCGGCTCGATGGCCGGCGCCTCGATGCGGCAGGCCAAGGCCGGGCTCCTCGCGGGTCTCGCCCGCCTGACCCCGCAGGACCGGTTCAACGTGATCCGCTTCGACGACACCTGGGACGCACTGCATCCCGAGCCCGTCCGGGCGACGCCCGAGGCCCTGCGGGGCGCCGAGGCCTTCGTCTCCGCCCTGGAGGCGCGGGGCGGCACGGAGATGCTGGCACCGCTCAAGGCAGCCCTGGCGGACCCCCGCCCGGAGGACGGGCGGGTGCGGCAGGTGGTGTTCCTCACCGACGGCGCGGTCGGGAACGAGGACCAGATCTTCGCGGCGATCCACGCGGGGCTCGGGCGCTCGCGCCTGTTCATGGTCGGCATCGGCTCGGCCCCCAACGGCCACCTGATGCGCCACGCCGCCGAGATCGGCCGCGGCAGCTTCACCGAGATCCGCGACCTCGGCCAGGTCGGCGAGCGCACCCGAGCCCTCTACGCCAAGCTGGAGGCGCCGGCCGTGACGGACCTCGCCGCAAGCTTCTCGACCCCGGGCGTTGCCGTGACGCCGGGCGCGCTGCCGGACCTCTATCGTGGCGAGCCGCTGGTCTTCGCCGCCCTGCTCCCGCACGCGGACGAAGGGAGCGTGACCGTCTCGGGCCGGGTCGCCGGCCGGACCTGGACCCGCACGCTGCCCCTCGCCGGGGCGACGCAGGGCGTCGGCATCGCGAAGGTGTGGGCGCGCTCGCGGATCGGCGAGACCGAGACGATGCGCATCACCGGGCGCCTGAGCGGCGCCGAGGCCGATGCGGCGATCCTCGCCCTCGCCCTGGAGCACCGCCTGATCACGCGCCTGACCAGCCTCGTGGCGGTCGACGCCACCCCGCGCCGGCCGGCGGGCGCACCGCTCGTCGCCGCCGACCTGCCCCTGAACCTGCCGGCGGGCTGGGACTTCGCCCAGGTGTTCGGGACGGATCGGCCCGGCCCGGCGCACGGAACGGGCGCACGGATCGTGCCGATCGGCGCCGGCGGGGCGGGGATCGACCTGCCGCAGACCGGCGCCGGCTTCCTGTCGCAGCTCGTCCTCGGCCTGCTGCTCGCCCTCCTGGGTGCCGCTCTGCAGCGCCTCGGGCGCCGCACCGGGGCCGTGCGATGAGCCGCCGTCGCGGCGCCCCCGCGAGGAGGGCCCTCGCGGCCCTCCTCACCCTCGCGGGCCTGGGGATCGCGGCGCAGGCAGCCTGGATCCCCGTCAAGGGCGCCCTGGCGCAGGTGCTCTTGGAGCGCGCCTTCGCGCGCACCCTGGCCGAGGGGCGACCGGTCAGGCCCTGGCCCTGGGCTGACACGGCGCCGGTCGCCCGGCTCACGGTCGCCGGCCGGAGCTTCGTGGTGCTGCGGGGCGCGAGCGGCCAGGCCCTGGCCTTCGGTCCGGGTCAGCTGGAGGGGACGCCGGAGGCCGGCGCGCCGGGCACTGCGATCTTCGCCGCGCACCGCGACACGCAGTTCGGGGTGCTGGGCCGCCTCGCACCCGGCGATCCCGTCGCGGTGACGCGCCGCGACGGGCGGACGGTCCGCTTCCGCGTCACCGGCACGCGGGTCGCGCCGTGGGACGCCTCGGGGATCGACCCGCAGGCCCCCGGGCGGCACCTCGCCCTCGTGACGTGCTGGCCCCTGGACGCGCTGCGGCCCGGACCGTTGCGGTTGATCGTCGAGGCGGAGGCGGCGCCGCCCTGATGTGCTCCGGATCGGCCGACAGGATCCGGCACTTGCCCGATTGTGCGGTTTCGTGCGGATCTGTGCTGGTCGAGCCGCCGCGAGCCGTGCCCCGTGAACGAGACCGAACTGCCCGAGGCGCAGAGCCGCGCCATCGCTCGGATTGTGCGTGAGGCGCTGGCCCGCCAGCGCATCTCACGACAAGCGCTCGCCGATCAGGCGCGGATCAGCATCTCGACGCTCGAGAAGGCGCTTGCCGGGCGCCGACCCTTCACCCTGGCGACCACGATCCGGCTGGAGGAGGCGTTGGGCCAGCCTCTGCGCCAGGAGGCGGGACGGGCCGTGTCGACCCCGGATCCACCGCGTCACGCGCCCGACGAGCTCGGGGCCTACGCGCGGGAGGGCGTCTCGTGGTTGGAGGGCCGCTACCTGACCCTTCGCCCGTCTTTCGGCGCCGCAGGTGCGATTTTCGCCTACCGCACCGAGATCGCCTGGGACGCAGGCAGCTCGCGGCTGGTGTTCCGTGAAGCCGAGCGCCTCGATGCCCCGTTCGCGCAATCCGGCAGCGTGGCCGTGCCGAGCCAATCGGGCATGATCTATCTGGTGACCAACTGGCACGGTCAGCACCGCCTCGCCGTGCTCTGCCGCCCCAGCATCCAGGGCGAGATGTACGGGGTGCTCACCACGCTGCACGCGGGCCGCGGCACGCAGCTCACGCCGACGGCCGCGCCGCTGGCGCTGCTGCCGGAGCGGATCGGCGCGGAACTCGGCTACGGGCGCATCGGACCGGAAGAGTCGGGATATGTTCGCTATCGCGCGCACCTCGACCGGGTTCATGAGGAAGGCTACGCCGCGTTCTTCACGGGCACCCGCTAGCCCGGGGAGGACCTGCGCTGTCGTCATCGGCAGCGTCGGTCCGAGGTGGGGCTGGCCTGCCGTCACTCGGCCGGAGCAGCGAGCCGAGCGGTTGATGCGGTCGGGAGGGGTACGCGCCCGATCGGATGAGGGTCCCCTTACGGAATCACGGTGTGGACGCAACCGGCGCATCAGCAAGCTGCAGGCGGCACGGGCCGAGCCGTACCTCGTTCACGCTCGGCGGTGACCCACGCCATGTCCGCGTCGGGCAGGTGGTGCCGATTCGTCGAGGAACCGCGTCACCCCCACCCAACGGCCGCTGTCGTGACTTACATCGGCCGATGAGGTCCGGGCGTGATCTCGAGACCACTCGTTCTGACCGGCGACGCTCATGTCATGTCGGGGATCAGGTTGTGCTGTCGTGCCAGCAGGATCAGAGCCTCCATGATCATGTGCGCACACAGATGCGCGGCCATGTCGTTGACATCCTGCGGAGGACTCACCGTGTTGAAATCCATCGCGACGATGTTCAGGCCGCTCAGGCTGCGAAGCAGCTCGATTCCCTCCCGTGCCGTCAGGCCGCCCCATGTCGGCGTGCAGACCCCGGGGGCGACGGACGGATCGAAGACATCCATGTCCCAGCAAAGATAGACGGGCCGATCGCCTACGACACTGCGGAACTCGGCCATGGTCTGCGCGAAGCCCCGTCGCAACAGCGTCTCGGCGGTGACGACGCGAAAACCGAGATGGGCCGCGTGATCGAGGACGCCTCCGCAATAGGTGAATCCGCGCACGCCCACATGCCAGGACCGAGACGCGTCGACCCAGCCTTCCTCGGCGGCGTTCGTGAATTGCGTCGCAGCGTTGTAGCGATCGTCCGGCTCGTATGGGTAGGCGTCCGTGTGGCTGTCGATGTGGAGCGCGACGAGACCCGGATAGCGGCGGCCCGCCGCCCGCATCAGTGCCAGCGACACCGAGCCATCTCCGCCGATACCGACTGGCACCGCGCCGGCTTCAAGGATCGCGCCCGCGGCCGCCTCGATCCGGGGCAGCGCGTCGCAGATGCGTCCGGGCGTCAGCGCCACGTTTCCGCAATCGACCGCGCCGAGCAGGCTCAGGATGTCGACATCCGCCAGCGACGGGTGGAACCGGCGTAGAAGGCCTGATTGGCGGCGCACGGCTGTTGGTCCCTGCCGCGCCCCCACCCTGAAGGCGTGGGTCCCGCAGTCGAACGGCACGCCCAGGATCGCGGCCCGGCATCCAGGACCGGGACGTCCGGCGGGCAAGCCCATGAAGGTCTCGGGCGGCGCGAACAGCGGGTCGGTCAAGGCTGAGGACCCCTCAGGAAGTCGAAGGCCGTGAGCGCGTGGACGCGGGCCACCTGGCCGAGTTCGGCGATCTCGGCATACTCGTCCGGCCCACCCATGGCGTGAGGGGTCGGCCCGTAGACGACGGTCGGGATGCCGCGCATCCGGAACCAGCGTGCGTCCGACCCGCCAACCCGCATGTTCACCGCGACCGGGGCGCCGAGGACCTCCTCCGCGGCGGCCGCGCACAGGCGCACGAGAGGATGGTCCGGGTCGGTGTGGTTCGGCGCGAAGTTCCGCAGCACGCGGACCGACAGGTTCGGATCGTCGAGGGCGCCGCCGATCGCGGATTCGACCGCCTCTGCCGCTACGCCGACGGGCAACCGGATATCCAGCGCGGCCCGAGCGCGGGCCGGGACGAGGTTCGGCGAGGTGCCACCCTCGATCCGGCCGAGATTGACCGTGATCCGGCTCAAGGTCTCCGCCTCGCCGGCCCCGGCCAGGGGCTCGGAGATGGCGCGCGAGCGGGCGATCGCCTCGGTCACGGCGTGGGGCGCGGCGACCGGCACCGCCGCCAGCGCCGCGCAGAGCCGGTCCAGCGCGTCGCGCAGCCGATCAATCGCATTGTCCCCGAGGTGGACATGGGCGCCGTGAGCGGGCTGCCCCGTTGCCTCGACCTCGATCCAGACAAAGCCCTTCTCGCCGAAGCGCAGAACGTGAGGCGAGCCGGCATCGCCGATGATCACCGCGTCGCCCGTCGCATGCGGTACGGTGTCGAGCAGCCATCGGGTTCCCAGGGGGCCCATACTCTCCTCGTCCCCCGCCAGCGTCAGAACGACCTCGCCGGGCCAAGCCTCCGCGACGGAAGCGAGCCCCGCAAGGGCGACGATGGAGGCGGCGATCCCGCCCTTCATGTCTGCGGCGCCACGCCCGTACAGGCGCCCATCGACGGTCGCCCCGGCCGGATCGACGCTCCAGGTCTCAAGCTCACCGACGGGATAGGTGTCGAGATGGCCGTTGAGGACGACGCGCCGCCCAGGCCCTCTGCCCTGGACACGGGCGACGACGTTGACGATCGCCTCCGCACTCGCGTGAAGGGTGACCTCGGCCGAGGGTACCGCCTCCCGGATGCAGGCTGCGGCGACGTCGGCGACCGTGCGGGTGTCGCCGGGCGGGTTCGGGGATTCCGCCGCCATGAGCCGCCGCGCAATGGCGGCGACCTCGGAGCCGCGGTCGGCGGCGAGGGCGCGTCGGGCGGCGGTGGCGTCATCGCGCGGCAAGGCGGCGCTCCCAGATGCGGATCGACTGGGTCAGCGGCCAGCAGATCGCGAAGTAGATCACTGCGATGAAGGTGAAGATCTCCAGCGGCCGGAAAGTCGACGAGGAGAGTTCCATACCCCGCCGCGTGATCTCGCCGACGGAGATCACCGCCGCGAGCGAAGAGAATTTGATGAGCTGCACGAAATTGGCCGCGAGCGGCGGCAGGATGAAACGGACCGCCTGCGGCAGGACGATCCGCACGAAACTCTGCACCGGGGTGAGCCCGAGGACCTGCGCCGCCTCCCGCTGCCCGACCGGAACGGCCTGGATGCCTGCCCGGAAGACTTCGGCGATGAAGGCCGAGGAATAGATCGAAAGGCCCAGGATCGCGGCGGAGAAGGCGTCGAGGCGGATCCCGAGCAGGATCGGCAGGACGTAGTAGGCCCACAGGAGCTGGACGAGGATCGGCGTGTTCCGGACGACCTCGCCGTAGGCGAGGGCGAGCGCGCGGAGGGGCCAGAAGCGCGAGCCCGACATCACTGCGACGAGGAGACCGCCGGCGGTCGCAAAAACGAGGGTCAGCCCGGAGATGATCAGGGTCGTTTGGACACCCGACAGCAGGAAGGGGAGGTTTGCGGAGATCACGTCCCAGCGGAACTGATAGGTACCCATCGCAGGCGGCCTACGGCGCGACGATCGGGCCGAGCCCGTTCTTCTCGGCGAACTTCGCGAGCCGCCCATCGAGCTTGATGGTGTCCACGAACAGGTTGACGTAGTTCAGCCAGATCTGGTCACCTGGCGCGACCACGTAGGCGTAGGGCGTCACGGCGAGCTTCTCCGGCGGCATCAGGTAGGTGACGCCGGGGAACTCCTTCTTCATGCGCAGGACCGTGGGGAAGTCGCTCATGATGACGTCGGCTCGGTTCGACATCAGCTCGGCTTGGCTGGTGGCCGGAGGCGCGACGGCGTTGACGGCGGCGTTCTTGAGGTAACTCCTCGTGAACGGCTCGATGTAGGAGCCGAGCGTGACGGCCGCGGTGATGCCCTTCTTGTCGATATCGTTCCACTGCTTGATCGGGCCGCCTTCCTTCACCACCGCGTAGACGTTGGTCACGAGATAGGGCTTCGAGAACTCGACGGCCTGCGCGCGCTTCATCGTTGCGCCGACGCCGAACATCCCGATGTCGCATTTGTTGGCCTGAAGATCCGCGATGAAGGTGCCGAAGGCCGTCTCGACGACTTCGAGCTTCACCCCCATGTCCTTGGCCATTTCCTTCATCAGGTCTGCGTCGATCCCCTCCAGCTCCCCGGTGGCGGGATTGCGGAACGCGATCGAGTAGTAGAGCGGCCAGGTACACACCCGCAGTCGACCGGACTTGGTGATTTCATAGAGATGCGACTGCGTCTGCTGCGCGGCCGAGGGGACCGCTGTGCCGAGCAGGGCGATTCCACCGAGGAACGCCGCGAGGAGCCCGATAAAACGACGCGTCATGGTGCAACCCTCCGTGTGAATGCGGGTGTCGGTCAGTCCTCGAACTGCGCCAGGAAGCGGCGCGCGCGGTCCGTAGAGGGCGCGGCGAAGAAGGCCTTCGGCGCGCCCTCCTCGACGATCCGGCCGCCATCCATGAAAACGACACGGCTGCCGACCCTCTCGGCGAAGCCCATCTCGTGGGTCACGACCATCATGGTCATGCCCTCGCCAGCGAGATCGCGCATCACCGTCAGCACTTCGCGCCGCAGCTCCGGGTCGAGAGCGCTGGTCGGCTCGTCAAACAGGAGCACCGCCGGCCGCATGGCCAGGGCGCGGGCGATGGCGACGCGCTGCTGCTGGCCGCCGGAGAGCCGGCCCGGATAGGCGTCGCGCTTGTCGGACAGGCCGACCTTGGCGAGGAGTGCCTCCGCGCGGGCCACGGCCTCGTCGCGCGTCAGTCCCCGGACCCGCATCGGCGCCTCGATGATGTTGGCCAGGACACTCATGTGTGACCACAGATTGAAGTGCTGGAACACCATCCCGATGTCGGATCGCACGGATCGGGCGGCCCGCGCGACCGACCGATCCGCCTTGCCGCCCGCGACGACCTGATCGTGCATGAGCACGCGACCCCGGTCCGGTTCCGCCAGGAGGGCGAGGCAGCGCAGCAGCGTGGTCTTGCCCGAGCCGCTCGGCCCGATGACGCAGACCACCTCCCGCTCATGCAGCGTCAGATCCACGGCATCGAGGACCCGGTGCGACCCGAAGGTCTTGCCGATCCCCTCTCCCACCAGAATCCGTTGCGCCGCAGCTGCCATGATCCATCACCGTTTGTGATGCGCTAATCTGACGCGATTCCGCTGACGATGTCACGCCCAAATTTGAGGCTTGAACTCGTGATTGGTGATGCTGGATAAATCACAGTTATGGATCTGCGACAGATTGAGCTCTTCACCGCCATCATTGAGCACGGGAGCCTCACGGCGGCGGCCCGCGCCCTCGGCGTCACGCAGCCGGCGGTCAGCGCTGGGCTCGCGCGGCTCGAACGGGCGGTCGGCTTCTCACTGTTTCACCGCGATGGGCGGCAGGTCGTGCCGACGGCGGAGGCGGCGCTTCTCTATGAAGAGGCCGTCCGGGCCCTGGCCGGGGTTGCGCAACTCGATGATGCCGCCGCTGCCATCGCGGCCGCCGCCCGGGGCTCCCTGACGATCGCCACCAACCCGAGCCCCGGGATCGCCTGGCTGCCCCGCATCGTCGCGGAATTCCAGCGGACGCGGCCCGATGTCTCTCTCAATCTCCTGACCCGCTCCTCACGCGAAGTCCGGGATCTCGTGGCGGCCCGTGCCTACGATTTAGGCATCGCTGAGCCGCCGTTCGACAAGAAGGACAGCGTTGTCCGCCGCTACCGATTCGCCGCGGTGGCGGCACTCAGGGCCGATCATTCCCTGGCCGCGCATGAGACGTTGACGCCCGCGCTCCTCGACGCGGCGCCCATGATTGGGCTGCTGCCCTCGCACGGGACTTCCCCGGCGATCGCGCAGGCCTTCGCCGCGGACGGTGCCGACTTGCGGATCGTGATCCGGTGCGAGTTCTTCGCGACCGCGCTGAACCTCGCGGCCGCAGGGGCCGGGATCGCCATCGTCGATCCGATCAGTGCCGCCTGCCATGCGGCGCCCGACATCGCCATCCGCCCGTTCGCCCCGCGCATCACCTACGAGGTAGCCGTTCTGAAGCCAGCGCAGAGCGGCTTTTCCCGCCTCGCCGAGGCCTTCGCGGCGGCCATCGACCAGCATGTTCGTCCCTACCTGACGGAGCAAAGCTGATGACGCTGTCAGGGACCCTGCCCGCCTCCATTGCGGCCGGGATCTGGGCTGACCGGCACCTGCCGGAAGAGTTCGCCGCCCTCTGCGATTGCGGCGGGCGCCTTGCGGGCACGCCATCCGAGGCTGCGGCGCGCGACCTCGTCCGGCGCCTCGGCGAGGCGGCGACGGGGAGCGGACCACCCACGCGGCCGGCGTGCCCGTCAGGACCTTCCTGCCGCCAATGGCCAACTCGGACCATGCCAACTTCACAGCATACGGGATCCCGGCGCTGCGCCTCGTGGCCGGTTTCGACGCGATGGATTCCAATCTGAGACACGTTCTGACGGCGGCCGACACGAGGGACAAGGTCACGGTGGGAGAATTGCGCCACGCGGCCTTCGTTGCTGCTGCGGTAACTTGGTCCGCTCTCACGGACGAGCGGCTTCCCAATTGAAGCGTTCGCCGCAGCTGTCGGAATCGCCCCTGGCGTAGCACCCCATTGTCAGAGGCGTCACCGGCGGCGTCACTCCGGCGCAGTCCGCGAGGCCTTGCCGCTCACCGTTCGCCAAGCAATCAGCTCGCATCCGAGACGAACGCGCTCGGCCTCGCAGGCATTGGACGGCTGGGCAGTCATTGTCGCGCGACGCAAATTCAAGAAAATTCGGAGCGCCGCTTCACCAACGTGCCGGCACGGCAAAAAGGTTGCAGCCTCCGCCAAGTACAAATTCGGCCAAACCATCGATGACGCTGGCAAAAGATGGTGGGCGGTGAGGGACTCGAACCCCCGACCCTCTCCGTGTAAAGGAGACGCTCTACCAACTGAGCTAACCGCCCGCGCCGCATGGGTTAAGCAAGAGGCTGCCCGCACGCAAGGGCCGCCAAGGTTCGGCGTGCGCCTTCGGCGAGGACCGGACAGGCGAACGCCCCCGCGGCGGGGGCCGCGGAGGCGTTCGGGTTCGGGCGTTCGGGTTCGGGCAGGCGACGTCAGTGGGCGACGAGGCTGGCGCCGTCCTCGTCCGGGCGGGCCGGCGTCTTCGACGGCAGGGGCTCGTCCCACTCGATCGCCTCGGGCTGGCGCACCAGGGCGTGGGTGAGGACCTGATCCATGCGGGAGACCGGGATGATCTCCAGCCCGTTCTTCACGCTGTCGGGCACCTCGGCGATGTCCTTGGCGTTCTCCTCGGGGATCATGACCGTCTTGATACCGCCGCGGAGCGCGGCGAGCAGCTTCTCCTTGAGGCCGCCGATCGGCAGGACGCGGCCCCGCAGGGTCACCTCGCCGGTCATGGCCACCTCGCGGCGCACCGGGATGCCGGTGAGCGTCGAGATGATGGCGGTCGCCATGGCGATGCCGGCGGACGGACCGTCCTTCGGGGTCGCCCCCTCGGGAACGTGGACGTGGATGTCCCGGCGCTCGAAGAGCGGGGGCTCTATGCCGAAGTCGAGGGCCCGGGAGCGGACGTAGCTCGCCGCCGCCGAGATCGACTCCTTCATCACGTCCTTCAGGTTGCCCGTGACGGTCATCTTGCCCTTGCCGGGCATCATGACACCCTCGATCGTCAGGAGCTCGCCGCCGACCTCGGTCCAGGCCAGGCCCGTCACCACGCCGACCTGATCGTCCGCGTCGATCTCGCCGTAGCGGAACTTCGGCGGGCCGAGGAAGACCGGCAGGGTTTCGGTGTCGACCGCGATGACCTTGACCTTGGTGATCAGGATCTCCTTCACGGCCTTGCGGATGAGGTTGGAGATCTCGCGCTCCAGGTTGCGCACGCCGGCTTCCCGCGTGTAGCGGCGCACCAGCATGAGCAGGCCCTCGTCGGTGATCGACCACTCCTTGGCGTCGAGCCCGTGCTTCTTCAGAGCGTTCGGGATCAGGTGCTTGCGCGCGATCTCGACCTTCTCCTCCTCGGTGTAGCCCGCGATCCGGATCAGCTCCATGCGATCCATCAGCGGCCCGGGGATGTTGAGGGTGTTCGCCGTGGTGACGAACATCACGTTCGACAGGTCGTAGTCGACCTCGAGATAGTGGTCGTTGAAGGTGCTGTTCTGCTCCGGATCCAGAACCTCGAGGAGCGCCGCGGAGGGATCGCCGCGGAAATCCATGCCCATCTTGTCGATCTCGTCGAGCAGGATGAGCGGGTTCGAGGTCTTGGCCTTGCGCATCGACTGCACGATCTTGCCGGGCATCGAGCCGATATAGGTCCGGCGGTGCCCGCGGATCTCGGCCTCGTCCCGCACGCCGCCGAGCGACATGCGCACGAACTCACGGCCGGTCGCCTTGGCGATCGACTTGCCGAGCGACGTCTTGCCGACACCCGGAGGGCCGACGAGGCAGAGGATCGGGCCGGTGAGCTTGTTCGCCCGCTGCTGCACGGCGAGGTACTCGACGATCCGCTCCTTGACCTTCTCCAGGCCGAAATGATCCTCGTCGAGGAGCACCTGGGCGCCGAGCAGGTCCTTCTTGATCTTCGAGCGCTTGCCCCACGGGATGCCCAGCATCCAGTCGAGGTAGTTGCGCACCACCGTGGCCTCGGCCGACATCGGCGACATCTGGCGCAGCTTCTTCAGCTCGGCGGTGGCCTTCTCGCGGGCCTCCTTCGAGAGCTTGGTCTTCTCGATTTTCTCCTCGAGCTCGGCCAGCTCGTCGCGGCCGTCCTCGTCGCCGAGCTCCTTCTGGATCGCCTTCATCTGCTCGTTGAGGTAGTACTCGCGCTGGGTCTTCTCCATCTGCCGCTTCACGCGGGTCCGGATGCGCTTCTCCACCTGGAGCACGGAGATCTCGCTCTCCATCAGCGACAGCACGCGCTCGAGGCGCTGGGCCACCGTCGGGATCTCGAGGATCGCCTGCTTGTCGGCGATCTTGACGGCGAGGTGCGAGCCGATCGTGTCGGCGAGCTTCGAGGGCTCGTCGATCTGCGTCACGGCCGAGATCACCTCGGGAGAGATCTTCTTGTTGAGCTTCACGTAGTTCTCGAACTCGGACACCACCGAGCGCGCCAGCGCCTCGGCCTCGACGCGGTCGCCGAGGTCGTCGGCGAGGGCCTGGGCCTCGGCCTCGTAGTAGTCCTCCGAGCGGGTGAAGGCGGAGATCTTGGCGCGGCCCGCGCCCTCGACCAGCACCTTCACGGTGCCGTCGGGCAGCTTCAGGAGCTGCAGCACCGAGGCGAGGGTGCCGATGGTGTAGATCGCGTCGGTGGCCGGGTCGTCGTCGCCCGCGTTGATCTGCGTCGCGAGCAGGATGTGGCGGTCGCTGCGCACGGCTTCCTCAAGGGCGCGGATCGACTTCTCGCGGCCGACGAAGAGGGGCACGATCATGTGCGGAAAGACGACGATGTCGCGCAGCGGCAGGACGGCGTAGGCGCCCGTCGAACCCGGGACGACCGGCTGGCGCGATTTCGACTGAGTCATGGCTGACTTCCTCATGATGGACGCCGGGCCGCCTCTCCTCCGGGAACGAAGCAAGCAGGCTGCCAGGGGCCGACCGGGCCGCGAGGGTCGGATGTCGTAGGGACTTTGCGGCTGGTGGCGCGGCACCGCACCTCTGAGAGGAGCGCGCGGCCACTGCGCTGACCCTGAAGTGGTCCCCGGGAGCGGCCGTTTCAAGCGGCGCACCCGGACTCGAAAACACGGGGCCTGTGCGCGTTTCACAGGGCCTGCCAGTCACTTAGCCCCTTGAAATCGGGCTCGGGCGACCGGTGCCGCGGCGCGCCGGGCGCGCCGCGGACCAAAGCCTCAGGCGCTGACGCTCGCCGGGGCTTCCTTGTTGCGGTCGCCGTGGATGAAGAGCGGGCGCGCCTTGCCCTCCACCACCTCGGGCCCGATCACCACCTGCTCGACCGAATCGAGACCCGGCAGGTCGTACATCGTGTCGAGGAGGATCGTCTCCAGGATGGAGCGCAGGCCGCGGGCGCCGGTCTTGCGCTCGATCGCCTTGCGGGCGACGAGGCTCAACGCCTCCTCCTGGAAGGTCAGGTCCACGTTCTCCATCTCGAACAGGCGCTGGTACTGCTTGACGAGCGCGTTCTTGGGCTCCTGCAGGATCTTCTTGAGGGCCGCCTCGTCGAGATCCTCCAGCGTCGCCAGCACCGGCAGGCGGCCGACGAACTCGGGGATGAGGCCGAACTTCAGGAGGTCCTCCGGCTCGACCGAGCGGAAGATCTCGCCGGTGCGGCGGTCGTCGGGGGCCTGCACGCTGGCGCCGAAGCCGATCGAGGTGCCCTTGCCGCGCTGGGAGATGATCCGCTCCAGCCCCGCGAAGGCGCCGCCGCAGATGAACAGGATGTTGGTGGTGTCGACCTGCAGGAACTCCTGCTGCGGGTGCTTGCGGCCGCCCTGCGGAGGAACGCTGGCGACGGTGCCCTCCATGATCTTCAGGAGCGCCTGCTGCACGCCCTCGCCCGAGACGTCGCGGGTGATCGAGGGGTTGTCCGACTTGCGGGAGATCTTGTCGATCTCGTCGATGTAGACGATGCCGCGCTGCGCCCGCTCGACGTTGTAGTCGGAGGCCTGGAGCAGCTTGAGGATGATGTTCTCGACGTCCTCGCCGACGTAGCCGGCCTCCGTGAGCGTCGTCGCGTCAGCCATGGTGAAGGGCACGTCGAGGATGCGCGCGAGGGTCTGCGCGAGCAGCGTCTTGCCGGAGCCGGTCGGCCCGATCAGCATGATGTTCGACTTGGCCAGCTCGACGTCGTTGTGCTTCGTCGCGTGGGCGAGGCGCTTGTAGTGGTTGTGCACGGCGACCGAGAGGACCTTCTTGGCGAAGTCCTGGCCGATGACGTAGTCGTCGAGGACCCGGCGGATCTCCTTCGGGGTCGGCACGCCGTCGCGCGACTTCACGAGCGAGGACTTCGACTCCTCGCGGATGATGTCCATGCACAGCTCGACGCACTCGTCGCAGATGAACACCGTCGGGCCCGCGATCAGCTTGCGGACCTCGTGCTGGCTCTTGCCGCAAAACGAGCAGTACAGCGTGCTCTTCGAGTCGTTGCCGCCAGTCTTGCTCATATCGGTCTCCGATTCGTGCGCACCGTGCCGGCCAGGGGCGCAGGCGCATCGCTCACAGTTAAGGGCATCCGCTTAAAGAAACAGTCACCTGCGCGCATGTGACGGGGCCGAGGGCCGGATTCCCGATGCAAACACGCTGCCGCGGCGGGATCAAGGCGGCAGGGCGACGCCCGCGCTCCCGCAAAGGGCGCATGGGCGGCGCTGAGGGACGCACGAGAGGCTTAGGCCGCCGCGGGCTCGGGGCGCTTCTGGATGACCTCGTCGATGAGGCCGAACTCCTTGGCGGCGTCCGCGGTCATGAAGTTGTCGCGCTCGAGGGCCTGGTGAATGGTCTCGTAGTCGCGGCCGGTGTGCTTCACGTAGATCTCGTTGAGGCGCCGCTTCAGGGCCTCGATCTCGCGGGCGTGGATCAGGATGTCGGTGGCCTGGCCCTGGAAGCCGCCGGAGGGCTGGTGGACCATGATGCGGGCGTTCGGCAGGGCGAAGCGGTGGCCCGGCTCGCCGGCCGTGAGGAGCAGCGAGCCCATCGAGGCGGCCTGGCCGACGCAGAGCGTTGTCACCGGGCAGCGGATGAACTGCATGGTGTCGTAGATCGAGAGGCCGGACGTCACCACGCCGCCGGGCGAGTTGATGTAGAAGGAGATCTCCTTCTTGGGATTCTCGGCCTCGAGGAAGAGGAGCTGGGCGACGATGAGCGAGGCGCCGTAATCCTCGACCGGGCCGGTGAGGAAGATGATCCGCTCGCGCAGCAGCCGGGAGTAGATGTCGAAGGCGCGCTCGCCGCGGCTCGATTGCTCGACCACCATGGGGACGAGCGCGCTGTTGTAGTAGTCGACCGGATCTCTCATGGCGTGCCCCAGGCTCCAAGGGGCCCGGCCACCGCGCGAATCACGCGAGGACCGGGCGAAACAGCGAACGACGGCGACGGTTAACGCCGCCTAACCCGCGCCCGCCGCCCCGGAACGGGACCCGGCGGGCTCAGTCGGCCTTGTCGGCCGGCTTCTCTTCGGCGGCGTCGGCTTCGGCGTCCTCATCGGCGAAGAGCGCCTCCTTCGAGACGGGCTCCTCGACAAGTTTGACCTGCGCGAGGACGTGGTCAACCACCTTCTCCTCGAACAGCGGCGCGCGAAGCTCGGCGAGCGCCTGTGCATTCTTCCGGTAGAAGTCCCAGACCTGCTGCTCCTGGCCCGGGAACTGCCGGACCCGGGCGATGAGGGCCTGGTTCACCTCCTCGTCGGAGACCTTGATATCGGCGCTCTCGCCGACCTGCGCAAGCACCAAGCCGAGGCGGACGCGACGCTCGGCGATCTTGCGGTACTCGGCCGTGGCCTTCTCCTCGGTGGTGTCCTCGTCCTCGAAGGTCTTGCCGCGGGTCTTCAGGTCCTGCTCGACCTGCGCCCACACGGAGGCGAACTCCTGGGCGACGAGGGAGGGGGGCAGGTCGAAGGCGTACTTGCCGTCGAGCGCGTCGAGCAGCTCCTTCTTGAGCTTGCGCCGGGAGGCGGCCTCGTAGTCGGAGCCGATGGCCTTCTCGACGGCCTCCTTGAGCTTGTCGAGGCTCTCGAGCCCGAGGCCCTTGGCGAAGTCGTCGTCGATGGTGGCCTCGCCGGGCGCCTGGATCTTCGTCACCGTGACGTCGAACTCGGCCGCTTTCCCGGCCAGGGCCTCGGCGCCGTAGGCCTCCGGGAAGGTCGCCTTGACGAGGCGGCTCTCGCCGACCTTGGCGCCGACGAGCTGCTCCTCGAAGCCCGGGATGAAGGTGCCCGAGCCGAGCTCCAGGTCGATGCCCTCGCCCTTGCCGCCCTCGAACTCGGTGCCGTCGATCCGGCCCACGAAGTCGATGGTGACGCGGTCGCCGGTCTCGGCGGCGGCGCCCGCCTCGCGCTCGCTGAACGGACGGCTCTGGCCGGCCATGCGGTCGAGCGCCTCCTGGACCTCGGCCTCGGAGGGCTTGGCGACGAGCTTCTTCAGCTCGACGTCCGAGAGGTCGGCGAGCTCGAAGCTCGGCAGCACCTCGAGCGCCACCTTGAAGGAGAGGTCGGCCTTGGCGTCGAGGGCCTGCTCGACGGCGGACTTGTCCTCGGGGAACTCGATCTGCGGCTCGAGGGCGAGCTTGAGGCCGTTGTCGGTCACGATCTTCTGGTTGGCCTCGTTGACGGCGTTCTGCACGACGTCGGCCATGATCGAGCGGCCATAGACCTTGCGCAGGTGCGCGACCGGCACCTTGCCGGGCCGGAAGCCCTTGAGCTGCACCTTGTCCTTCATGCCGGACAGCTCGGTGGTCAGGCGATCCTCGAGTTCCTTGGCGGCAAGGAGAACCTGAAACTCGCGCTTCAGCCCCTCGGAACGTGTCTCGGTCACCTGCATCGTCGTCTTTCCGCTCTTCGAAGTGTCTGTGTCGTCGGATCCCGTCCGCGACCCGCGAGCGCGGGCGCGCGGCGGCACGGGGCGCCGGGTGATCGGCCGACTCAAAGCGGCTGGGTTGGGCCGGCCTCGTTCCTGGAGGGAGGAGCCAATCCGTTCCCGACGGCGGCCTGGTGCGGGCGGAGGGGCTCGAACCCCCACGTCTTGCGACACTGGAACCTAAATCCAGCGCGTCTACCAGTTCCGCCACGCCCGCGAGCGCCAACACCCGGCGCGCGAACCGCCCGCCGGAGGGCGGGTCTATAGCACGCGGGTGCCGGCCCGCAGCAAAAAACTTGCGGAGCCGCGGCGAGCCTCCCGGCAAGGACCCGGCAAGGAGCCCGACGGTGGCGCGTCCGGCCCCCCGCCGCTACAAGCGTGCGCCCGAAGCCCGACGACCCCGCCGTACGAGGTGTCATGCCGCCTGCCCGCCCCCCGCGTCCGCCCCGCGCCCGTCCGTCGCGCCGCACGCTCCTGAGCCGCGCGCTGCTGGGCGGCCTGGCAGTCACCGGCCTGATCCCGCGCGCAGGCTCGGCGCAGCCGGCGCAGAAGCCCGCGGCGGCGCCCCCTCCCCCTCCGGCTCCGGCGCCGGCCCCCGAGGCGAAGCCGCTGGCGGCCGCCCCCGCGAAGATCCGGCTGCGCCCCGAGCCCGCCGCCGAGACGCCGGTCTGGTCCCTCGGCCCCGAGGGCGGGCGTCCGCCGGTGATCCGGGTGCGGCTCGGCGAGACGGTCCGGCTGCGGGTCGAGAACCGCACCGACAAGCCCCTGTCGCTGCACTGGCACGGCGTGCGCAACCAGAACGCCATGGACGGGGTCGGCGGGGTGACGCAGCCGCCGATCCCGCCGGGGGGCGACTTCACCTACAGCTTCGTGCCGCCGGATGCCGGCACCTACCTCGCCCGGCCCCTCGTGGTCGGCGGGTCGAGCGAGCCCTCCGGCCGGGGCCTTGCGGGCTTCCTGATCGTCGAGGAGAAGACGCCGCCGGCCGTCGACGCGGACGTCACCCTCCTGATGCAGGACTGGCGCCTGCAGGAGGATGCCACCCTGCTGTCCTTCGGCCAGACGGCCTTCGCGGCGGCCGGCGGACGCCTCGGCAACCTCGTGACCGTCAACGGCCGGCCGACGCCGGAGACCTTCGCGGCGCGCCCGGGCAGCCGGGTCCGCATCCGCCTCGGCAACGCCTGCAACGCCCGGGGCACGCGCCTGCGCTTCGAGGGCGTGAAGGTCTACGTGGCGGCGGTCGACGGCCAACCCACCGACACCTTCGAGCCGCTCCGCGCCACCCTCCCCTTCCCGCCCGGCACCCGCTACGACCTGCTCGTCGACCTGCCGGCGGAGCCCGGCGCGCAGGGTTCGATCCAGGCGCTGATCGGCCAGGGGCTGACCCTCGCCACCGTCACCACCAAGGGCGAGCCCGTCACGGAGAAGCGGCCCCCGATCGGCCCGATCGGCGACAACAAGCTGCTGCCCGCCGAGGTGAAGCTGCAGAACGCGATCCGCCGCGACATCGTGATCGCGGGGGGCGCCGCGGTCGACAAGGCCAAGCCCGAGGCCGAGCCGACCTATTCGGGAGACCCGGGCAAGATCTGGCTCGTCAACGGCGTGAGCGGTGCGGCGGGCGCGGCCCCGTCCTTCTCGGTGAAGCGCGGCTCGGTGGTCGTGCTGGCGCTGCGCAACGAGACCGCCTTCCCCCAGGCGCTCCACCTGCACGGGCACGTCTTCCGGCTGCTCCACCCCCTCGACGATGGCTGGGAGCCCTACTGGCTCGACACCTTCCAGCTCCTCGAGGGCCGCACCGCCCGCATCGCGTTCCTGGCCGACAACCCGGGCCGCTGGCTGATCAGCGCCACCGTGCTGGAGCGCTTCGACACCGGGCTCTGGACCTCCTTCGACGTGACCTGAGAGGCCATCCCGGAGGAGCGATCGCCCTCCACGGGCAGCGCGGCACCCGGGAGGATGCTTGCCCGTCGACGGCGCGGGCGCGGCAGCCGGCCTCAGGCCGGCGCCCCGGGCTGGCGCAGCGGGTGAGCCCGCGCGAAGGCGTCCTGCGCGAGGCAGTCCTCGGCGATGCGCCGCACCGTCGGGTAGGCCGCCGTCTCGACCCCGAAGATGCCGGTGCCGACCCAAAGGCTGACGAGGCAGAGGTCGGCGTGGCTCAGCGCGTCGCCCTGGCAGTAGCGGCCGGTGCCGGGCTCGCCGGAGAGGCGCGTCTCCAGGGTTTCGAGGCCCGTGGTGAAGACGTGGCGCACGAAGCCCAGCATGCGCTCCCGGGGCAGGTCGTAGGCCTCCATCAGGTAGGTGCGCACGCGCGGCACGTAGAGCGGGTGCGTGTCGCAGGCCACGACCTGCGCGAGCGAGCGGGCGCGGGCCCGGGCGCGCGGCTCGGTCGGCAGGAGCGGAACGGCGGGGTGGGTCTCCTCGAGGTAGTCGAGGATCGCGAGGGACTGGGTCAGGGGCGGCCCGTCGCCGTCGAACAGGGCCGGCACCGCGCCCTGCGGGTTGATGGCCCGGAACTCCGGCTTGTGCTGGTCGCCCGCGTCGAGATCGATGAAGGTCTCCTCGCAGGGGATGCCCTTCAGGTTGAGCGCGATGCGCACCCGGAAGGCGGCGGCCGAGCGCCAGTTGCCGTACATCTTCATGGAGCGTGTGTCCTGCCTCGTCGGCGCGGACCACAGCCGATGCGCCGCCCCGGCGCAAGGGGCGGTGCCACCCTGGGATCGACCGAGGTCGGCGGATCCGTGCGGGCCACGACGAAAAAAGTGCCGGCGCGGAAATCCGCGCCGGCACCCGGTTTCGAGGTCGGACCTGCGGCCGATTAGTTCGGCAGCGTGAAGACGGTCAGCTGACCACCGAGGTTGGTGTAGTTCGACAGGGCCGCGTAGCCGCCCACCGCGCCGAGACCGGCATTCGGGTCGGTGAGACCGGCCGCCAGGCCGATGCCCGCCCAGCCACCGACACCCGACAGGATGCCAACGTACTGCTTGCCCTTGTGCTGGTAGGTCATCACGTTGCCGATGATGCCCGACGGCGTCTTGAACTTGTACAGCTCCTTGCCGGTCTTCGAGTCGACCGCCTTCAGGTAGCCCTCCAGCGTGCCGTAGAAGACCACGTCACCCGCCGTGGCGAGCGCGCCCGACCACACCGAGAACTGCTCCGGGTTCGACCATTTGATCTTCCCGTTCACGCCATCCCAGGCGATGAAGTTGCCCATGCCGCCGTGCGAGTTCGGGGCCGGGTACATCGACAGGGTCGCGCCCACGTAGGGCTGGCCCGGGGTGTAGGACACCTTGAAGGGCTCGTAGTCCATGCAGACGTGGTTGGTCGGCACGTAGAACAGCTGCGTCTTCGGCGAGTAGGCCGCCGGCTGCTGGTCCTTGGAGCCCAGCGCGGCCGGGCAGATGCCCTTCGAGTTCACGTCCTCGCCGTTCTGCTCGGTCGAGTACTTCGACACGACCAGCGGACGGCCGTACTCCTTCGAACCCTTGTCCATCTCGACCTTGGTGGCCCAGTTCACGACCGGATCGTACTTCTCGGCGACGAGCAGCTCGCCGGTGGCGCGATCGAGGGTGTAGCCGAAGCCGTTGCGGTCGAAGTGGGTGAGCAGCGGACGCTCCTTGCCGCCGACCTTCTGATCCGAGAGGATCATCTCGTTGACGCCGTCGAAGTCCCACTCGTCGTGGGGCGTCATCTGGTAGACCCACTTGGCCATGCCGGTATCCGGGTTACGTCCCCAGATCGTCATCGACCAACGGTTGTCACCCGGACGCTGCTTGGGGTTCCAGGTCGAGGGGTTGCCCGAGCCGTAGTACATCAGGTCGAGCTTGGGATCGTAGGAGAACCAGCCCCAGGTGCAGCCGCCGCCGGTCTTCCACTGATCGCCTTCCCAGGTCTTCAGCGAGGAGTCCTTGCCGACAGGCTTGCCGAGAGAAGTGGTCTTCTCGGGATCGACCAAAATCTGATCGTCCGGACCGACCGAGTAGCCGCGCCAGACCTTCTTGCCGGACTTCAGGTCGTAGGCGGTGACGTGGCACTGCACGCCGAACTCGCCGCCGGAGATGCCGACGATGACCTTGTCCTTGACCGGCAGGACGGTGGCGGTGTTGGTCTCGCCTTTCTTCGGGTCGCCGTTAACGACCGACCAGTTCACCTTGCCCGACTTGGCGTCGAGCGAGACGAGGGTGGTGTCGGCCTGGTGCAGCAGGATGGCGCCGTCGGCGTAGGCCAGGCCACGGTTGACCGTGTCGCAGCACATCACCGGGATCACGGACGGATCCTGCTTGGGCTCGTACTTCCAGACGATCTTGGCCTCGTGGTCGAGGTCGAGCGCGTAGACGATGTTCGGGAAGGGGGTGTGGACGTACATCATGTTGCCGACGACGAGGGGCGAGCCCTCGTGGCCGCGCAGCACGCCCGTCGAGAAGGTCCAGGCGACCTGGAGGTTCTTGACGTTGGAAGCGTTGATCTGGTCGAGCTTCGAGTAACGGGTGTTGGCGTAGTCAACCGTCTGAAGCACCTGGTCCGCCGGGTTGGCGATGCCTTTCAGGACGCTCTCATTGGCCAGCGCCGGGGTGGCAACCGCCACGCTCGCGCCGAGCGCGAGAAGATGGACTGCTCTCATGGACTCCTCCACAGCAATGCTTCGCTTTTGTTGCCGGTCCTAGCCGGAGACCGCGCCTGCCTTGGGGCAAGTGCTGCCAGCAGTCTTGCTTGAGACGACCAGAGATCATCCAGCTGCAAGGCCGCAATCACCATCCCTACCGAGGACCCTTCTGAAAGGCAATAATAAAAAAATAAGTGAAACAAAAATCATATTATGATTTCAGATAATAAATATGCATATCTAATGGATTGCATAGACTTCCGTCCTACACATCCTGATATATTATGATTTTCTTAATTTCTGTCTTGGCGCTTATTACATCATTGACACCTGAGATTAGTTGGATAGCTTGGATGGGCTTGTGACTGGATCCAAACGGCTTTTCGTTGTTACCGCTCGGGAGCCTCTAAGATCACGGCGAAGTCTCGCGACTTCGCCGTTTTTCTTTGTGATCTGCTCCGGCTTTTGCTCCCTCATCAGCCTGGAACGCGCGGTGCGTTCGACAGCGAAAGCTCCTGAAATCCAAGCCTTCTAAAGCATATCGGGCGTCAGCTTGCAGTTCGGGAAAGATGTGTCAATGACCAGGACAATTCGGCAAAAACATCCGGGAAGACTTTGAGCGGACAGATTGCCGAAATATCCCGGTCTTGACCTGCCTCACACAGTTGATCCGCCCCGGAGCAGGGTCGGATCCGCGGCGTGACGACGTCCGCGCGACGGGCGTGGGCCGCGATCCAGGAGCGACATCCGATGACGAAGTTCATGCTCGGCTGTGCGGCGCTGAGCTGCGTGGCGACCGGCGCGCCGCGCGCCGCGGAGGTCAGGCTGACCTCATACGGCTGCAAGTCGCTGCTCGCCGCGGAGCAGTTGCTGAACCCAGGGGCGGCGGACACCGAAGGCCATCAGGACCGCCTCAAGAGACTGGTCCGCGCCGGCGAATGCCGCCTCTGGCAGACCGGCGAGACCGTCAGTGCCGAGGCCGAGAGCGACGGGTTCACCTGCTTCGCCCGCACGGACGCGCGAAACATCTGCTACTGGTCCGCCAACTCGCTCACGCGGTAACCCGACCGCTCCGGCAAGCTACGGGGTGGACCATGCGTCGCGTGACGCGGGTAGACCTGTGGTGCCCGGGGCCGCGATGATGGGCTCGGGCACGATGCGCGCCGTCAGCTTCCTCGTATCCTCGCTCGCCGGGGGTCCGATCGCACTCCCGTCCGCGGTTGGGCCGGCGCAGGCCGAGAGCCTGCCGGACTGGGCAGCGCAGGCCTCCCGCGAGATCCGCAGGTCCTACCGCCCGCCAGCGGGCTACGGCCATCCCGCCGCGCCCCTGACGACGCTCATTCGGTTCGCGGTCGATCGTGAGGGACGGATCAGCCAGGTGATGGTCGCACAGGGCAGCGGACTGGCCGGTCTCGATGCCGCCGCGCTCCGCGCCGTTCGCGCCGCGCAGCCGCTGAAGCCGCCGCCACTGCCGCCGGGGAAGGACACGATGGTCGTGAACGTACCGATCACCTTCCAGTAGAGCCTCACTCCACGACCATCGGATCCCGGGAAGCCCCGCCCTCGCAGGCCGGGACCGCTTCGTAGCGGGAACTCCGGCTCGGGGCCGGGCGGCCCCATGTCAGGCGTTGGCGTTCCGCGGCGTGATGGCGCATAGACGGGCCGATGCGCCCGCCGGCCGAAAGGTTCCCGATGCAGATCGCCACGCCCTACCTGATGTTCCTCGGCGACGTGCCCGACCGGCTCGCGGCCAAGACCGCCTACGGCATCGCGGACTGGCGGCCGGACTGGTGTGTCGGCCAGATGCGCCTGCCCGGCTGCGCGGCCGATCTCGGCATCCCCGACCTCACCCTGGCCGAGGCGGTGGAGAAGGGCTGCCGCACCCTGGTGATCGGCGTGGTCAACGCGGGCGGCGTGCTGCCCGAGCACTGGATCGCCGAGATCGTGGCGGCGCTGGAGGCGGGTCTCGACGTGGCGAGCGGCCTGCACGTGCGCCTCGGCTCGATCCCGGCGATCGCCGAGGCCGCGCGGGCGAGCGGCCGGGCGCTCCACGACGTGCGTCACACCACCGAGACCTTCCCGACCGGCAAGGGCACCCGCCGCCCGGGGCTGCGCCTCCTCACCGTCGGCACCGACTGCTCCGTCGGCAAGAAGTACACGGTGCTGGCCCTGGAGCGCGGCATGCGCGAGCGTGGGCTCGACGCGGACTTCCGCGCCACGGGCCAGACCGGGGTGTTCATCTCGGGTCGCGGCGCGGCGATCGACGCCGTGGTGGCGGACTTCATCTCGGGGGCGGTGGAGTGGATCTCGCCCGCCGCGGAGCCCGGCCACTGGGATCTCATCGAGGGCCAGGGCTCGCTCTACCACCCGTCCTTCGCGGGCGTCAGCCTCGGGCTGCTGCACGGGGCGCAGGCCGATGCCTTCGTGGTCTGCCACGAGCCGACCCGCACCACCATGCGGGGCGTGCAGCACCCGCTGCCCTCGATCCGCGCGGTGATCGACCTCACGGTGCAGCTCGGGCGCCTGACGAACCCCGACATCCGCCCCGTGGGCATCGCGGTGAACACGCAGGCCCTCGGCGAGGCCGAGGCGCGGGCGCTCCTCGCGGACCTTGCCGCCGAGCACGACCTGCCGGCCACCGACCCGGTGCGGTTCGGCGTGGAGGGCCTCGTCGACCGGATCGTCGCCGCGTTCCCCGCCACGCGCCGGACGGCCCCCGCCGGAGCCGGCGCGTGAGCCGCCGCCTCACCGTCGCCGTCGAGCGCTTCCCGATCGCGGGCGCCTTCACGATCGCCCGGGGCAGCCGCACCGAGGCCGTGGTGGTGACGGCCACGGTCGCAGACGACACCGAGCGCCCCGCCCTCGGCCGCGGCGAGTGCGTGCCCTATGCCCGCTACGGCGAGAGCCCGGAGAGCGTGGCGGCGCTGATCGAGGCCCAGGCGGAGGCGGTGGCGGCGGGCCTCACCCGGGCCGAGCTCCTGGAGCGCCTGCCCGCGGGCGCCGCCCGCAATGCCCTCGACTGCGCCCTGTTCGACCTCGAGGCGAAGCTCGTCGGGCGCCCGGCCTGGGAGCTCGCAGGCCTCACCGCCCCCGCCCCTGCGGTGACCGCCTACACGCTGAGCCTCGGCAGCCCCGAGAGCATGGAGGCGGCGGCCCGCGCGGCCGCGGACCGGCCCCTCCTGAAGGTGAAGCTCGGCGGCGCCGGCGATCCCGAGCGCATCGCCGCGGTGCGCCGGGGGGCGCCGGCAGCCCGCCTCATCGTCGACGCCAACGAGGCCTGGCGCCGAGAGACCCTGGAGGCCAACCTCGCGGCCTGCGTCGCGGCGGGCGTCGGGCTGATCGAGCAGCCCCTGCCGGCGGGCGAGGACGCCCTGCTCGCCGAGATCGCGCGGCCGATCCCGCTCTGCGCCGACGAGAGCCTGCACGACCGCTCGGGCCTCGACGCGCTCAGCGACCGCTACGACGCCATCAACATCAAGCTCGACAAGACCGGCGGCCTCACCGAGGCCGTGATGCTCGCCCACGAGGCGCGGGCGCGGGGGCTCGCCCTGATGGTCGGCTGCATGGTCGGCACCTCGCTCGCCATGGCGCCCGCCATGCTGCTCGCCCACCACGCCGACTACGTGGACCTCGACGGCCCGCTGCTGCTCGCCCGCGACCGGGAGCCCGCCCTGCGCTTCGCGGGCAGCACCATCCACCCGCCCGACGCGGATCTGTGGGGCTGAGCGCTGCTCGGCCAGCCATCTACTCAGCCAAATCCAGGAAGTGGCGGCCCGCCCGGTCGTCGATCTCGATGAGCCAGAGATCCGAGTCGAAGCGGGCCTCCTTGGCGATCCGCTCCTCGACGTCGAGGGGCGTGCCCCCCGTGAGGAGCGGCGCGAAGCGGCGCTCGCCGGAATCCTCCGCCCCGAACAGGGCCTGCGGCGCCGGGCCGTAGAGGTCGGCCGTCCCGTCGAGCCGATCGACCTTGGCGAACACCGCCCCAGCCTCCGCCGCGCCCCGCCGCCGCAGCACGGCCGGGATGCCCTCCACGTCGAGCCGGCGCAGGTGCGCCGACACGAAGAAGTCCGAGCGCAGGCGGGCCATGGGTGCGGTTCCTCTCGCCCCGCGAAGACGCGGTGCGGGGCGCTCTCTAGCACGTCAGCAGGTCGGGCAACCCCGGGCAGGGATCGCGCCGACCCGCGTCACGCGTACTGAGCGAGGCCGTGGCCGAAGGACCAGTTCACCGTCTCGACCTCGACGAGGTTGATGAACACGTCCTCCGGGCGGACGCCGGGGCTCTCGGCGAGCCGTTCCGTGATGCGCCGGAACAGGGCCTTCTTCTGCTCCGGGGGACGCGTGTTGCTCACGGTCAGCTGGATGAGCAGGAGATCGTCGCTGCGCCGGATCCCGAGATAGGACGCACCGTAGCGGAAGCTCGCGCCGTCATGCTCGGTGATGGACATGAACTGATCGTCCTCGGGCACGGTGAAGGACTCCCGCATGGCCTGATACAGGCTGTCGAAAATGGCCTGGCGATAGGCGGCCGGCTTTCCGGCACGCATGGCGATGTGGGTGAGCGGCATCGAGCATTCTCCTCGTCGGTGCAGTGCCATGTTGCGGCTCGCCCCGTCATATTGATATGCTATCCGAACCGATTTCAGTCATAACGTTTGAAAATCATGAGCGGCGTACTCGACCTCGATGCCGTCCTGGCCTTCGTCCGCATCGCCGAGTTCGAGAGCTTCACGCGGGCGGCCGAGGCGATGGGGACGACGCAGGCCGCGGTCAGCCTCAAGCTGAAGCGGCTGGAGGAGCGGCTCGGCCGCCGGCTCATCGAGCGGACGCCCCGCCACGTCCGGCTCTCCGCGCAGGGCGCGGCCTTCCTGGAGCACGCCCGCGAACTCCTGCGGACCCATGACCGGGCGCTCGCGGTGTTCGGCGAGGCCCGGGAGCGCCTGACCATCGGCATCAGCGACCATGTCGCGGGGCCCGAACTGCCCGCGCTGATCGCGCGGATGAACGCGCGGGATCCGCACCTGCTGATCGAGATCCGGATCGGGTCCTCCCGGGACCTGCTCCAGAGCTTCGACCGGCGGGAACTCGACACGGTGATCGTCCGCCAGCACGACGGGCGCGGCGACGGCGAGGTCGTCGCGGAGGAGCGGTTCGGGTGGTTCGCGGCGCCAGCCTGGCGGCACCGGGCCGGCGAGCCCCTGCCCCTCGCTACGCTGGCTGAGCCCTGCGGCGTGCGCGCGATGGCCGGGCAGCACCTCGACGCGGCCGGCGTTCCCTGGCGGGAGGTCTTCGTCGGCGGCGGGGTCGCGGCCGTCGCGGCGGCCGTGACCGCGGGTCTCGGCGTCGCGGCCCTGCCGCCGCGCATGTTGCCGCTCGGCGCCGTCGATGTCGGGCCGGCGCTCGGCCTACCCGACCTGCCGCGTCTCCCCGTCCTCCTGCACTCGCGGATCGGGGGTGGCCGTCCGCGCGACGCGCTGACCGCCCTCTCGGCAGCCTACCGCAGCGCCGTTCGGGGCTGAGGCGAGCGAAATCGGGGCTGTCCGGCCCCCGGACGAACCGTCGGGGGACGCGCCGTGCGGAGGGCGCTCTCGCTTCAGCCCGGCGGCAGGCCGGCGCGGGCGGCGAGCTCGCGCAGGGTCCGGCCGCTGGGCTCGCCCTTCACGGGGAGCTTGCGGTCGCGCTCGAACTTCTCGATGGCCGCCCGGGTGCCCGTGCCCATCAGGCCGTCGGGCTTGAGCGGACCGTAGCCGAGCTTGACCAGGGCGCGCTGGGCCTGGAGGACGGCGGGCGCCGGCTTCGGCGTCACCGAGGCGGTGGTCTCGTCGGCGCGGATCAGGTCGCCGATGGCGTCGCGCCGCGGCGGAGCCTCGGCGGCCCGGGCGCCCCGGGGAACCTCGGCCTCCCGCGGCGCCTCGTTGGCCTTCTCCGGGGACGGCTTGTCGGCGGTCACGGTACGGGCCGGCGTGCGGGGCGCCTCCTGGCGGGTCGCGATCTTGGGCAGGATGGGGGCCGGGTGGCGGCCCACCTGGAAGCCCAGGGCATTGAGGCAGACGAGGGCCGCAGCCCCCGTCGCCGCGGTCGCGCCGAGGACCCCGAGGGGGTTCGCCCGGCAGTGCCGGGCCGCGCCGCGGGCGAGGTACCCCAGCGCCGCCCGAAGCTCGCCGGCCTCCTGCCGGGCGCTCGGCGCCCGCCGACGCGGGGGCTGGCCAGCGGACTGGCTCGGCCGGGCGCTGCGCGCCTCGCCGGCCACGATGATCTCGCGATGGTCCCGCATGCTGTCCCCTCGCTCGACCCTCATCCGGCGCGCCGCATCGGGACGGCCTCGACGCCGCGCACCCCTTCGCGCACGCCCTCGACGGAGGCGGGCTCCGGCTCGAACAGGCCGAGGGGCAGGCGCACCACCGGCGCCGACGCCTGTCCGGCCGCCTGAAGCGCCGCCGGCATCGTGCCCGGTCCGCGACCGGCGCCGCGGATGGCGGTGGTGATCGGCGCGGGCGCGGCCTGCGCGCTGCCGCGGCGGCAATCGAGGGGCAGCGTCACCGTTATGGTGGTGCCGGCCTCCACCGCGCTCTCGATGGCGATGGTGCCGCCGTGCAGGCCGACCAGACCCTGCACCACCGAGAGCCCGAGCCCTGTGCCCTCGTGGGCGCGCTTGTAGCCGCCGGTGCCGGCCTGGAAGAACGGCGTGCCGAGGCGCGGCAGGTCCTCGGGCCGGATGCCGACGCCCGAATCCGTCACGGTGACGTCGAGGCCGCGCGCCGAGTGGCGCAGGGAGACCTCGACCCGGCCGCCGCGCGGGGTGAACTTCACGGCGTTCGAGATCAGGTTGATCAGCACCTGCCGGCAGGCGCGCGGATCGGCCGTGATCTCCACGGGCCCGTCGCCGACGCTGCGGACGAGGGCGATCCCGGCCTCGTCGGCCTTGAGCTGCATCAGGTCGCAGCAGGTGCGCACCAGGGCCGCCGCGTCGATCGTCTCGGGGGCGTAGTCGAAGTTGCCGCTCTGGATGCGGCTCATGTCGAGGAGCGTGTTGACGACGCCGAGCAGGTGGTGGCCCGAGGCGCCGATGATGCCGGCATATTCCCGCGAGCGCTCCGGCCCGAGCGTCACCGCGCCCTCGCCGGCCAGCAGCTCCGAGAAGCCGATGATGGCGTTCAGCGGCGTGCGCAGCTCGTGGCTGACGTTGGCGAGGAAGCGGCTCTTCACCTCGTCGGCGCGCTCGGCCTCGGCGCGGGCGCGCTCCAGCTCCTCCGCGTGGCGGCGATGCTCGGTGACGTCGCGGGTCACGGCGACGACCGTGGAGGCGGCAGCACCTCCGACCGGGTCGGCGATGCGGTGGGCGCGCATCTCGGCATGGATCACCCGGGCGCCCCCGGCCTGCCGGGCGTCGATGTGCAGGCGGAACGGCACGGTGGCGGGGCGCCCACTCGCGGCCACGTCGCTGATCGCCTTCAGGAAGGCGGGACGGTCGGCGACGTGCACCCGGTCGAGCAGGCCGTGGCCGCGCAGGCGGGCCGCCTCGGCGCCCACGAACTTGGCGGCCGAGGCGCTCGCCTCCAGCACCCGTCCGTTACCGTCGTGCCAGGTCACGAGGTCGTCGATTGCCGAGAGCAGCATGCGGTCGCGCGCCTCGGTGTCGCGCATCTGGGCACGCCAGCGGCCCTCGTTGCGCAGGTGCTCCAACGCCTGGGCGGCAACGTGGCCGATCGCCGTGACGGCGAAGACCGGCATCGCGATCTCGGCCGAGAGCGCCACCGCCGCCGGCGCGGCGAGCCAGGAGCCCCCGCAGGCGACCGCGACGGCCCCCGCCATGGCGATGAGGGCCGCCACGAGCGTCGCCCGCCGGGAGCCGGAGACCACCGCCTCGAGGGGCACCGCCACGAGCCAGAAGCCGGCCGCCGAATGGGTGCCGCCGGTCATGCCCGAGAGGCAGACGACGAGGCCGGTGAGGCCCGCGGAGGAGAGTGCGTGGGCGACCCAGAGCGAGCCGGTGCGAGAGAGGAGCACCGCGGCGACCACGGGGAGGAACAGGCTGGCGATCGCCACCGTCTCGATGCCCGAGGGCACGCCGCGCCAGAGCAGGTAGGGCGGCAGCGCGGCCATCATCACGGCGCCGGCGGCGAGGCGGGACACCAGGAAGCGCTCGTGCCGGAACCGGATTCCGGGCTCGTCGACGACCGACTCGTGGACGAGGCCCGCCAGGCGGGCATCGATCAGGGCGGACAGGGCGGCGAAGTTACGCAAGACGGGCATCCGCAGCGCGACCGCGGCCCCGGATACCGGGACCTCCGCCGTCGCGCACCCCTCGGGGGCTGACCAAGACTTGAGCTCGACGGTCGCAGAGGCGGCTTAAGCGAATGTTGCGGGGCGCCCGGCCTCGCCCGCCATGCTTTCCGCAAGGTAACCGCGATCCGCGAGGGCCCCTACCCGGCCCGTTCACCATGCGGGCAACTTCACGCCGCGTGCGTAGGCGCCGTTGACGGCCGGTTCACGGGGGCCGCCCAGGATCCGGGCATCGACCGGGCCGGGATCCGCACGTCATGACCTTCCTGCTTCGCGCCGCGCTGGTGATCGGGGCGCTCTCCTACCTGGCGCTCCTGCGCGGCGGCCCCGGCGCGACGCCGGAGGCGACCGATCTCGCCGCCCGCCTGCCGTCCCTCGGCGCGGTCGTGCCCGCCGCCCAGGCGGCGCTGCCGGCCCTGGAGGCGCTCCCAGCCCTCGAAGTCCTGCCGCCGGAGACCCGCGGCCGCCTCGCCCGCGAGGGCCTCGCGGCCCTCACCCGCCGCGTCGCCTCCGAGCCGCCCTCCGTCGCCGATCCGCCCCCCTCGCGCGACACCCTGTGGGAGGCCGATCGCCGCCCCGCCTGGCGCGGCGTCGAGGCACGCTGAGACCCGCACCGGATCCCATCCCAGGATATTGGCTTGGCGGTTGCGCCACGGCTAGGGTGCCCCCGGGTGAGGGAGGGGCGTCCGGCATGTTCGGGTTCGGCATGGAGTACGAGGGCGCGGCCTTCTGGCTGCCGCTGGTCTGGTCGGGGCTGCTCGCCCTCGCGGTCGCGATGTACGTGGTGATCGACGGGTTCGACCTCGGGGTCGGCATCCTGTTCACGGCGGCCGAGCGGGGCAACTGGCGCGACCGCATGATGACCTCGGTCGCACCGATCTGGGACGGCAACGAGACCTGGCTGATCCTCGGCGGCGGCGGCCTGTTCGCGGTGTTCAGCGTCGCCTACGCGATCCTGCTGCCGGCCCTCTACCTGCCGATCATGCTGATGCTGATCGCGCTGATCTTCCGGGGCGTCGCCTTCGAGTTCCGCTTCAAGGCCGACCGCAGCCGGGCGGTGTGGGACTACGCCTTCCACTACGGCTCCCTCGTCGCGACCTTCGCGCAGGGCGTGGTGCTCGGCGCCTTCGTGCAGGGCTTCGAGATCGAGGGGCGGGGCTACACGGGTGGCACGCTCGACTGGCTCACCCCGTTCAGCGTCATGACCGGCATCGGCCTGATCTGCGGCTACGGCCTCCTCGGCGCGACCTGGTGCGTGATGAAGACCTCGGGCGAGCTCGAGGTCTGGGCGCGGCGCAAGAGCCGGCAGTTCCTGTTCGGCACCCTCCTGTCGATGGCGATCGTCAGCCTGTGGGTGCCCTTCCTCGGGCGCGACATCCAGTGGCGCTGGTTCGCGTGGCCGAACGCGCTCTACGTGGCGCCGGTGCCGCTGGTGACCGGCTTCGTCTGCTGGCGCATCCTGCGCACCCTCGACGAGGGCCGGACGGTGGCGCCCTTCCTGCTCACCATCGGGCTGTTCCTGCTCGGCTTCCTCGGCCTCGCGATCAGCCTGTTCCCCTACGTGGTGCCCCCGAAGCTGACGATCTGGCAGGCCGCCAACGCCGTGAGCGCCCTGCAGTTCGCGCTGATCGGCTACTCGGTGGTGATGCCGCTGACGCTCGCCTACACGGCCTACGCCTACTGGGTCTTCCGCGGGAAGGTGGCCGAGGACATCGAGGCCGGGGGCTACGGCCATTGAGCGGGATGCCGGGGCGGGAGCCGCCGGGCGGCCGCGGCGGCAGGCTCCTGTGGTTCGTGCTGTTCTACGGGCTCAGCCTGCTCGTCTTCACGGGCCTCGTCTACGCGATCCGCGTGATCGCGCGCGGCGGGTAGGGCGCGGCCGCCGGGAACACCCGGGCGACGCGGACGCGGCGGCCTCGGCCGATCAGGGAGCGGCCCGCAGAGGGTTGACGAGGCGGACGCCCTCGAAGTGCCCCTCGTTGTCGGTGACCACCACGCAATCGTTGGCTACCGCGACGGCGGCGATGATCGTGTCCAGGGCGCCGCGGGGGCGGCCCCGCGCCGTCCCGTCCGCCATCAGCCTGGCCGAGGCGAGGCCGGCCCGCTCGTCGAACGGCAGGATGCGGCCGGCGAAGAGGGTCTGGGGGCCCTCGGGGCCGGAGAACCACGCCTCGAGCGCGTCGCGCCGCCGCCCGGCCGGATTTTCCAGAACGCCCCGCCGGATCTCGGCGACCGTGAGCGAGGCGACGTAGCGGTCCTCGTCGTTCCGTTCGGCCATCCAGGCAAGCAGCACGTCGGAGGGCATCGCCCTGGCGACGTTGCTGATGATGTTGGTGTCGAGCAGGAAGCGAATCAGAGGTCGACCGGACGGCCCTCGTTGTGCGGCCGTGTCAGGTCGCGGTCGGTCTCTCGCCCGAGCACCTCGAAGCCTGCGAGCCCGCGGGCTCCGAGACGGGCGCGATCATTACGAATGGCGCGGCGCTGGGGGTCGGTCATGGCGGCCCTCGGCATGCCCAGTAACATTACGGGAGAGCGCTCGGCCTCAACGCCATCGTGCGCTGTGCCGAGCAAGTGCTGCCGCACGCGGGTGCGCGGCCCTGGACGCGGAACCGGGACTGGCAACACACCCGCTCTTGTGCGTGCGCAGCGTTGCCATATCGTCCCGGGGACGCAGCCCGGATGGGCGGAAGGCATGCCGCGCGATATGTGAGGCGGGCGGCCGGTCGGGTCGCGAGGGAGGCTGAGGCGGAATGGTACCGGGCGAGAACGAGCAGGGCCTGCATCGCATCGTGGTGGTCGGGGGCGGCGCGGCCGGGCTGCAGCTGGCGACGAAGCTCGGCAACAAGCTCGGGCGGTCGAAGACGGCCCACGTCACCCTGGTCGACCGGGCGCGCACCCACATCTGGAAGCCGCTGCTGCACGAGGTGGCGGCCGGCAGCCTCGATGTCGGCCACCACGCGGTCGACTACCTGCACCACGCCCACGCGCACAATTTCCGCTACCGGATCGGGGAGATGACCGGCCTCGACCGGCAGGCGCGCACCATCCAGCTCGCCGCGAGCCACGATGCCGAGGGGCGCGAGGTCACGCCGCTGCGCAGCGTCCCCTACGACACGCTGGTGATGGCGGTGGGCTCCACCACGAACGATTTCGGCACGCCCGGTGTGAAGGAGAACGCCATCGCCCTCGACACGCAGGACCAGGCGGTGCGGTTCCACCAGCGCCTCGTCAACGCGGTGCTGCGCGCCCACACCCAGCCCGGGCCCGTGCGGCCGGGGCAGCTCCACGTCACGGTGATCGGGGCGGGCGCCACCGGCACGGAGCTCGCCGCCGAGCTGCACCGGACCATCCGCGAGGTAGTCTCCACCGGCATGGACCGGATCGACCCCGCGAAGGACCTGCGCATCACCCTGGTCGAGGCCGCCGACCGCATCCTGCCGGCGGTGCCCCAGCGCCTCTCCGCCGAGGTGATGGTGCTGCTCGCCCGCATCGGCGTCGACGTGCGCGTGCAGGCCCGCGTGACCGAGGTCCGGCCGGACGGGGTGGCGCTCGCGGACGGCGGCTTCATCCCCTCGGAGCTCGTGGTCTGGGCGGCCGGCGTGAAGGCGCCGCCCTTCCTCAAGGACATCGGCGGCCTCGAGACGACGCGCACCAACCAGCTCGTGGTGACGCCGACCCTCCAGACCACCCGGGACCCGGACGTGTTCGCGCTCGGCGACTGCGCCTACCTCGTGGAGCCCGGCTCCGACACGCCGATCCCGCCCCGCGCCCAGGCGGCGCACCAGCAGGCGAGCTACCTGATCAAGGCGATCCCCGCCAAGATGGCCGGCAAGCCCCTGAAGCCGTTCCGCTACCGCGACTTCGGCTCCCTGGTCTCCCTCGGCGAGTACACGACCGTCGGCAACCTGATGGGCTTCATCCAGGGGAAGAACATGTTCATCGCCGGGCTGTTCGCCCAGATGATGTACCGCTCCCTCTACAAGATGCACGAGATGGCGCTGCACGGCACCTTCAAGACGGCCCTCGACGCGGTCGCCCGGGCGCTCACCCGCCGCACGGTCTCCCGGGTCAAGCTGCACTGAGTAGCCCGCCCGGCCCCGCGGGCGGGCCGGGACGGTTTTTGTCGGGGCGGCGGTGGCCGGCGCGCCGATGCCTGCCTAGTTCCCCCCGCATCCCGGGCCCGCGCCGAGCGGACCGGACGGAAGGAAGCGCCCCATGATCCTCGTCAGCGTGATGTACCCGGCCGGACAGAAGTTCGACATGGACTACTACCTCGGACACCACATGCCGCTGGTGCGCGAGCGCTGGACACCGATGGGCCTGCACGAGGCCAAGGTCCTGCGCGGCGCAGGGACACCGGACGGCGGCACCGCCCCCGTCCAGGTGATGGCGCTGCTGACCTGGGACTCGGCCGAGGCGTTCCGGGCGGCCGCCCAGGCCCACGGCGAGGAGATCTTCTCCGACATCCCGAAGTTCACGGACGCCCAGGCGAGCGTGCAGATCAACGAGCTGCCCGAGGCGCGCTGAGCGGGCGCCCGCCCGCATCCCGCCCCGCACAACCCGGCAGGCCCCCGTGATCGACCTCATCAAGAGCATCCAGGAGCGCAACCCGGCGCTCGGCACCTGCATCATCGCGCTGCGGTCGGATTCGCGGGCCCTCGCCGACCCCGAGACGCTGACGCCGGAGGCGCAGGCCTGGCTCGCCGAGAAGGCGCCGGAGGCCAGGCTCTCGCGGGAGACGGTGCTGCTCGCCCCCTACCCGGGCGGGGTGCCGGCGGAGCGCTCCGTCACGGTCCTGGCCTTCCGGGACGCCCGGCAGCTCGCCGCCTTCGCGACCGCCTGGACGGCCGACCCGGAGCCGGAGGAAGCGCCCGAGGCCGCGGAGCCGGCCTGACGCGGGCGGGTCACCCGCGTCAGGCCGCCTGCAGGGCCCGGATCGCCCCGAGGGTGCCGGTGCGCAGGTCCTCCAGGCGGCGGACCAGGGGAACGAGGTCGGCGCCGCTCGCCGCCGCCGCCTCGATCTCGCGGCAGAGGTCGGACAGGCCGACGAAGCCCAGCATGCCGGCGGCCGAGACCATGGCGTGGGCATCGTGGGCGAACTGCTTCCGGTCGGGCTCGTCGGGGCGCAGGCGCTCCTGCAGCTCGCTGACGAGGAGGCCGAGGAGGGCCCGCACGCGCTCGGCCCCGAGGGTCTGCTCCACGGCAGCGAGAGCCGACCGGTCGAGGATCTGCGCGGCGGGCTCCGCGCGGGCCGCCCGCTGCGTGCTCGTCCAGCGGCCGATGGTGGCGAGGAGGTCGGCCCGCCGGAACGGCTTGCCGACGTGGTCGTCCATGCCGGCGGCGCGCAGGTCCGCGACCTGGCTCGGCAGGACGTTCGCGGTCATCGCCACGATGGGCACCTGCGAGGCCGGGGCCGGCAGGGCACGGATCAGCCGCGTGGCGGCCAGCCCGTCCATGCGGGGCATCTGCACGTCCATCAGCACGAGGTCGTAGGGCGCGCCCTCGGCGGCCGCGCGGCTGACGGCGGCCACCGCCTCCGCGCCGTCGCCCGCCACCGCCACCGCGAAGCCGTGGGCCTCCAGCACCGCGCAGGCGAGTTCCTGGTTGAGGGGCACGTCCTCCACGAGGAGGAGCCGCAGCGGGCGCCCGTCCGCCCGCGGATCTCCGGCGGAGGTGCGCGCGGGGACCGCCTCGTCCGGCACGGCCGGGCCCGCGCTGCGGGGTAGCGTCAGGGTGAACCAGAAGGTCGAGCCCGCCCCCTCGCGGCTCTCGACGCCGATCTCGCCGCCCATCAGGGTGACGAGGTGGCGGGAGATCACGAGGCCGAGGCCGGTGCCGCCGAAGCGCCGGCTGATCGAGCTGTCGACCTGGCTGAAGCGCTTGAACAGCCGCGCCTGCTCGGCGGGCGCGATGCCGATGCCGGTATCCGTCACCTCGAAGCGCATCGCCTCGCCCTCGGGGCCCGTCCCGACCCGGCGGACGTGCAGGGTGACGGAGCCGGCGGGCGTGAACTTCACGGCGTTGTTGAGGAGGTTCAAGAGCACCTGCCGCAGGCGGGCGGCGTCGCCGACCACGTGGGCGGGCAGGTCGGGATCGAGGCGCGCCTCGATGGCGAGCCCGCTCTTGAGGGCGCCCCCGCGCACGATCGAGACCGTGTTGTCGATGATAGCGAGCAGCGGGAAGTGGGTGGGGTCGAGGTCGAGCTGGCCGGCCTCGATCTTCGAGAAGTCGAGGATGTCGTTGACGACGGTGAGGAGCGCGGTGCCGGAGCCCTGGATCAGCTCCAGGCGCCGCCGGTCCTCCCCGGTGAGCCGGGGCTCGTCGAGGAGAAGGTCGGCGTAGCCCAGGATGCTGTTGAGGGGCGTGCGGATCTCGTGGCTCATGGTGGCCAGGAACTCGCTCTTGGCCTCGCTCGCTCGCTCGGCCTCGGCGCGGGCGGCCTGGGCCTCCGCGGTGAGCGCCCGCAGCGCCGCCTCGGCCGCCTTGCGCTCCGTCACGTCGAGGTGGAGCCCGGCCATGCGGACGGGTCGCCCGTCGCTGCCGTAGAGCGTGCGGCCGCGGGCGTAGACCCAGCGCTCGCCGACCCGGAACTCGGCCGCGTAGGTGCTGCGGCTGTCGATCGCGAGCCGCACCGCCTCCCACACCCCCGGCGCGTCGTCCGGGTGCAGCAGCGCCGTCCAGGCAGCGGTGGTGAGGGTCTGGGCGGCGCCGGTCTCCGGCAGCCCGAAGATGCGCACGCTCTCGGGCGACTGCACCGTGAGGCCGGTGCGCATGTCCCAGTCCCAGGTGCCGGCATCGGCCGCCTCGAGGGCAATGCGGAGGAGGTCCTGCGCCTCCTCGACGGCGATGCGGGCGGTGACGATCTCGTCGATGTCGAGGGCGGTGCCGAGCCACTCGATCACCGTCTCGGGATCGTTGGGGTGGTGGACCGGCGTCATCGACAGCTTGTGCCAGCGATAGGCGCCGTCGTGGCGGCGCAGGCGGCACTGCGCGGTGTAGCCCCGGCCGCTCGTGAGCGCCCCCGCCCAGGCCGCGGCCATGGCGTGCGCATCCTCCGGGTGGTTGCAGGCGATGCGCTCGGCCCGCGAGGCGCCGATCGCGCCGTAGTAGCTGCGGAAGCAGGGGTTGCGGTAGGTCGCCTCCCCGTCCGCGGGCCGCATGGTCCAGACGAGGAGCGGCAGGGTGTCGGCGAGGCCGCGGTAGCGGGCGCCGCTGCGGCGGATCTCCTCGGCCTGAACCTCGATCAGCGCCTCGTGGGCGATGCGGGCCTCGACCTCGCGGGCCCGCAGCACGTTGGTCTGGTGCAGCTTGAGCTGCGCCGTCACCACGGTGGCGAGGTCGCGCAGGGCCTCGGCATCGGCGGCCGAGAAGTCCCGCGGCACCGGATCGGTCAGGCAGAGGGTGCCGACGCGGATACCCGGCCGCAGGAGCAGGGGCACGCCGGCGTAGAAGCCGATCCGCCCGCGGCGCACGAGGTCGAGCCGGCGGAAGCGCTCGTCCTGCGCGGCGTCGGGCACGACCAGAATCGCGTCGCTGCGGATGGTGTGGTCGCAGAAGGTCTCGGAGCGCGGCATCTCCGAGGGAATCGCGTCGCAGGGCGTCTTCAGCCACTGCCGATCCGCGTCCACGAAGGCCACGTAGGCGCTCGCGACGCCGAACAGGCGGCGCGCCGTGCGGCAGACGGCGTCGAACTGGTCGTCCGGCGGCGTGTCCAGGATGGCGACGTCGCGCAGGGCTTCGAGGCGCTCGGCCTCCTCCGGTGTCGTGCTCACGGCGACCCATCCCCGTCGGCGCGTTGCTGAAGCTTCGCCATACCCTGCCGGCCCTCGGCGAGCCAGCGCAGCCGCGCGGCCTCGAGCGCCCAGACCATGCCGAGCATCATGTAGACGTGGCGCCACTTCTCGATGTCGATCTGCAGGGCCTGCAGGAAGAACATCAGCAGCGCCGACCACACCACCTGGGCGTGGGCCCGCACCGGCGAATCCTGCACGAGCAGCCGGAACCCGACGAAGGCGGTGGCGACCGCGAGCCCGAGGAACACGACGCCCCCGAGCCAGCCGCCGTTGGCGAAGCTGCCGAGGTAGGAGTTGTGCGGCTCCAGCCCGAAGGTGAGGCGCCAGTGCATCGGGCCGAGGCCGAGGGGATGCTCCAGCAGCATGGCGATGCCGCGGATCTGGTTGCCGAACCGGCCGGTCTCGCCCTCGTCGTAGTCCTGCGTCACCGCCGCCCGGGTCTCGAACATCTTCGCGACGTGGTCGACGGAGAGGAGCCCGATCACCGCGATAATCCCGAGGACCACCGTCAGCAGGGTGAGGCCGACGATGCGCCGGCGCAGCCGCGCGGACCCGCTCGCGGCGTAGACCGAGACCACCATGACGGCGGTCGCGACGACGCTGCCGGCCCAGGAGCCGCGGGAGAAGGACAGGAAGATGCCGGCGAGCACGACGATCAGCGCCGTCAGCGCCACGAGGGGGCGGCGGGCCGTGCCGGTGAGGAGGCCGTGCATCAGGTAGAGGGCGCCGAGCGTCAGGAAGG
Organism: Methylobacterium sp. A54F; assembly: GCF_053346035.1. Lineage (NCBI taxonomy): Bacteria > Pseudomonadati > Pseudomonadota > Alphaproteobacteria > Hyphomicrobiales > Methylobacteriaceae > Methylobacterium > Methylobacterium sp. A54F. The sequence continues at coordinate 224,082 of NZ_JBKFBF010000007.1, read as the reverse complement.
AGCCGAACACGTTCGGATCCTGGAAGGTGCCCGAGGCCCGGCCGTACTTGTAGAACAGGTCCTCGATGCCGATCAGGTCGAGGTAGCCGACGATGCCGAGGGTGGCCGAGAACACGCAGCTCGCCGTGTAGGCCTTGAGCGCCAGCTCCATCCGCGACCGGGTGTCGTCCGCGAACAGCATCGCGAAGAAGATGCCGGTCAGCGCGAGGTAGAACAGCTGGATCGTCCAGGTGCGCGGGAACTCCTCGTCGAGGAACGGGATCAGCCCGACGACGATGCCCGTGAGGTAGAGGAGGAGCAGCGCGACGAGGGGCACCGCGCCCCGGTGGAGGCGGATCCCGAGACACAGCCAGACCAGGATCGTGGGGATCGCCACGAGGTCGTAGGGCGAGGTGTCCGAGAAGGCGAAGCAGGCAAAGAAGATGAAGGCCGCGAGCATCGCCCGGGCGACGCCCTCGGCGAGGCGGCGGGCCCGCGCCCGGGTCCGGGGATCGATGGCGACGGGCCCCGGCGCGAGGCCGGACGCCGACCGGTTCGGGGCGGGACCGGCGCCGAACGCCGACCCGATGGCGATGGTCGAGCCCATGGGAACGCGAACTCCGCGGGCCCGGTACGCCGGCCCGCTATCGCGCAGTCATCGCGCCGAAAGGTTGAGATTCGGCTGACGGACCGGCGTCGGCCCGTCTCCGGCTCAGGCCCGGCAGGCCAGGAACTCCGCGCGGATCTTCTCCGCGTCGAGGTTGCGGCCGATGAAGACGACGCGGGAGACGCGCGGCTCGTCCGCCCGCCAGTCCCCCTGCAGGTCGCCGTCGAGGATCATGTGGACGCCCTGGAAGACGAAGCGCTTCGGCTCGTCCGGGAAGGCGATGATGCCCTTGCAGCGCAGGATGTCCGGCCCCTGGACCTGCGTCAGGTTCGAGATCCAGGGCATGAAGGTCTCGGGGTTCACCGGCCCCTCGCACTTCACGGAGACCGACTGCAGGTCGGGATCGTGGTGGTGATGGTGCCCCTCCTCCAGGAACTCGGGCTCCACGTCGAGGATGCGGCCGAGGTCGAACGCGTTGCGCTCCAGCACCGCCTCGAGGGGAACCGCGCAGTTCTGCGTGCGGTGGAGCTTGGCGTAGGGGTTGATGGCGCGGATCTCCCCCTCCACGCGGTCGAGGTCTGCGGCCTCCACGAGGTCGGCCTTGTTGAGCAGGATCACGTCCGCGAAGGCGATCTGGTTCTTGGCCTCGGGGGCATCCCTCAGGCGGTCGGAGAGCCACTTGGCGTCGGCCACCGTCACCACGGCGTCGAGGCGGGCGGCCTCGCCGACGTCCTGGTCGACGAAGAAGGTCTGGGCCACGGGCGCCGGGTCGGCGAGGCCCGTCGTCTCCACGATGATCGCGTCGAACTTGCCGCGCCGCTTCACCAGCCCGTCCATGATGCGGATGAGGTCGCCCCGCACGGTGCAGCAGACGCAGCCGTTGTTCATCTCGAACACTTCCTCGTCGGCGCCCACGACGAGGTCGTTGTCGATGCCGATCTCGCCGAACTCGTTGACGATCACCGCGTAGCGGCGTCCGTGATTCTCGGTGAGGATGCGGTTGAGGAGCGTGGTCTTGCCGGCCCCGAGATAGCCCGTCAGCACGGTCACGGGGATCTTGTCGGCGGCGGGCGTCGCGGTATCGGACATGAGCGTTCCGGACTTCGAGGGCGGGAGCGAGCCGTATAGGCGTTGGTGTGATATTGTGTCATCCACCGCCGGATTGAAGGCGCGGCAGGCACCGGCGCATGCCTTCACGAAACCGGCACACGGGGCGGATAGTGGAGGCCGGTTCGCCCGGGCACCCGGCCGGGGCGCGACGAGGCCTGAGCGGGAACGGGGGGACCTGCGCCATGCCGACACGCACGCAATCGTGCCCGGACGGGCGCGCGGGCAAGCTTGACGGTGGTTCCGCGACGGGACCATGGAAAGGCCGCGCGAGCGCGGATCACGTTCCGCGGAGACCGCACCGGCCGCCATCAAAAAGCGACACACGCCCGGTCCGTGATCCGAGGGCGCTGCCGCGGCCTCGGCGATTCGCGGCGGCCGCCAACCCTTGAGCCGAGTCCCAGAAGACGATCATGGACGCCCGCAATCCCCTGGAGCACGACGAGGCCCAAGCCGGCACCGGGCGGGGCGTGCGCCGCGAGCGCCGCCGCTCCGGGCTGCTGCCCATCGTGGTCGTGCTGTCGCTGGTGATCGCGCTGGTGGCCGCGGCCGCGATCTACCCGCAGCCGGTGCGCGACGCGGCCGAGCGGATCCTGGCGCTGCTGCCCGGGTTCTCGGGCGGCGAGCCCTCGGGCGAGGACGCGCCGGCGGCGGCCGAGCGGGCGGCCGGCGGCGAGCGCCTGTTCCGCCCCACCAAGGAGCAGCGGGCGGGTTTCGGCATCCGCCCCGTCGCCACCATGACCTTCCGGCCCGAGGGCTCGGCGGAGGGGCGCATCGCCCTCAACGAGGACGACAACGTGCCCGTGGTCTCCCCCTATTCGGGCCGCGTGACGAAGGTCCTCGCCCGCGCGGGCGACGACGTGAAGGCCGGCGACGTCCTCCTCGTGATGGAGGCCAGCGACATGGTGCAGGCCCAGAACGACTACCAGAGCGCGCTCAACACCATCAGCAAGGCCACCGCCCTGCTGAAGCTCGACCAGACCATCGCGGCCCGCCAGCAGGAGCTGTTCGCCGCCAAGGCCGTGGCACTGAAGGACTACCAGTCCGCCCAGAACGACGTGATCGCCGCCCAGAGCGACCTGAAGACCGCCGAGGCGACGCTGCAGGCGGTGCGCAACCGCCTGAAGCTCCTCGGCAAGACCGACGCCGAGATCGCCGCCTTCGAGAAGAGCGGCATGATGAGCCCCGAGACGGCGATCCGGGCCCCGATCGCCGGCACGGTCGTGCAGCGCAAGGTCGGCATCGGGCAGTACCTCTCCGCCTCGGGCGACCCGCCCTTCGTGATCGGCGATCTCTCGACCGTCTGGCTCGTCGCCAACGTGCGCGAGAGCGAGGTGCCGAAGATCCGCATCGGCCAGGACGTCGAGGCGCGGGTCGCGGGCTTCGGGAGCCGCCTGTTCAAGGCCAAGGTCAGCTACATCGCCGCGAGCCTCGACCCGGCCACGCGCCGCCTCGCGGTGCGCAGCGAGGTCGAGAACCCGGACCGGGTGCTGCGGCCGGAGATGTTCGCCACCTACACGATCATCACCGGCCGGGCCGAGCCGAGCCCGAGCGTGCCCCTCGACGCGGTCGTCTACGAGGGGCGCGACGCCCACGTCTGGGTGGCGCGGCCGGATGGGGCCGTGGTGGCCCGAGCGATCAAGATCGGCCTCATCAACGGCAACAACGCCCAGGTCACGGAGGGGCTCGGGGCCGGCGAGGAGATCGTCACCCGCGGCGCCCTGTTCATCGACCGCGCGGCCAGCGGCGACAAGGCCTCGTGATGCTCGCGATCCCGACCCCGAGGGCCGCGCGATGAACGCCCTCATCGTCTTCGCCCTGCGCCAGCGCGTGCTGGTGTTCCTGATGTTCGTCGTCACCCTGGCGATCGGCTACGCCAGCTACACGCAGCTCAACATCGAGGCCTATCCGGATCCGGTGCCGCCCCTCGTGGACGTGATCACCCAGAACCCGGGCCAGTCCGCCGACGAGATCGAGCGCTACATCACGATCCCGCTGGAGGTGGCGCTCGCCGGCATCCCGAACGCCACGGTGGTGCGCACCATCTCGCTGTTCGGCCTCTCCGACGTGAAGGTGCAGTTCAACTACGAGTACACGTACCAGGAGGCGCTCCAGCGCGTCCTCAACCGGCTCTCGCAGCTGCCGCCCCTGCCCAACGGCGCGACGCCCCAGATCTCGCCGACGAGCCCGGTGGGCGAGATCATGCGCTACAAGCTCGTCGGGCCGCCGGGCTTCTCCTCCACCGACATGAAGACCCTGCAGGACTGGGTGCTGCAGCGCCGCTTCAAGGCGATCCCGGGGGTCGTCGATGTCACCGCCTTCGGGGGCAAGGCCAAGGAGTACGAGATCGCGGTGGACCTGAACCGCCTGCAGGCGCAGGGGCTCACCCTGGTCCAGCTCGTCACGGCGCTCAACAATTCCAGCATCAACGTCGGCGGCCAGACGCTGAACGTCGGCGAGCAGTCGGCCGTGGTGCGCGGCGTCGGCCTGATCCGCGACATGGACGACATCAAGGACACGATGCTGACGCAGGTGAACGGCGTCCCCGTCGTGGTGCGCGACGTGGCGGACGTGCGCGTCTCCAGCGCGCCGCGCCTCGGCATCGTCGGGCACGACGGCGAGAGCGACATCGTCGAGGGCATCGTGCTGATGAGCCGCGGCGGCCAGAGCCTGCCGACGCTCCGGCGCGTCGAGGCCGAGATCGAGCGCATCAACGCCTCGACCATCCTGCCGCCGGGCGTCCGGATCGAACGCATCTACGACCGCTCGGGGCTGATCCACACCACCACTCACACCGTGATGCACAACCTCGTCTTCGGCGTGGTGCTGGTCTTCGTGGTGCAGTGGCTGTTCCTGGGGTCCCTGCGCAGCGCGATCATCGTCGCCGCGACGATCCCCTTCGCCCTCGGCTTCGCGATCATCATCCTCGTGGTGCGGGGCGATTCCGCGAACCTCCTCTCGCTCGGCGCCATCGATTTCGGCCTGATCGTCGACGCCACCGTGATCATGGTCGAGAACGTCTTCCGGCACCTCGCCGAGCCAGAGCACACGGCGGGCCAGAAGGCGCCGGGCGGGTTGGAGGGGCGCCTCGGCACCATCGCGATCGCGGGCGCCGAGGTGAACCGGGCGATCTTCTTCTCGGCCACCATCATCATCGTCGGGTTCCTGCCGCTCTTCACGATGACGGGCGTCGAGGGGCACATCTTCGGGCCGATGGCCAAGACCTACGCCTACGCGCTCGTGGGCGGCCTGCTCGCCACCTTCACGGTCTCGCCCGCCCTCTCGGCGCTGATCCTGCCCAAGCACGTGGAGGAGCGCGACACCCTCATCGTGAAGATCCTGCGCTTCGGCCACGAGATCATCCTGCGGTTCGGCCTGCGCAACCGCGTCCTCTCCCTCGCGGTGACGCTGGCGATCCTGCTGGTCGCCGGCCTCGCCGCCCGCGGCCTCGGCCTGGAATTCCTGCCGAAGCTCGAAGAGGGCAACCTCTACGTGCGCGGGACCATGCCGGCCTCGATCTCGCTGGAGGCCGGCAACGCCTACGTGCAGCGCCTGCGCAAGATCTTCACGGAGGTGCCCGAGGTCGTCACCGTGATCTCGCACCAGGGCCGCCCCTCGGACGGCACCGATGCCACGGGCTTCTTCAACGTCGAGATCCTGGCGCCCCTGAAGCCCATCGACCAGTGGCGCAAGGGCCTCGACAAGGAGACCCTGATCCGGGACCTCTCGAAGCGCCTGGAGGCGGATTTCCCGGGCATCGAGTTCAACTTCTCGCAATATATCGAGGACAACGTCCAGGAGGCGGCCTCGGGCGTGAAGGGCGAGAACTCGGTCAAGATCTACGGGTCGGACCTCGGCGCCATCACCACGGCCGCCGAGCGCGTGAAGGCCGTGCTCGCGACCGTGCCGGGCGTCACCGACCTCTCGGTCTTCGCCTCGCTGGGCCAGCCGACGGTGCGCATCGACGTGGACCGGCGCAAGGCCGCCCGCTTCGGCCTGTCCATCGGCGACGTGAACACCACGCTGCAGGCGGCGATCGGCGGCCAGATCGCGGGGGACCTCTACGAGTACGGCTCGGACCGGCACTTCCCGATGCGCGTGCGCCTCGCCCGGGAGTTCCGCCGCTCGCTGGAGACCATCCGCAACATCACGGTCGGGGCGACGAACCCCAACGGTGGGGTGGTGCAGGTGCCGCTTTCCGAGATCGCCACCGTCGAGCTCGTGTCGGGCGCGGCCTTCATCTACCGGGAGGACCAGGAGCGCTACATCCCGGTGAAGTTCTCGGTGCGCGGGCGCGACCTCGGCTCGGCGGTGCTGGAGGCGCAGGCCCGGGTGGAGGCGGAGGTCGAGCTGCCGGCCGGCTACCACCTCGAATGGGTCGGCCAGTTCACGAACCTGCAGGACGCGGTGCAGCGCCTCACGGTCGTGGTGCCCGTCACCCTGGCGCTGATCGCGCTGCTCCTGTTCATCAACTTCTCCTCCGTCACCGACATGCTGCTGGTGCTGAGCGTGATCCCGATGGCGATGATCGGCGGCATCTTCGCGCTGGCGCTCACCGCGACCCCGTTCTCGATCTCGGCGGCGATCGGCTTCATCGCCCTGTTCGGCATCTCGACCATGGAGGGCGTGATCCTGCTCGCCTACTACAACCAGCTCCTCGACGAGGGCTGGGCGCGGGCGGACGCGGTCTGGAACGCCTCGATCGTGCGGATGCGGCCGGTGATGATGACCTGCGTGGCCGCCTGCGTCGGCCTGCTGCCAGCGGCGGTCTCCACCGGCATCGGCTCGCAGGTGCAGAAGCCCCTGGCCCTCGTCGTCGTCGGCGGCATCCTGCTCGCCCCGAACCTCATCCTGGTCGTCGTGCCGGTCCTGATCTCGATCTTCTCGCGGCGGCGCCCGAACCCCGCCGCGCGCCCGGCCGCGCACCACAGCCGGGCCGCCTGAGGTGGCCGTGACGTGGGCGACACAGCCACCCGGCCTCGGGCGGGCGCCGGGCCGGTGCGCGTTGACAGGCGGGCCCGCGCGGCCCCTGGTCAATGCCATGCGGTCGGGCGGGGGCATCATGGTGGTTGGGGGTGCGGGCGTGCGCAGCGCGCTCCTGTGCGGCGGCCTCGCGCTCGGCCTCACGGGCGGCCTGTCGGCCTGCGCGGTCGGGCCGAACTTCCTGCCCCCCGCCGACCCGCCGGTGAGCCGCTACACGCGGGAGCCGCTCGCGAACCCGAGTGCGGCCGACAACGTGCGTACCGTGCACGGCGGTTCGGCCGATCAGAGCTTCGTCTCGGGCGCCGACATTCCCGGCCAGTGGTGGACGCTGTTCCGCTCGAAGGCCCTCAACCGCCTGGTGGCGGAGGCGCTGGCCAACAACCCGAACCTGGAGGCCGCCCAGGCCTCCCTGCGCATCGCGCGCCAGAACGTCGAGGCGCAGCGCGGGACCCTGTTCCCCACCGTGACGGCCGTTCCCCAGATCGCCGAGCAGAAGGCGCCCGGCCTCTCACTGCAATCGCCGCTCCTCGACCAGACCAACTACTTCTACAGCCTGTACACGCCGCAGGTGACGGTCGCCTACAATCCGGACGTGTTCGGCGGCAACCGGCGCCAGATCGAGTCCCTCGAGGCCCAGGCCGAGAACCAGCGCTTCCAGCTCGAGGCCTCCTACCTCAGCCTCACCGCGAACGTCGTCGCGGCGGCGATCCAGGAGGCCGCCCTGCGCGCCCAGATCGACGCCACGAAGCGGGTGATCCAGGCGCAGACGGAGCTCCTGCAGCTCTACAACAAGCAGCTGGCGCTCGGGCAGATCTCGGGCTCGGACGTGGTGCAGCAGCAGGCCGCGCTCTCTCTCTCCCAGCAATTGCTGCCGCCGCTGGAGAAGCAGCTCGCCCAGCAGCGCAACCTCCTCACCGCGCTCGCCGGCCGCCTGCCGAGCGAGGAGGTCGCCGAGACCTTCACCCTCGCGAGCCTCAGGCTGCCGACGAAGCTCCCCGTCAGCCTGCCCTCGCGCCTCGTGCAGCAGCGCCCCGACGTGAAGGCGGCCGAGGCCCTCGTCCAGCAGGCGAGCGCCGGCGTCGGCGTCGCGGTGGCGAACCGCCTGCCGCAATTCGCGATCACCGCCACGGGCGGCGCCAGCGCCGTGCGCCTGGCGCAGCTCGCCAACCCCGGCGCCGGCTTCTTCACGATCATCGGCGCGGTGACCCAGCCGATCTTCGACGCCGGCACCCTCTACCGCCGCCAGCGCGCCGCCGAGGAGGGCCTGACGCAGGCCCAGGCCCAGTACCGGGCGGTGGTGATCACTGCCTTCCAGAACGTCGCCGACGCGCTGCGCGCCCTCCAGTCCGACGCCCGTGCGGTCGCGGCCGCGGCCGCGGCCGAGAAGGCCACCGGCGAGAGCCTGGAGCTGATCCGCAAGCAGTACACGGCCGGCGCGGTGAACGGCACGCAGGTGCTCATCGCCCAGCAGGGCTACCTCTCGGCCCTCGTCACCTCGGCGGGCGCGCGGGCGACGCAGTATGCCGACACGGCGGCCCTGTTCACCGCGCTGGGCGGCGGCTGGTGGAACCGCGTGGACGTGGCGCCGCCCCCGCCGGAGCCGGACCCGGCGAAGTTCCTGTAACGGTCTGCCGCGCCGGCCGGCCCCTCACCCCGCCTCGGCCAGCGACTCGCCCAGGATCCATTCGCGGAACGCCCGGACCTTGGTGGAATCCTGGTCCCGCGTGCGGCAGCACAGGAAGTGCATCTCCCGGCGGATGTTGCGGTATCGCGCGCCCCCGAACGGGACGAGGAGGCCGGCTTCGAGCTCGGGCCGCGCGAAGCGGAGCGTCTCCAGGGCGACGCCGAGGCCCTGCACGGCGGCCGAGACCACGAGGGAGCCCCGGTCGAAGGACGGGCCCGTGCGCGAAACCGGCATCGGCAGGCCGTTCAGCGCGAACCAGTCCGACCAGCGCACGGGACTGAAGGAGGATTCGAGCCGGACGAGGCTTCGGAACCCCGCCGACCCCTCGGCTTCGTCGTCGCGGGCGAAGTTCTGCGCGAAGTCCCGTGCGAAGTCCGGCGAGCAGAGCGCGGCGATCTCCTCCTCGCCGAGGGAGCGCGTGGTCAGCCCCGCGCCCCGCGGGGCCGCCCCGTAGGCGATCACCACGTCGATCTCCTCCTGGCGCAGGAGGTCGATGGGCTCGGCGCTCGACGACAGCCGGATGTTGATGCCGGGCTGGCTCGCGATGAAGCCCGGCAGGCGGGGGCCGAGCCATTTGGCGGCGAAGCTCGGGGTGCAGTGCACGGCGAGGTCCCGCGCATGGGCCGGCGGGCTGAACTCCGCGCAGACCGCGTGGATGGCGCCGAAGGCCTGCGAGAGGACGGCGAGGAGGCGCTCGCCGTCCGGGGTCAGGATCACCTGGCGGCTCGCCCGCAGGAACAGCGCCCGCCCGAAATGCTGTTCGAGCGCCCGCACCTGATGGCTGATGGCGGAGGGGGTGAGGTGTAGCTCCTCGCTGGCGCGCGCGAAACTGCCGAGGCGCGCGGCCGCCTCGAAGGCACGAAGCGCGTGGAGGCTCGGCGTCTGCTGCAACGGCCTCGTCCGGGGAGCGGATTCACGAATCTGATTCATGGATCCGTGAAAATTCGTCGTTTGTCAAAGCTCCGGGCGATCAGCACTATCCTGCCACCGCCCGGAAGCGCGCGGCACGACAAGAAAATGTTCGAGGAGACGCCGCGATGGCACAGGGAGTTGTCGCCCTTCCGGGGGTGATGGTCGACGAGACGACGCGTGTATACCGCAAGGTGACCTGGCGACTGATACCGTTCCTGTTCGTCTGTTACGTGGCCGCCTACCTCGACCGCGTGAACGTCGGCTTCGCCAAGCTGCAGATGCTGAGCGACCTACAGTTCAGCGAGACCGTCTACGGCCTCGGCGCGGGGATCTTCTTCATCGGCTACTTTCTGTTCGAGGTGCCGAGCAACATCATCCTCCACAAGGTCGGCGCGCGCATCTGGATCGCGCGGGTGATGTTCACCTGGGCCGTGATCTCGGCGGCGATGATGTTCGTCACCACGCCGACGATGTTCTACGTGCTGCGCTTCCTGCTCGGCGTCGCCGAGGCGGGCCTCTTTCCCGGCGTGATCCTGTACCTGACCTACTGGTTCCCGGCGGCCCGGCGCGGCAGCATCATCGCGATGTTCATGACCGGCATCCCGATCGCCGGCCTGATCGGCGGCCCGCTCTCCGGCTGGATCATGCACAGCATGTCGGGCGCCTACGGCCTCGCCGGCTGGCAGTGGATGTTCCTCATCGAGGCGCTGCCGTCCTTCCTCCTCGCCTTCGTGGTGCTCGCCTACCTCGACGACGGGATCGCCAAGGCGAAGTGGCTGACGGGCGACGAGAAGGCGCTGCTGATCCGCAACATCGAGGCCGACACGGGCGGGGCCACCGCGCACCGCCTGCGGGACGGCTTCACCAGCCCGTGGGTCTGGCTGCTCAGCGGCATCTACCTGTTCTTCATCATGGGCCTCTACGGGGTCGGCTTCTGGCTGCCCACCCTGATCAAGGGGGCGGGCGTCACCGACACCCTGATGATCGGGTTCCTGTCCTCGATCCCCTACGGCGCCGCGGCGATCGCCATGATCGTGGTGGGCCGCATGTCGGACGCGGCCGGGGAGCGGCGCTGGCACATCGTGGTGCCGGGCATGATCGGCGCGGTCGGCTGGCTGATCAGCATCCGCTACAGCACCGACATCGTGGTGGCCGAGATCGCGCTGACCGTCGCCACCATGGGCGTCCTCGTCACCCTCGCCCAGTTCTGGTGCCTGCCCACCGCCGTCCTGGCGGGCGCCGCGGCCGCATCCGGCATCGCCGTGGTGAACTCGGTCGGCAACCTCGCGGGCTTCGTCAGCCCCTACCTGATCGGCTGGATCGTCGATCAGACCAAGTCCACGAGCCTCGGCGTCTACACCCTCGCCGGATGCCTGGTGGTCGGCAGCCTCCTCGCGCTGACGATGCCCAAGCACCTCGTCAACCGCTGAAATCCCCCCGAACACCCGAGAAGGAACCGCCATGCTGGACCACGATCACGACCACGATCACGACGTCGCCATCGCGCTCGCCCCGGACCGGGCCGGCCGCAAGCGGATCTCGATCTACCAGCCCGAGCAGGAGGGGCTGATCTTCCCCGAGACCCCGGAGTTCAAGACCTTCGCGGAGGAGCGCGCGTACCGCAAGCAGCACCTCGTCGCCGCCTGCCGCGCCTTCGCGATGCACGGCTTCGACTACGGCTTCGCCGGCCACCTCACCGTCCGCGATCCGGAGCGCCCGGAGCTGTACTGGACGAACCCGATGTGCGTGCACTTCTCGCAGGTGAAGGTGTCGAACCTGATCCTCGCCGACCACAAGGGCGAGGTCGTCGAGGGCACCCACGCGATCAACCGCGCCGGCTTCGTGCTGCACGCCGCCGTGCACGAGGAGTACCCCGAGGTGATGGCGATGTGCCACGCCCACACGATGTACGGCACCGCCTGGTGCGCCACGGGCCGCCCCCTCGACATGATCAGCCAGGACGCAGCGGCGTTCTACAACAGCCACGCGGTGATCGGTGCCTCGGCCGGCGCCGTCGCGGTCGAGAAGGAGAGCGGCTGGTCGGTCGCCAAGGAGATCGGCCGCAACCGCGGCGTCCTGCACCAGAACCACGGCCTCCTGACCTGCTCGCATCACAGCATCGACGACGCGGCGTTCTGGTTCATCGCCCTGGAGCGGGCCTGCCAGCAGCAGATCCTGGTTGAGTCCACCGGCATCAAGCCGCAGACGATATCGCAGAAGACCGCCCAGTACAGCCGCGAGCATGTCGGCAGCGACTACATCGGCTGGCTGCACTTCCAGACGCTCTACAGCCACATCGCGGCGACCCAGCCCGACATGTTCGACTGAGCGCGCACGCCTGAACGTTTCCTCGCGCGGGGTGCCTCCGGCATCCCGCGCGACCCGTTTCAGGATCGGCGAAGGCCGGGCCTCACGCCCCGACGGCCGACAGCACCACCTCCCGGCGATGCGGCCGGTCACGGTGCTCGATCAGGTAGATGCCCTGCCAGGTGCCGAGCGCCATCCGGCCGTCCGCGAGGGGGATCGAGAGGCTCGCATCGGTGAGCAGCGTGCGGATGTGGGCCGGCATGTCGTCCGGCCCCTCGGCGCCGTGGACGTAGCCGGCACCGCGCGGCGCGAGGCTGCCGAGGGCGGTGAGGAGGTCGGCCTGGACGTCGGGGTCGGCGTTCTCCTGGATCGTCAGGGAGGCCGAGGTGTGCCGGCAGAACACGGTGACGAGGCCCTCCCGCAGGCCGCTGCGGCGGACGAAGTCGGCGACCGGGGCGGTGATGTCCGTGAAGCCCGGGCCCGCGGTCGCCACGGTGAGGCGGGCTTGCGCCCGCCGGCTCACCGGGCCGTCCGAGTAGGCCTCCAGGGGACCGATGCGGCCGGCTCTCATGCGTCGTCTCCGGGGTGCTGCGCGGCATCGAGGGTCTGGCCGGGCGCGATCTCGCGCTCGCCGCGGGCCAGGATGCGTTCCAGAAGGTCGATCCGGTCGGCCTCCGCCGGGGGCTTGTCCCAGCGGATGCGGCTGACGCGGGGGAAGCGCATCGCCACGCCCGACTTGTGCCGGGTGGAGCGCTGCACGCCCTCGAAGGCGATCTCCAGGACGAGGCCGGCCTCCGGCCCGTAGGCGACCTCGCGGACGGGTCCGAACCGCTTCACGGTGTGGTTGCGGACGTAGCGGTCGAGCTTCTGCAGCTCGGCGTCCGTGAAGCCGTGGTAGGCCTTGCCCACCGGCACCAGCTCGGCGCCCCCTTCGGGCCGCTCCCGCCACACGCCGAACGTGTAGTCCGAGTAGTAGGACGAGCGCTTCCCGTGGCCGCGCTGGGCATACATCATCACGGCGTCGACGATGTGGGGCTCGCGCTTCCACTTCCACCAGGGGCCCTTGGGGCGGCCGGGCTGGTAGGCGCTGGTGCACCGCTTCAGCATCACCCCCTCGATCGCCTCGGCGTCCGCCCCCGCGCCGGCGGCGGCCGGGTCGGCCCGGGCGGCGGCGAGGTCCGCCCAGGTCCCGAACGGGACGAGGGGCGAGAGGTCGATGCGGGCGTGGTCGAGGCGGGCCACGAAGGCCTCGAGGCGCGCGCGCCGCTCCGCGAAGGGGAGCGGGCGCAGGTCCGCGCCGTCCGCGGCGAGCAGGTCGTAGGCCCGCACATGCGCGGGGAACTCCTCCAGGAGCTTGCCCGTCACCGCCTTGCGGTTGAGGCGCTGCTGCAGGACGTTGAAGCTCTGCACCCGGTCCTCGCGCAGGATCAGCAGCTCGCCGTCGAGGCAGCCCTCGAAGGTGATCGCCTCGGCGAGATCCGGGAAGGCGCCCGAGATGTCCTCGCCGGTGCGCGAGTAGATGCGCGCGACCTGATGCCCCGCGCGGTCGCGCCCGCCCGCGAGTTGCACCCGGATGCCGTCCCACTTCCACTCGGCCGAGAAGGCCTCGGGCTCGAGCCTGTCGAAGTCGGTCTCCTCCTCGATGGGGTGGGACAGCATCGGCGGGCGGAACGGGGCCGGGTTCAGGGTCTCGGGGCGGGGCCCCCGCCCCTCCACCCAGGCGAACAGCTCCGCGAAGGGCGGGGCGAGGCCGTGCCAGACCTCCTCGACCGCGTCCGCCTCGTGGCCGCCGAGCGCCCCCACGGCCGTCTTGGCGAGGCGGGCCGAGACGCCGACGCGCAGGTTGCCGGTGACGAGCTTGAGGAGCGCCCAGCGCCCGGTCTCGTCCAGCGCATCGAGCCAGCGGGCGAGGTGCTGGGGCAGTTCCCGCTTCGGGGTCTCCGCCAGGGTCTCGACCACCTCGGCGAGGCTCGGCAGGTGGAGTGAAGAGAGATGGGGCGGCGGGTTGTTGTGGCCGGGGCCCACGGGGCCGCCCCCCTCCGCGGGGACCGGCTCCGGCCAGATGAGCGCCGTGGTCTCGGCGAGGTCGCCCACGTAGTTGTGCGAGAGCGAGAACAGCACCGGGTCGACCCGCTCGGCCACGAGGCCGCGGATCAGTGCGGGCTTCGCCTCGCGGAAGCTCAGTGAGCCCGTCATCGCGCCGAGCGCGTAGCCGCGCTCGGGGTCCGGCGTGCGCGCGAAGTAATCCTGCAGGAGCCGGAGCTTGGCGTTGCGGCGCGGCTCGTAGGCGAGACGGTCGAGGAGGTGGGCGAAGTCGTTCACGCGGCCGCCTCGGCGGATTCGGCGGGCTCGGCCGCCTCGATCTCCTCGTCGCCGTAGCCGAGGAGGTGCAGGGGCTTCGCCCGGATGCCCTGCGTCCCGCACCAGTGCACCAGGGCGTCCTCCTGCCCGTGCGTGACCCAGACCTCCCCGGCCCCGGTCTCCCGGATGGTCCGGCAGAGGTCCGGCCAGTCCGAGTGGTCCGAGATGACGAGGGGCAGCTCCACCCCCTTCTGCCGGGCGCGGGCCCGCACCCGCATCCAGCCGGAGGCGAAGCTCGTGACGGGGTCCGGGAACTTGCGCGACCACAGGTCCTGGATCGCGGAAGGCGGGCAGAGCACGATGGCGCCGTGCAGCTTGCCCCGCTCGGCCGCGACCACCTTCGGGGTCTCGCCGAGGGGGATGCCCTCGCGCTTGTAGAGCTCGGTCAGCCGCTCCATCGCCCCGTGCAGGTAGATCGGCGCGTCGTAGCCGGCCTCGCGCAGGAGGGCCATCACCCGCTGCGCCTTGCCGAGCGCGTAGGCGCCGACGATGTGGGCCCGCTCGGGGAAGAGCTGCACGGATTCGAGGAGGCGGGCGACCTCGCCCCGGGTGTCCGGCATCCGGAACACCGGTAGCCCGAAGGTCGCCTCGGTGATGAACACGTCGCAGGGCACGGGCTCGAAGGGCAGGCAGGTCGGGTCGGGTGCCCGCTTGTAGTCGCCCGACACCACCACCCGCACCCCTTGCGCCTCGATCGCGATCTGCGCGGATCCGAGCACGTGGCCGGCGGGGGCGAAGCGCACGGTGACGTCGCCGATGCGGATCGCCGCCCCGAGCCGCGCCTCCTGGCGCGTCCGGCAGAAATCCTCGCCGTAGCGCACCGCCATGATGCGCAGCGTCTCGGGCGTCGCGAGCACCTGCCCGTGGCCCGAGCGGGCGTGGTCGGCGTGCCCGTGGGTGATGAGCGCCCGGGGGACGGGCCAGGTCGGGTCGACGTGAAAGTCGCCGAGCGGGCAATAGAGGCCCTCGCGGGTGAGGGTGAGGAGGTCGCTGGCGCGGAGCGGCATGGCACTCGTAAGGATCGGGGAGCCCGTATATAGGGCGCCCGCGCCCGCCGCCTCACCCGCCGCCTCACCCCCTGCCCCTCCCACCGGCCCCGATGTCACGCCAGCACTCCTCAGGCGATCTCCGCGCCGACCGCCGCTACGCCTACGCGGAGGGCTGCCTCGCCGAGGGCGACGCGGCCGCCGCCGCCGAGATGGCCGAGCAGGTCCTCGACCTCGCCCCCGGCTTCGCGCCGGCCTGGGCCCTCCTCGGCCGGGCCCGGGAGGCGCGCCACGCGGCAGGCGGCGGCGAGGCGGAGCGGGCCGGCGCCGTGGCGGCCTACGCGGCCGCCCTCGACCTCGACCCGGCGGACGGCCTCGGGATCCGTCTCGCCCTCGCCCGGCTCGGGCACGGGGACGCGTCGGGTGCGATCTCGCCGGCCTACGTGCGGGCACTGTTCGACGGCTACGCCCCCCGCTTCGAGCGCCACCTCGTCGGCGACCTCGCCTATCGGGGACCCGCCCTCCTCGCCGAAGCCCTCGACGGTGCGGCGGGCCCCGATGCCCGCTTCGCCCGGGTGCTCGACCTCGGCTGCGGCACGGGGCTGATGGGGCAGGCGCTCGCCGGCCGGGCGGGGTGGATCGCCGGGGTCGACCTCTCCCCCGCGATGCTGGCGCTCGCGGCCCGCAAGGGGATCTACGACCGGCTCCAGGCCGGCGAACTCGGGGACTTCCTGGCCGCGGAGCCGGCGGCGTCCGCCGACCTCGTCGTGGCGGCGGACGTGTTCATCTACCTCGGCGACCTCGTGCCCGCGCTCGCCGGCATCGCCCGTGCCCTGCGGCCCGGCGGGCTTGCGGTGTTCAGCACCCAGTGGCACCCGGCCTCCGGCGTCCGGCTCGGGCCGGATGCCCGATTCGCGCATGGCGACGACCACGTCGCGGCCGCAGCCGAGGCGGCGGGCCTCGCGGTCCTGGCGAGCACGCCCGCCGCCGTGCGCCGGGAGCGCGGCCTCGACGTGCCCGGGCGCGTCGTCACCGTCCGGAAGCCGTGCGGGCCGGCGCCGGCTGCCTGACCGGTCTCCGGCCGCCGCAAAAAGTCGGGGCCCGTTTCATTGCCACTGCAACCTCTCCGCCCGTGCGGGCTTAAAGCTCGGGCCTTGCACGAGGGAGAGACATGGCGGACCAGCAGGACAAGTCGTTTCCGGCGAGCGCGACGACGCGCATCCCGTTCGCGATCGCACTCTCCGCCCTGGCCGGCTGCGCCGACTCCATCGGCTTCCTCGAATTCTCGCAGCTCTTCATGTCGTTCATGTCGGGCAACACCACCCGCTTCGGCGTCGCGGTGGCCAATGCCGACTGGGAGAACGTCACCCGCGTCGCCAGCACCATCCTGGTGTTCTGCTTCGGGGCGTTCCTGGGCACGCTGATCGCCGCCTGGGTCGGGCGCTGGCGGCTCTCGGTCCTCCTCAGCATCCAGGCCCTGCTGATGACGATCGGCCTGCTGATGCCCTGGGGCGCCTACGCCTTCCCGCTCCACGCCTACCCGATCGTGCTGGCCCTCGGCCTGCAAAACGCCACGCTGCAGGATTCAGCCGGCCGCAGCCTCGCGCTCACCTACGTGACGGGCGCGGTCGTCCGTTTCGGCACCGGCATCGCGAACCTGATGCTCGGCACCGTGGCGTCCTCGTTCTGGATCCAGGCGCCCCTGTGGGCGGGGCTGAGCACCGGCGCGGTGATCGGCGGCCTCCTGCAGATCCGCTTCGGCGAGACCGCGTTCCTGTTCCCCGCAGCGCTCGCCGGGCTCCTGGCCCTCATCGCGGTGGTGCTGACGATCGCCAAGCCCGGCAGCGAACTCGTCGCGGGCAGCTCGCCGGCGCCGGACGCCGCCCCGCACGCAAAGCCGGTGGACGCGATCCACTAAATACCCGGTCCGCCCGGGGTCGGAGCGGTCCCGGCATCGCCGGGCGGGGGCGCTAATCCCCCGGCGCGGTGCCCCGCAGCCGCTTGGTGGCGCCGCGGCGGGACTTCTCCTCCAGGCGGCGCTTCTTCGAGGCGAGGGTCGGCCGCGTGGCGCGCCGCGGGGTCGGCGGCACCGCGGCCTCGGCCACCAGGGCCGCGAGGCGCTCGCGCGCGTCCGCCCGGTTGCGCTCCTGGGTGCGGAAGCGCTGGGCGGTGATGACGAGGACGCCCTCGGCCGTGAGGCGGCGGCCCGCGAGGCGCATCAGGCGCACCGCCACGGCGTCCGGCAGGGCCGCGGAGCGGCGCACGTCGAAGCGCAGCTGCACCGCCGTCGAGAGCTTGTTGACGTTCTGCCCGCCCGGCCCGGAGGACCGCACGAAGCTCTCGTCGAGTTCCGCCTCGTCGATGGCGATGTGGGGCGTGCAGTGCAGGGCCACCGGCCTCCCCCCTCCCCTTTCGGCCGAGCCCGCCGCTCAGGCGGCTTCCGCCGGGGTGCGGGCCCGCACCGCCAGGGCGTGAAGACCGCGCTTGAACGCCTCGTCCAGGAGGCCGTTGACGATGCGGTGGCGCTCGACGCGGCTCTTGCCCGCGAAGGCGTCCGACACGACGTCGAGCCGGAAATGCGTCTCACCCGATTCGCGCCAGCCCGCGTGGCCCGCGTGCAGGTGGGATTCGTCGATCACCGCGAGGTGCGCCGGCGCCAGTTCGGCGGCGAGCCGCCCGGTGATCCAGTCCTTCAGCGTGCCGTTCTCGGCCATCCCGCGTCCCTCTTCGGCGCCCGCCCGCTTCGCGGACCGGTCAAGCCCCGTTCCGCACATGCGTCATCAGGCCCGGCGCCCTTGTGTCTCCGGTCCGCCCCCTCATAATCGCCCCGCCATGGATCTCAACTCGCGCCTGTTCGACAGCATCCGCATCAAGCCGTCCTGCGACGAGCCGAAGACGGCCGAGCCCGTGTGCGAGACGCCCGGCTGCGGCGCCCCCGGCCTCTACCGCGCCCCGAAGGGCCGCAAGGCGGAGGGCCAGTACTGGCGCTTCTGCATGGACCATGTCCGCGCCTACAACGCGACCTATAACTACTTCGACGGCATGAACGACGCCGCCGTCCAGGCCTACCAGAAGGACGCGATCATCGGTCATCGCCCGACCTGGGCGATGGGCATGAACCGCGCCGGGGAGGACAAGGCGAAGGCGGGCACGGAGCGCGACTGGGCCTACGTCGACCCGCTCGGCGTCCTGCGCGCGGAGGGCGTCGGCGAGACGCGGGCGCGGGCACGCGCGGAGCCGCCGCGGCCCCGCCACTCGGCCGCCGTGCGCAAGGCGCTCGACGTGATGGGGCTCGACGAGAGCGCCGACACCGCCGCCGTCAAGGCGCAGTACAAGACCCTCGTGAAACGCTTCCACCCCGACGCCAACGGCGGCGACCGCTCCTTCGAGGAGCGCCTGCGCGACATCATCCGCGCGCACGACGTGCTGCGGGCGGCGGGCCTGTGCTGAGGCGGCCGGCACGATCGATGCACCGGCCGGGGGCCGCTCATGTCCGCGGGGAGGCGCCAAACCGCCGGCGGCACCCTATATGCCGGTCTCGCCCCTTGTAGCGCCGACCCGCGCCGCCGAGTAAGGAAGGCTCCGGCGCCGCATCGGGGCGAGCGCCAGCCGTGAGATACCCGCGAGGCTTCCGTGCCCGAGCACGCCGGAGCCCGCCCCGACGAGGTCACGTATGCTTTCTGACGACAAGCCCGCCGCGCTGCCCGACCGCACCGTTTCCGTCCGCGACGTCTTCGGCATCGACATCGATCTCAAGGTGCCGGCCTTCGCGGAGCCCGAGGAGCACGTCCCCGACCTCGATCCGGACTACATCTTCGACCGCGAGACGACGCTCGCCATCCTGGCGGGCTTCGCCCGCAACCGGCGCGTGATGATCACGGGCTACCACGGCACCGGCAAGTCCACCCACGTGGAGCAGGTCGCGGCGCGGCTCAACTGGCCCTGCGTGCGGATCAACCTCGACAGCCACGTCTCGCGCATCGACCTCGTCGGCAAGGACGCGATCGTGCTGCAGGACGGCCAGCAGGTCACCGCCTTCCAGGACGGCATCCTGCCCTGGGCGCTCCAGAACAACGTCGCCCTCGTCTTCGACGAGTACGATGCCGGCCGGCCCGACGTGATGTTCGTGATCCAGCGCGTGCTCGAGGTGTCCGGGCGCCTGACCCTCCTCGACCAGAAGCGGGTGATCCGCCCCCACCCCGCCTTCCGGCTGTTCGCCACGGCCAACACGGTGGGCCTCGGCGACACCTCGGGCCTCTATCACGGCACGCAGCAGATCAACCAGGGCCAGATGGACCGCTGGTCGATCGTCACGACCCTCAACTACCTGCCCCACGACCGCGAGGTCGACATCGTGCTCTCGAAGGCCACCCACTACCGGGGCGACCAGGGCCGCGACACGGTGGGCCGCATGGTGCGCGTCGCCGACCTCACCCGCAACGCCTTCACGAACGGCGACCTCTCGACCGTCATGAGCCCCCGCACGGTGATCACCTGGGCGGAGAACGCCGACATCTTCCGCGACATCGGCTTCGCCTTCCGGGTGACCTTCCTGAACAAGTGCGACGAGCTGGAGCGGCCCTTGGTCGCCGAGTTCTACCAGCGCGCCTTCGGCAAGGAGCTGCCCGAAAGCGCGCTGAACGTGGCGCTGAGCTGATCCGCATGGAGGACGCCATGGCGCACCCGGCCCCGACCCGCGAGGACGCCCCGGCGACACCGCGTGCCGAAGGCCGGACGCGCTACGCGGACGACGTCTACACCTGGGTCCAGGAGCAGGTGGCGCTGCTGCGTGCGGGCAGGGTGGACGCGCTCGACCTCGACAACATCGCCGAGGAGCTGAGCGACGTGGGCCTGAGCGAGTATTATAGGCTGCGGAGCGCGATCGAGATCGTCCTGCTTCACATGCTCAAGTGGGACCACCAGCCGGAGCGTCGCGGCCGGAGCTGGGCGCTCAGCATCGCCGAGCATCGCGAGCGTGCGCTGATGCAGCTCGAGAAGAGTCCCGGCCTCAAGTCCAGCCTCGCCGAGGTGCAGCGGCAGGCCTTCCGCCTCGGTCGCATCGGTGCGGCACGGCAGATGAAGCGCTCGGTCAAGACGCTTCCCGATGCGTGCCCCTACAGCTGGGACGAGATCCTGAACCGTCCCTTCGAAGTCGACGACCGGTAGCCCGCATGTCCATCTCGAACCGCAAGACCGGCGAGCGCCGCGAGCCCGTCGCCGAGCCCCTGAAGCGTTCCGTGGCGGGATGCCTGCGGGCCATCGCGC
Organism: Methylobacterium sp. A54F; assembly: GCF_053346035.1. NCBI lineage: Bacteria > Pseudomonadati > Pseudomonadota > Alphaproteobacteria > Hyphomicrobiales > Methylobacteriaceae > Methylobacterium > Methylobacterium sp. A54F. The sequence goes on along the minus strand of NZ_JBKFBF010000007.1, from coordinate 203,891 downwards.
GGCGCTCCGAGGTCGAGGTGACCTACGCGAGCGACCGCCCGGCGCTCACCGGCGACAAGGCCCGCCTGCCCGAGCCGCCCCGCAAGCTCTCCGCAGAGGACGTCGCGATCCTGCGCGGCAACGCCGATTCGATGGCCCTGCGCCTCGGCTGCCACGACACCGGGGTTCATCGCCGCCTCGCCCCCGAGAACGCGGCTGCCCGCGCGGTCTACGACGCCGTCGAGCAGGCTCGCGTCGAGGCGATCGGCTCCCGCCGCATGTCGGGCGTGGCGAGCAACATCTCGGCGATGCTGGAGGACCGCTACCACCGCGGCGGCAAGTACGAGGACATCACCGACCGGGCCGACGCGCCCATGGAGGACGCGGTCGCCCTGATGGTGCGCGAGCGTCTGACCGGGCAGAAGCCCCCGCAGGCCGCCCGCAAGATCGTGGAGCTCTGGCGGCCCCACATCGAGGACCGGGCCGGCAAGGATCTCGACGGGCTTCTCGGCGCCATCGAGGACCAGCGCGCCTTCGCCCGCTCGGTGCGGGACCTCCTCAGCGCCCTCGACATGGCCGACGAGACGCCCTTCGACCCGGAGGACGAGGACAACGAGGACGAGAACGAGGGCGAGGCCGACGAGCAGGCCCCGAGCGAGGGCGAGGCCGAGGAGCAGTCCCAGGGCGACCGCGCCGAGATCGAGGTCTCCGAAGAGGGCTCGGACGAGATCGAGGAGGGCGCGCAGGAAGCCGCCGACGCGCCCTCGGGCGAGCTGCCCGACGAGGCCGACGAGGCGGATTCGGAGGAGGCCTCGGAATCCTGGCGCCCGCCGAGTGCCCGGTCGAACGAGCAGCGGGGCCCCGACTACAAGGTCTTCAACGGCCGCTTCGACGAGGTCATCCACGCCGAGGACCTGTGCGACGCGGACGAGCTCGCGCGCCTGCGCACCTATCTCGACAAGCAGCTCGCCCACCTCCAGGGCGTGGTCGGGCGCCTCGCGAACCGCCTGCAGCGGCGGCTCCTCGCCAAGCAGAACCGCGCCTGGGCCTTCGACCTCGAGGAGGGCCAGCTCGACCCCGCCCGCCTCGTGCGCGTGGTGATGGACCCGTTCCAGCCCCTCTCCTTCAAGCAGGAGAAGGACACGAACTTCCGCGACACCGTGGTGACGCTGCTCCTCGACAATTCCGGCTCGATGCGCGGGCGCCCCATCACCGTGGCGGCGACCTGCGCGGACATCCTCGCACGGACGCTGGAGCGCTGCGGCGTCAAGGTCGAGATCCTCGGCTTCACGACCCGCGCCTGGAAGGGCGGCCAGTCCCGCGAGGCCTGGCTCGCGGCCGGCAAGCCGGCCTCGCCGGGCCGCCTCAACGACCTGCGCCACATCGTCTACAAGAGCGCGGACGCGCCCTGGCGCCGCGCGCGGCGCAACCTCGGCCTGATGATGCGCGAGGGCCTCCTCAAGGAGAACATCGACGGCGAGGCCCTGGACTGGGCGCACAAGCGCCTGCTCGGACGCCCCGAGCAGCGCAAGATCCTGATGGTGATCTCGGACGGCGCGCCGGTGGACGACTCGACCCTCTCGGTGAACGCCGGCAACTACCTGGAGCGCCACCTGCGCTGGATGATCGAGGACATCGAGACGCGCTCCCCGGTGGAGCTGCTGGCCATCGGCATCGGCCACGACGTCACCCGCTACTACAAGCGGGCCGTGACGATCATCGACGCGGAGGAGCTCGGCGGCGCCATGACGGAGAAGCTCGCCGAGCTGTTCGACGAGGACGGCGCCGGCCAGCCCCTGCGCCCGTCGCTGCGCGCCGCCGGCGGCCGGCGCTGAGGCGGCCCGCGCGGCGCGACGGCCCCCTCTCACCCGGGCACGAAAAAGCCGCCGGGCGGTCTCCCGCGCGGCGGCTCGATCTCAGTCGGTAACGCCCTCAGGCGGCGGCCGGAACCTCGGCCTCGGCGAGCTTCTTCTCGATGTCGCGCTTCAGGAGGCGCGCCGTCTGCGACAGCTCCGTCTCGCGGGCCTTCACCAGGAAGGCGTCGAGGCCGCCGCGGTGCTCCACGGTGCGGAGCGCGTGCGCGGTGACGCGCAGGCGGACGCGGCGGTTGAGCGCGTCGGAGGTGAGGGTGACGTTGCAGAGGTTCGGCAGGAACCGGCACTTCGTCTTGCGGTTCGAGTGGCTGACGAGGTGACCGACCTGCACGGCCTTGCCCGTGAGTTCGCAGCGGCGCGACATTGCTCAAAAATCCCGTATCGTTCCGTGGGCGGTCAAGACTCGGACCGTGACGGCCGGCGCGGCGCAGGCCGCGGGCCGCGCCCAAGCGTGATTCCAGGTCCAGCGGAGTCCTGTAGAAGGCGCGAGCCTATAGGCGAGCGGGGGCCCGTGCGTCAAGGCGAGACCGCCGAATTCGGATCCGCGGCCGATGTGCCCCCCGGGCGACTGCGCGCGCCCCAACCGTCTGTTAACCATACCGGATGCTAAGCTGGCCGCATCCCGCAGCAGCCCGTCGGTGCGTTGCGCGAGCGTCGAGGATCCGAGTCCGCACCATGAGCGCCAAGTTCGAGATGAGCGCCAAGTCCCCCCTGGGCGCGAAGCCCCGCCGCCCCGCCGCGGCCACCCTCCGCCGCGCGGCCCTGATCGGCCTCGGCCTCGCCGCGGGCCTCGCGCCCGCCGAGGCGGCCCGCCGCCCGGGCCGGGCTGCGCCCGCCACGGTGACCGTGGATTACGGCATCAACCTCGCCGGCCTGCCGATCGGCACGGCGCAGCTCTCCGGCGCCGTCGAGGGCGCGCGCTACCGCATGGACGTCTCCGCCACCCTCACGGGCCTCGTGGGCGCCATCACGGGCGGCATGGGCTCGGCCCGCGCCAGCGGCGTCATCGCCGCGGGCCCGCAGCCGAACGCCTTCTCGATCGCCACCCGGACGGCGAATTCGGGCATCGCCGTGCGCATGGCCCTGTCCCGCGGCAACGTGGTGCAGTCCGAGGTCACGCCGCCGCTCATCGACATGGGCGACCGGGTGCCCGTGAGCGCGGCCAACAAGCGCGGCGTGATGGACCCGGCGAGCGCCCTGATCATGCCGGCCCACGCGCGGGGCGACCTGACCGACCCCGAGAACTGCAACCGGACGCTGCCGGTCTTCGACGGCGCGACGCGCTTCAACGTGGTGCTGAGCTACGCGGAGACCCGCACGGTGGAGAAGCCCGGCTACGCGGGCCCGGTCCTCGTCTGCAACGCCCGCTACCAGGCCATCGCCGGCCATCGCCCCGACCGGCCGGGCGTGCGCTTCATGGAGGAGAACCGGGACATGTCGGTCTGGCTCGCCCCCGTCGAGGGGACGCGGGTCCTCCTGCCCCTGCGGATCTCCGTGCGCACGACGCTCGGCACCAACATCATCGAGGCGACGCGCTGGGCGCGCGCCGGCGCCGCGCCGGCCACCGCGGCCGCGGCGGAGGGCCCGGCGGCCACCGGCAGCGTCGCGAGCCTCGCCGGTCGCTAAGGCAGTGGCCCGCCCTGCACGCCTCTCGGCCGGCCTGCTGGCCGGCGCCCTGTGGGCGGCGTCGGGGCTCCTCCCCGCCGCCGGCAAGCCGCTCGCGGCGGGATCGGCCTGCGGCGGCAACGCCTACTCCTCCGCCCAGGTCATCGAGGGACGCCCGGCCCGGCACGGGCCCATCACCAGCGTGCCCGACACCCTCTGCGCCGACCTCGACGGCCCGCGGCCCGCCGTGAACATCGACATCTACGGCGTTCCGGGCACCGGGGTGGGGACTGGGACCGAGACTGGCAGCGGGACCGGCACCGGGATTGGCACCGGGGGCACCGGCGCCCCATATGGGGATCAGCCCCGGCGCCGGCCGTGGCGACCCGGCCCGCGCGACTGACGGCCCCCGCGCGAGGCGCCGGCCCTCCGACCTCCGACGCGTCCGGACCTGTCCGGTCCCACGCCGAAGGGACAGTCCGACCCTGATGCCCCTTCGCTCGCTTCCCCCGCAGGCCCGCTCGCGCGGCGTCACGGCGGTGCTCGGCCCGACCAACACCGGCAAGACCCACCTCGCCATCGAGCGGATGCTCGCCCATCCGACCGGCATGATCGGCCTGCCGCTGCGGCTCCTGGCCCGCGAGGTCTACCTGCGGGTCGTCGCCCGGGTCGGCCCCGAGAAGGTCGCCCTCGTCACCGGCGAGGAGAAGATCAAGCCGGACCGGCCGCGCTACTGGATCGCCACGATCGAGGCGATGCCGCGCGACCTCGACGTGGCGTTCGTGGCGATCGACGAGATCCAGCTCGCCGCCGACATGGACCGCGGCCACGTCTTCACCGACCGCCTGCTCTACCAGCGCGGCCGCGAGGAGACGCTGCTGATCGGCTCCTCGACCATTCTGCCGCTGGTGCAGGCGCTGATCCCCAACGTCCACACCACCACCCGGCCGCGCCTCTCGAAGCTGACCTTCGCGGGGGAGAAGAAGCTGTCCCGCCTGCCGCGGCGCACGGCCATCGTCGCCTTCTCGGCCGAGGAGGTCTACGCGATCGCGGAGCTGATCCGGCGCCAGCGCGGAGGCGCAGCGGTGGTGCTCGGGGCGCTCTCGCCCCGTACCCGCAACGCCCAGGTCGAGCTCTACCAGTCCGGCGACGTCGACTACCTCGTGGCCACCGACGCGGTGGGCATGGGCCTCAACCTCGACGTCGACCACGTCGCCTTCGCGGCGAACTGGAAGTACGACGGCACCCGCTTCCGCAAGCTGACCCCGTCCGAGATGGGCCAGATCGCGGGGCGCGCCGGCCGGCACCTCTCGGACGGCACCTTCGGCTCCACGGGGCGCTGCCCGCCCTTCGAGCCCGAGATGATCGAGGCGCTGGAGAATCACGACTTCGATCCGCTGCGCATCCTGCAATGGCGCAACCCGGACCTCGCCTTCGGCTCCCTCGACGCGCTGCGCGAGAGCCTGGACGAGCACCCCCGCGAGGCCGGCCTGACCCGCGCGCCCATGGGCGAGGATCAGCAGGCGCTCGAGATCCTGATGCGCGAGGACGACATCCGGGACCTCGCGCAGAGCCCCGCCGGCGTGCGGCGGCTGTGGGACGTCTGCGGCGTGCCCGACTACCGCAAGGTCCACCCCCAGACCCACGCCGACCTCGTGGCGCAGCTCTACCGCTTCCTGATGCGGGGCATGGCGGGGCGGATCCCGAACGACTGGTTCGCCCGCCACGTCGCCATGATCGACCGCACGGACGGCGACATCGACGCCCTCTCGCAGCGCATCGCGCAGGGGCGGACCTGGACCTTCGTGGCGAACCGCCCCGACTGGCTCATCGATCCCGAACATTGGCAGGGCGAGACGCGTCGGGTAGAGGACAGGCTGTCCGACGCCCTGCACGAACGCCTCGCGAGCCGCTTCGTCGACAGGCGCACCAGCGTCCTGATGCGGCGCCTGAGAGAGAACACGATGCTGGAAGCCCAGATCACCGCCGACGGTGACGTCACCGTCGAGGGTCAACATGTCGGTCATCTTCACGGCTTCCAGTTCGTGCCGGACCCCGGCGCCGAGGGGCACGAGGCCAAGACGCTGAGGAGCGCCGCCGAGAAGGCGCTCGCCGGCGAGATCGAGGCGCGCGCCGAGCGCTTCGCCTCCGCAGCGGATGCCGCCCTGGTGCTCAGCCACGACGGCGTGATCCGCTGGACCGGCGCGCCGGTGGCGAAGCTCGTCGCGGGCGACAAGCTGTTCGAGCCCCAGGTGCGGCTGATCGCCGACGAGAGCCTGGCGGGCCCCGCCCGGGAGAAGGTCGAGGGGCGGCTTACCGCCTGGCTCCGGGCCTACGTGGTGCGCCTCCTCGGCCCGCTCATGGAGATCGAGACCGCCGCCGACCTCACCGGGCTCGCCAAGGGCATCGGCTACCAGGTCGTCGAATCCCTGGGCGTGCTGGAGCGCGCGCGGGTCACGCACGAGATGCGCAGCCTCGACCAGGACGGCCGCGCGGCCCTGCGCCGCCACGGCGTCCGCTTCGGCGCTTACCACATCTTCCTGCCCGCCCTGCTGAAGCCCGCGCCGCGCACGCTGGCGGCGCAGCTCTGGGCGCTGCGCAGCGGCGGCCTCGACCAGGGCGGCCTCGACGAGATCGCGCACCTGGCGAGTTCCGGCCGCACCTCCATCAAGGTCAACCCGGAGATCGCCAAGGGGCTCTACCGCGCCGCCGGCTTCCGGGTCTGCGGCGAGCGCGCCGTGCGCGTCGACATCCTGGAGCGCCTCGCCGACCTGATCCGCCCGGCGGTGGCCTACCGGCCCGGCACCACGCCCGGCGCGGCGCCGGCCGGCACCGCGGACGGCGACGGCTTCGTGGCGACCGTGGGCATGACCTCGCTCGTCGGCTGCTCGGGCGAGGACTTCGCCTCGATCCTGAAATCGCTCGGCTACGCGGCCGAGACCCGGCCCGGCCCCGCCATCACGGTGCCGCTGCTGCCCGCTGCCGCCACCGAGCCCGCGCGCCCGGCCGCGCCTGCCGACGCCGCCGCCGAGGCCGTCACCGCCGAGGAGACCGCGGAGGCCGCCGCGACGGACGAGGCGCCCGCCCCCGATGCTCCTGCCCCGGAGGCGTCCTCCGAGGATGCCGAGCCCACACCGGCGGAGGCTACCGCGGCGGACCCCGAGGCCGAGCCCGCCCCGGCGAGCCAAGAGCCGGTGAGCCAAGAGCCGGCGAGCGACGAACCGGAAGTCGCGTCTGCTCAGCCCCCGGCCGAGCCCGAGGCGACCGTCGAGGCGGAGCCGGCCCACGAGAACGCACCTTCCGCCGAGCCCGAACCCGCCGTCGCGGTGACCGCCGACGAGGCGGCCGGCCCGGCGCCGGATGCGCAGAGTGCGGACGCTCCGGCCGGGACGGACCCGGCCGCCGAGGCCGCGCCGGACCAGCCCGAGGCCGAGGCGGGCGCGGCCCAGGCGGCGGAGGTCGACACGTCCGCGTCGGGTACGGCCGAGGAGACGGGGGAGGCGGCGCCTTCCGATCCCGGCACCGTGGAGGTCTGGCGCCTGCAGCGCCATCAGCGCCAGGGTCAGCCCCGGCATAACCGGCCCCGCGGCGAGCGCCGCGACGGCGGCCAGGGCCGGCAGCGCCCGGAGGGCGAGGAGCGCCGCGACGGCCCGGGCCGGAACCGGCCCGAGCGCCAGCGGGCGCAGGGCGCCGAGGCCCGCGAGCGCGGCCCGAAGCCCGATCGCCCGGAGGGCAACCGGCGCGGGCCGCCCGGCGGCCCGCCGCGCGAGCGCTTCGAGGGCGGCCGCGGCCGGCCAGAGCGGCGCGAGGAGCGGTTCGGCGCGCGGGAGGACCAGCGGCCGCCGCGGCGCGAGCGCGCGCCCGATCCGGATTCGCCCTTCGCCAAGCTCGCGGCCCTCAAGGCCCAGCTGGAATCCGGCGGCAACGGCAAGCGCTAGGGGTGCACCGGCCGATGCGGGACCGCCCTTGAGCGCGACGCGCCGATCCCTGCCCCCCGGGCCGCCGCGCGCCGCATGACGGCGGAGCGGCAGCGCCTCGACAAGTGGCTCTGGTTCGCGCGCTTCGCGAAGACGCGGACCCTCGCGGCCCGCCTCGTGACGGAGGGCCGCGTCCGCATCAACGGCCGGCGCGCGGAGGCGCCCGCCAAGGGGCTCGCGGTCGGCGACGTCGTCACGGTGGCCGCCGCCCACGTCACCGCCGTGCTCCGGGTGGTCGATCTCGGGACCCGGCGGGGCCCGGCGCCGGAGGCACGACGCCTCTACGCCGAGCTTTCGCAGGACGGACCGGACGCGGGCGACCCCGCGGGGCTGGTGCAGCCGGGCGACACCCCCGCGCCTTGATCCCTCCGGGCGGCACCCGCGACGCAGGCGCGCTTGTCAGCCCCGATGGCAGGGGTTAGAGGCGTTCCGAATTCCGGGTGGCCCCTCGCGGCACCCGAGACAGCGTGCCCGCAACGGAGAGCCGCGCGCCCGACGCGACGGCCCGAGGGGTCATCCCCCGTGGCGTGCCTCGCGGGACCCTGCGCGGATCGAGGACGAAAATCGGCCCATGACCTACGTCGTCACCGACAACTGCATCAAGTGCAAGTACATGGACTGCGTCGAGGTCTGCCCCGTCGACTGCTTCTATGAGGGCGAGAACATGCTCGTCATCCATCCCGACGAGTGCATCGACTGCGGCGTCTGCGAGCCCGAGTGCCCGGCCGAGGCGATCAAGCCCGACACCGAGCCGAGCCTGGAGCAGTGGCTCAAGATCAACGCCGACTATTCGAAGAGCTGGCCGAACATCACGCAGAAGAAGGACGCGCCCGCCGACGCCAAGACGTGGGACGGCGTGGCCGACAAGTTCGAGGCGCACTTCTCCGCCAATCCCGGCTCCGGCGACTGAGAGCCCCCCGCGGGGCGCATGCCAGCCCCGCGCACGATCCTGCGGGCTCGACCGGTACCAGTCGACTGGCCTAGTTTCCTGGCCTGATTCCGATGGGCCGTGCCCTCAGCCGGAAAGCCGTGAACAACGCCCGGCTGCAGGGGGCGTAGTCGCGCGCACCAGTCGGCAATCCTTTGATTCGGCGCCCGGATTGTGATACACAATCCTTCTGCCGTCGCGCGTGCCTGACGTGCTCCCTCCGCGCCGCAAAACGCGGTTCCAGGCTTCTCATGGAAACGGGGTCGCATGTGATCGTCCATTGAAGGCTCGCCTTCGATGGCTGATCGCTCACGTCACGCGAACGGCTGCGCCTGGGAACCGGGATCCGCGCGCGCTCTTGGCGCAACGGGACCGGTGATGGCTCGAGCCGGGTGTCCCAGCCCGGAGAAACGGTTCGGCGCGGCGCCACGGCTGACGACCGCGCGATGATCTGGAGGCCCTTCTCGCATGACCACAGCCAAGAAGACGACGGCAGGCCGCCAAGGCTTCAAGACCGGCGAGGCGGTCGTGTATCCGGCGCACGGCGTCGGGCGCATCGTCGCGATCGAGGAGCAGGAGATCGCCGGCTACAAGCTCGAGCTGTTCGTCGTCTCCTTCGAGAAGGACAAGATGGTCCTGCGCGTCCCCACCGCGAAGGCCAACAGCGTCGGCATGCGCAAGCTCGCCGAGCCCGAGCTCGTCAAGAAGGCCCTCGACGTGCTGACCGGCCGCGCCCGGGTGAAGCGCACCATGTGGTCGCGCCGCGCCCAGGAATACGAGGCCAAGATCAATTCAGGCGACCTCCTCTCGGTGACCGAGGTGGTGCGCGACCTCTTCCGCTCCGAGGCGCAGCCCGAGCAGTCCTACAGCGAGCGCCAGCTCTACGAGGCCGCCCTCGACCGCATCGTGCGCGAGATCTCCTCGGTGAACCGCATCACCGAGACGGAGGCGCTGAAGCTCATCGAGCAGAGCCTCGCGAAGTCGCCCCGCCGCGCCAAGAACGAGGCCGAGGCGGAAGCCGATGGCGAGGGCGACGGCGACGACATCCAGGAGGAGGCCGCCTGAGGGCGGACTTCACCGGCGGTTCTCAGGGCCCGGCGCCGACGCGCCGGGCCTTTTCTTTTGCGCATCCGTCACGGTCGCGTGATCGCCGGAGCCGGATTGCGCACGATCTTTCGCGGAACCTTCGCTTCGCCCCTCCGTTGATCGTTGCCTGGCGTCGGTCCGCGCCGGTGCCGTCGGCACCGTCATGCGCGTCCCCCGCCATCAAGAGCACTCGAACAAGAGGCAGGCGGGGATGGCGGAAATCGCAGGGATCCGGCGGCAGTTCATCCGCACGGCCATGGAGGCTCCATTCCTCGCCCGCGAGGAGGAGCGCGGCCTCGCCGTCCGTTGGAAGGACAACCGCGACGAGCGAGCCCTGCATCGCCTGATCTCCGCCCACATGCGCCTGGTCATCGCCCTGGCGGGCCGTTTCCGCCACTACGGCCTGCCGATGGCCGACCTCGTCCAGGAGGGGCATGTCGGCCTGATGGAGGCCGCCGCCCGCTTCGAGCCCGAGCGCGACGTGCGCTTCTCGACCTACGCGACCTGGTGGATCCGAGCCTCGATCCAGGACTACATCCTGCGCAACTGGTCGATCGTCCGCGGCGGCACCAGCTCGGCCCAGAAGGCGCTCTTCTTCAACCTGCGCCGGTTGCGCGCCCGCCTAATGCAATCCACGGAGGAGCGCGTCGGCGACGAGATCCACCGCCGGATCGCCACCGCGATCGGCGTCTCGCGCGAGGACGTGGCGCTGATGGACGCGCGCCTGTCCGGCCCGGACATGTCGCTGAACGCCCCGGTGGGCGACGACAGCGACGTGTCCTCCGAGCGCATGGACTTCCTCGTGGACGGCGCCGCCCTGCCGGACGAGACGGTCTCCGCCACGGTCGACGGCGAGCGCCGCCTGATCTGGCTGCAGCAGGCCCTGACGGTCCTCTCCGAGCGCGAGTTGCGGATCCTGCGCGAGCGGCGCCTCGCCGAGGATCAGGCGACCCTGGAGGCCCTCGGCCATCGCCTCGGCATCTCCAAGGAGCGCGTCCGCCAGATCGAGAACCGGGCGCTCGAGAAGCTGCGCCGGGCGCTGGCCGAGAAGTTCCCGCAGACCGCCGCGCCGGCCCTCGCGGGCTGACCGCGGACCGGGACGGATCCGCGGCGGTGGAGGGGCCCCGGCACGCGCCCTCGTGGGCGGCTGGTCCTGCGGAGTCAGGCACCTCAGGCGACCATCCAGGCCGTTCGCGACACACCGTAGGTGAGATGACGCCCGCGCCGTACCGCCCCGTCGAATCCTCGGCCGACCACGCCCCGCTCCTCGACGCGAACACGCGGGAGCGCCTCGGCCGGCAGCTGCGCGCCCTCTACGACCCCGTCGTCGACGAGCCGATCGACCCCCGGCTCGCCGAGCTGCTGAGCCAGCTCGACCGCGACAAGGACGCCGCCGGCCCCTGACCGCAGGCAGGCTGCCATCCCCGAACGGCGAAGCTGAAAACGTTACCATGCGCTGGTGGTATGCCAGGCCCCCGAGATTGGCGATGGTGCAGCGCAACGCGGCGTGCGAGAAACCTCCCAGCACGGACGCGATGGCGTCGCGGCCGTGTGCCCTTCTTGGGCGTTTCCTCCCTAGACTTCAGGCCGCTCCTTCGGGAGTGGCCTTTTTTCTTGGGGCGATCACGCAGCGCCCTGCCCGGCCGGGATTGCCTGCCCCGCCGGAGCCGTGCCCTCGCGGCGCATGAGCGCGAGGCAGAGGGCCGGCAGCACCACCAGCGTCAGCAGCGTCGCGCTCACCAGCCCGCCGACCACCACCGTGGCGAGGGGCCGCTGCACCTCCGCGCCGGTGCCGGTCGCCAGCATCATCGGCAGGAAGCCGAGGGCAGCCACGAGGGCCGTCATCGCCACCGGGCGCAGGCGCGTGAGCGCCCCCTGCCGGATCGCCGCGGCCGGCGCCAGGCCCTCGGCCCGGAGCTGCCGGATGCGGGTCAGCATCACGAGGCCGTTGAGCACCGCCACGCCCGAGAGGGCGATGAAGCCCACCGCCGCCGGCACCGAGAGCGGCATGCCCCGCAGCCACAGCGCCAGGATGCCGCCGGTGAGCGCGAGCGGCACCGCGCTGAACACCAGCGCGGCGTCGCGGGCGCGCCCGAGCGCCGCGTAGAGGAGCAGCAGGATCAGGGCGAAGCAGCCCGGCACCACGAGCGCCAGCCGGGCGCGCGCCGCGGCGAGGTTCTCGAACTGCCCGCCCCAGGCGAGCCACGCCCCGGGCGGCAGGGCGAGGCGCGCGGCCCGCGCCTGCGCCTCGGCGACGACCGAGGCGATGTCGCGCCCGCGCACGTTGGCGGTGACGACGATGCGGCGGCGCCCGTTCTCCCGCGAGATCTGGTTCGGCCCCTCCGTCAGGACGAGGCGCGCCACCTGCGCGAGCGGCACCGTGGCCCGGCCGCCCGGCAGCGGCACCGGCAGGCGGCCGAGCGCGTCCGGATCGTCCCGCAGGGCGTCCGAGAGGCGCACCACGATCGCGAAGCGGCGGTCGCCCTCGTAGACGAGGCCGGCCTCGCGCCCGCCGACCGCCGCGCCGATCACGTCCTGCACGGCGCGGTGGCTGAGGCCGAGGCGGGCGATCTCCGCCTTGTCGATGCGGATCTCCAGGGCCGGCAGGCCCTCCACCGCCTCGACCTTGACGTCCCCCGCGCCGGGCACCGCCCGCAGGATGCCCGCCAGCGCGTTGGCGGCCGGCAGCAGCGCCTCGAAGCGCTCGCCGAACACCTTGACGGCGAGATCGCCGCGGGTGCCGGCCAGGAGCTCGTTGAAGCGCATCTGGATCGGCTGGGTGAACTCGTAGGCGTTGCCGGGCAGGGCCTCCACGGCGGCCTCGATCCGCGCCACCAGCGCCTCGCGCGACAGGGCCGGGTCCGGCCAGGCGCTGCGGGGCTTCAGCATCACGAAGGTGTCGGAGACGTTCGGGGGCATCGGGTCCGAGGCGATCTCGGCGGTGCCGGTCTTCGAGAACACGTAGGCCACCTCCGGCAGCCCCGCGACGGCGCGCTCCACGCGCGCCTGCATGGCCTGCGACTGCGTGAGCGACGTCGAGGGGATCCGCATGGCGTGCAGCGCCACGTTGCCCTCGTCGAGCTGGGGCATGAACTCCTGGCCGAGGCGGCCGAGCAGGCCGAGGCTCCCGGCGAACAGGAGGGCGGCGAGGCCGATCGTCGCGAGGGGCGCCCGCAGGGCCCCGTCGAGGAGGGGCCGGTAGAGGCGCGCGAGGGCCCGCACGACCGGGCTCTCCCGCTCCCGCACCGGGCCGGTGATGAGGATCGCGATCATGGCCGGCACGAAGGTGAGCGAGAGCACGAAGGCCGCGGCGAGCGCCAGGATCACCGTGAGGGCCATCGGCGCGAACATCTTGCCCTCGACCCCCGTGAAGGTGAGGAGGGGCACGTAGACGAGGATGATGATGGCCTGCCCGTAGACGGTGGGGCCGATCATCTCGGCGGCGGCGGCCTCCACGGTGGCGAGGCGCTCCTGCGCGGACAGCACGCCGTCCCGCGCCTGCCGCTCGGCGAGGCGCCGCAGGGCGTTCTCGGTGATGATGACGGCGCCGTCCACGATGAGGCCGAAATCGAGGGCGCCGAGGCTCATCAGGTTGGCGCTGATGCGCCCCTGGACCATGCCCACCATGGTCATCAGCATGGCGAGCGGGATGACGAGGGCGGCGACGAGGGCCGCGCGCGCGTTGCCGAGCATCAGGAACAGCACGGCGACGACGAGGAGCGCCCCCTCCGCGAGGTTGCGGGCGACGGTGCGGATGGTGGCGTCCACCAGCGTGGTGCGGTCGAGGACCGTGCGCAGCTCCACGCCGGGCGGCAGGTTGGCCCGCAGGGTGGCGAGCCGCGCCTCGACGGCCGCCGCGACGGTGCGGCTGTTCTCGCCGATCAGCATCAGGGCCGTGCCGATCACCGCCTCCGCGCCGTCCGCGCTCGCCGATCCGGTGCGGATCTCCCGCCCGATCCCGACCGTCGCGAGATCCGCGATCCGGATCGGCACGCCGTTGCGCGTCGCGACGACGATGGCGCCGATCTCCTCCGGGCCCTCGATGCGCCCGTTCGCGCGCACCACCGCGGCCTCGCCGTTGCGCTCGATGAAGGCGGCGCCCCGGTTCTGGTTGTTGCCCTCCACCGCCTCGGCGAGGTCGGCGAGGCTGATCCCGTAGCCGACGAGCTTCGCGGGGTCGGGCTCGATCCGGTACTGCTTGCGGTAGCCGCCGATGCTGTCGACGCCCGCGACGCCCGGCACGGTGCGGACCTGAGGGGCCACGATCCAATCCTGCACGGTGCGCAGGTAGGAGGCCTGCTCGAAGCCCGGCGCGAGGCTCTGGCCCTCGGGCGTCAGGTAGCGCCCGTCCGTCTGGAAGCCGGGGCGGCCGGGCTCTGCGAGCCTGCGCGCCTGCGGCGGCGCGAAGGCGAGGCTCCACATCGTCACCTCGCCGAGCCCGGTGGCGATCGGCCCGAGGGTCACTTCGGCCCCCGGCGGCAGGCTCGCCCGCACGCCGGCGAGGCGCTCCCCCACCTGCTGGCGGGCGAAGTAGACGTCGGTGGCGTCCGAGAAGACCGCGGTGACCTGCGCGAAGCCGTTGCGCGAGAGCGAGCGCGTCAGCTCCAGGCCGCGGATGCCCGCGAGCGCCGTCTCCAGCGGATAGGTGACCTGCCGCTCGACGTCCCCCGGGGAGAGCTGGGGCACGAGGGCGTTCACCTGGACCTGGTTGTTCGTGATGTCGGGCACCGCGTCGATGGGCAGGCGCAGGGCGGCGGCAAGGCCGAGGATCGCGGCGGCGAGGCTCGCGAGGAGCACGAGCCAGCGGCGGCGGACGGCGAGGGCGAGGATGGGACGGATCATGGCGGGGGCCCTCAGTGCGCGTGCTCGGCCTCGGCCTTGCCGAGTTCCGCCTTGAGGACGAAGCTGTTCTGGGTGGCGACCCGGTCGCCCGGCTCGAGGCCGTCGAGCACCTCCACGAAGGCCTCGTCGCCCCGGCCGAGCGTCACCGCCCGGCGCTCGAACCCGGCCTCGGTGCGCCGGAAGGCGCTCGCCTGGCCGGCGACGGTCTGGAGCGCGGCCCGCGGCAGGCGCAGCCGCACGGGCTCCTCCGCGAGGACGACCCGGACCGTCGCGAAGGCGCCCGGCCGCCAGGCGAGATCCGGGTTCTCGACCTCGGCGATCACCCGCGCGGCGCGGGTCAGAGGGTCGAGCATCGGGTGCACGAAGACGATGCGACCCGGCGTCGGCGCCTCCGCCCCCTGCCCGGTCCCTCGGGCCAGCGTCACCGCCTGGCCGGCCCGGATCGCGGCCGCCTCGGCGGGCGGCACCGCCAGCTCCACCCAGACGCGGGAGAGGTCGGCGATGGTGTAGATCTCCTGCTCCTGCCCCTCCTGGCCCAGCGGCGCGCCGAGATCGACGCGGCGCTCGATCACCTGCCCGGCGATCGGCGCGCGCAGCTCGTAGCGCTGGAGGCCCGTCGCGGGCACGCGGCGCAGGCCCACCATGTGCTCGTCGTCCCCGGCCGCGAGCTTCGACACGCCCGAGGTGTCGAGGGCCTGGATGTCGGCGTCCGGCACGCCAAGGGCCGAGAGCTTCTGGCGGGCGAGGTCCACCTTGAGCTGCGCCTCCACGAGGCTGGTGCGGGCGCGCAGGAACTGCTGCTCGGCGGAGATCTTGCGGTCCCACAGGGCGTGGTCGCGCTCGAACAGGGTCTGCTGCAGCTCGTGCCCCACGAGGGCGGCGCGGTAGTCGTTCTTGGCGTCGGCCACCTCGCGGCTGTCGAGGACCGCGACGATCTCGCCCCGCTCCACCCGCTCGCCGAGGCGCTTGCGCAGCTCCGCCACCGTGCCGGACACCTTGGCGGCCACCCGCGCCACCCGCTGCGCATCGGGCGCCACCGTGCCGGGCACCGTGAGGCTGCGCCCGAGGACCCCGCCCGAGACCGCCTCGACCGCGATGCCGGCCGCCGCGATCCGCTCGGGAGAGAGGGCGATGGCACCCGCCTCCGCGTGGTCGTGGTCGTGATCGCCGCCCTCCGCCCGGGGCGCCTGGTCTTGATCCGCGTGGTCGTGATCCTTGTGGTCGTGATCTCCGTGGCCGTGCGCCGCGGGGGCACCGGACTCGGCCGCCGGTGCCGGGCCGGAGGTCCAGCCGGCGAGGAGCGTGCGGGCGCCGGAGGACACCTCCGGCACGAGCACCGCGAGCGCGACGCCCGCCGCGAGGGCGGCCGGGAGGGCGAGGAACCTGACCATGGTGATACGTCCTGACATCGGAAGAGAGCGCAGCTTGGGCCGCCGGGGGATCGATCCGGGGCAGCACGGGCGCTTCGGGTGCGGGTGCGGGGCGGGCGCCGTCCGGAAGCCCGATGTCCCGCGCCCCGGCCCTCGCCCGACACGGGAGAGGTCTGCTATCGCAGAAGGCGGGTGAGGGATCAGGCGGCGCCGACGAGGGCACCCCGGGTGGGACCGCGGCGGCGCGCAGGCTCAGGCGCGGGGCGGACGGTCCGGTGGGGAGAAGGCCCAGGCCGGCGGGGCATGGCCGGGTGCCGCGGGACGGCGCAGGGCGGTCCAGGCGGGGGGCGGTGCGGTCGCGAGTTCGGCCGTCACGGCCTGATGGCAGCCGCATTGCGCGCAGTGATGCGTCGCGCCGTCGGGATGATCGACCGGGGCGGCGCCCGCGACGTCGAGGCCGAGATGCGCCGCCAAGGCCGGCCCGGCCGCCGCGGCGGGATGCGCCTCGACGGCGGGCAGGGCGAGGCAGAGCACCGCGAGGAGGCCCAGGAACCGCGCGAGCAGCCGCAGGCGGGCCCCCGCGGCGCGGGTGCCTCCTGGCAGGGCTGATGACGCGCGTCGGGTCATCGAGGCTCGGGTCTCCGGTCTGACCCGGGCATCATAGGCGAAGCGCACCCCGGGGCGGAAGCCTCCGCGGCGCCGCCCTGTGCGGGGACTCACGCCGGCAGGCTCAGCACCGCGCGCAGGCCCCCGAGGGGTGCCCGGTCGAGGACCAGAGTGCCGCCGTAGAGTTCCGCGAGCTCCGTCGTGATCGCGAGGCCGAAGCCGTGGCCCGGCACGGATTCGTCGAGGCGCCGCCCCCGCTGCGCGAGCCGCGCGAGGTCGTCCGGCCCGAGCCCCGGCCCGTCATCCGCGATGGCGATGCGCACGACCGCGTCCGCCACCTCGGCCGTGAGGCTGACCCGGGTCCGGGCCCACTGGCAGGCGTTGTCGAGGAGGTTTCCGAGCATCTCGTCGAGGTCCTGCCCGTCGCAGGCGACGGCGAGCCCCGCGGGCACCCGGGCCTCGATCGCGAGTGCCTTGTCGGCGTGGAGGCGCTCCAGCGTGGCGCGCAGGTCGGCGACGTGGGCCGCGAGATCCGCGCGGGTCCGGTTCGCCCCGTCGAGGGCCGCGGCGCGGGCGCGGCGCAGGTGGTGGCGCACGCTGCGGTCCATGGCGCCGACGAGGCGGCCGAGGCGGCCGTCCGGGTCGTGCTCGGCGAGCGCGAGGCTCAGGGTGGCGAGCGGCGTCTTGAGGCCGTGCGCGAGGTTCGCGACGTGGGTGCGCGCCCGCTCCAGGTTCGCGGCGTTCTGGTCGAGGAGGAGGTTCAGCTCCCGCACCACGGGGCGGATCTCGGCCGGCTGCTCGGCCGGCACGCGCTCGCGCTGCCCCGCCCGCACCGCCGCGAGGTCCGCGCGCAGGCGCCCGAGGGGACGCAGGCCGAGGCGGACCTGCACGAGGACGCCGCCGACGAGGCACAGCCCCAGCACGCCGAGCGCCAGGGCGAGGCTGACGAGGGCCTCGCGCACCGGCCGCCGCAGGGCCGCCTCGGGGGCCGCCGCCGCGATGCGCGTCGGCTCGGCACCCGCCTCGGCGGGCAGCACGAGGACGCGCAGGATCAGCCCCTCCCCGCGGGGGCCCCGCCCGTCGGCCGGGCTCGGGCGGTCGGGGTCCGGATCGGGCAGGCGCGGCAGGGCGAGCGCGCCGCCGTCGAGGGAGCGGGAGCCGAGGCGCTCGGCGCCGCGCTGCACCTGCCAGTACCAGCCGGAGAACGGCCGGTCGAAGGGCGGCCCGTCGAGGTCGCGGTCGAGGCGCAGGCGCGGTCCCGGCTCGAGCGCCGAGCGGATCGCTACGATCTGGCCGTCGAGGCGGCCGTCGATCTGGCCGCGCACGAAGCGGTGCAGGATCAGGCCGATGGCGAGCCCCGCCACCAGTAGCGCCACGGTGACGAAGGCCAGGGCCCCGAGCAGCAGCCGGCGCGCGAGGGAGCCCGGCGGCGGGCGCCAGCGCGGCATCAGGCCTGCTCCGCGTGGAGGCGCCAGCCGTGGCCGCGCACGCTCTCGATGCGGGCGGGCGCGATCTTGCGGCGCAGGCGCGTGATGATGACCTCGACGGAGTTCGAATCGACCTCGGCGTCGCCGTCGTAGACCCGCTCGATGAGCTGGCCGCGGGGCACCACGGCGTCCTTGCGCAGGATCAGGCAGGAGAGCACCCGCCATTCGAGGCCGGTGAGGCGCAGCGGCAGGCCCTCGTGCTCGAAGCTGCCGAGGCCCGGATCGTAGCTGAGCGGGCCGCAGACGAGGCGGTGGACCCCTGCCGCCGCGGCGCGGCGCACCAGGGCGCGCAGCCGGATCACCAGCTCCTCCACCCGGAACGGCTTCACGAGGTAGTCGTCCGCCCCCGCCTTGAAGCCCGCGACCTTGTCGCTCCAGCCGTCCCGGGCGGTGAGGACGAGGACCGGCATGGTGCGCCCCGCCTCCCGCCAGCCGCGCAGCACCGACACGCCGTCGCGCCTCGGCAGGCCGAGGTCGAGGGCGACCGCGTCGTAGCTCTCGGTCTCGCCGAGATGGGCGCCGTCCTCGCCGTTGCGCGCATGATCGACGGCGAAGTTCTCCGCCCGCAGCACCCGCAGGATCTCGGCGGCCAGCGCGGCGTCGTCCTCCACCAGCAGGATCTTCATGGGCGTCCCCCGTCGCGGCCCGGCTAGGCGCGGCGGTTTAACCGGAGCTGAACCGCGCGGTTCAGTCCGGATTGGCGGCCGGCTCGTAAAACCCGCTCAACCCGAAAGGGCCCACACCACACAGGACAGACCGATGGACACCGAGACCAAGACCGCGGACACCGAGACCAAGACCGCGGACACCGGCAATTCCGAGCCCAAAGGGATCGAGACCGGCCCCGCCTCGGCCGCGCCCCCGAAGCGCCGCCTGCCGCGCCGCACCCTCGTCATCGGCGCCATCGCGGGGCCGCTCGCGCTCGGCGCCGCCGGCCTCTCGCTCGCCCAGACCGGCACCGTGCAGCCGACCCCGGTGGAGCCGGTGGCCATCGCCAGCCTGCAGCCCTCCGGCGCCACGGCGGCGAAGGGGGAAGTCGCCGAGATCTTCGGCAACAAGTTCATCCTCCAGGACGCCTCGGGCCGCACGCTGGTCGAGACCGGCCGGCAGGGGGAGGACGGCGCCCTCGTCGCCAAGGGCGACACCGTGACGGTGCAGGGCCGCTTCGAGAAGGGCTTCCTGCACGCCCGGATCCTCGTCCGGGCGGACGGCAGCCGCCTCGCCCTCGGCCCCGCCGGCGGCCCGCCCCCCGGCGGCCTCGACTGGGCGAAGGACAAGGTCGGCCTCGGCCCGAAGGCGGACATCCCCGCGCTCACCGCGGCGGTGACGGCGGCCGGCTACTCCGACGTCCGCGTCACAGGGCGCGGCCCGCGCCACCTCGACGTGGCGGCCAAGGGCAGCGACGGCCGAGAGCGCCAGCTGCATGTCGGCTTCGACGGCGGGATCCGCGAGAAGCGGGTGTTCTAGGCCCGCGACGCGGCAGGCAACCACTCCGGCCCTGCCGCGTCATCCCGGCAGTACGAACCGGGAGGCCGCGATGGAACCGATGAAGCCCATGGAACCGATGAAACCCATGGAGCCCATGAAGCCGATGTCCGGCGGGGAGGCCTGGTGGCCGAAGGATCTCGGCACCCCCGCGACCAGCGGCGCCCAGAACGGGATGCGCTACGCCTTCTTCCCCGACCGGCACCGCCTCGTGATCGAGCGGGACGGCACCACCACGACTTACGACAGCAGCGACCACCGCATCGACGGCGTGGCCCAGGCGGATGGCGGCACGCTCACATTCCGGAGCCAGAACGGCCCGGTGGACCTCGGGTCGCTGAAGACGGCCGGCTGAGGATCCGCGCCTCGGCCGCGCGCCCCTTCATGGACAGGGCGCGGCCCGGGCTCTATGCGCTGTCTGCGTGAAGCCGGCCGCTCATCCCCGCCCGCCATGCGCGCGCTGATCGACCTCGTGCGCGCCATGCGCCCGCACGAGCGGCGGCGCCTCGGGCTCATCGCCGCGGGGCTCGCGCTGGCGGCCCTGCTCGAGGTGGTGGGCGTCGCCGCCGTGGTGCCGTTCCTGACCCTGGTTGGCGATCCCGCCGCGGCGGGGCGGCTGCCCTGGCTCGGCGCCCTGCGCGACGCCCTCGGGCTCGTGGACGACCGCGCCTTCCTGATCGCCACGGGCCTCGCGGCCCTCGGGGCCATCCTGACGACGAGCGTCGTCAATGCGGGGCTGACCTACGCGCAGCTCCTGTTCACGCACCTGACCGGGTACGGCTTCGCGCGGCGGCTCCTGGCGCGCACGATCGCCCGGGACCGCCTGTTCTTCGCACAGGCCAACAGCGCGGAGCTCGCGAAGACCATCCTCAGCGAAACCGACCGCCTCGTTGTCGGCGTGCTGACGCCCGCCACCGTCATCGCCTCGCGGGCGGTCTCGGCGCTCGCCGTCATCGCCTTCCTGCTCGCCTACGCGCCGCGCCTCGCGCTGATCCTCGGCGGCGGCTTCGGGGGGCTCTACGTGGCACTCTACCTCGCCATGCGGGCGCGCCTCGCCCGCCTCGGGGCGCGGGCAGTCGCCGACAACGAGCGGCGCTATCGCGTGGTGCAGGAGACCCTCGGGGCGCTGACCGAGCTGAAGCTCTACGGACGGGCGGAGGCCTTCGCGGGGGGCTTCGATGCGCCGGCCCGGGCCTACGCGCGGGCGACCGCCGAGAGCCTGCTGACCGGGCAGACGCCGCGCTTCGTCATCGAGGCCTTGGCCTTCGGCGGCGTCATCGTGGTGGTGCTGTACGCGCTCGCCCAGGGCCTCGACACGGCGGGCATCCTGCCGCTGCTCGGCCTGTTCGCCTTCGCGGGATACCGGATGCTGCCGGCCTTCCAGAACATCTTCACGTCGCTCGCGCTGCTGCGCTTCTACCTGCCGGCGGTGCGGCTGATCGTCGACGGGCTCGCGGGCGAGCAGGCTCCGGCGCCGCGCACCGGCGAGCGCCTGCCCTTCGCGCGGGAGATCCGGTTCGAGGGGGTCGGCTTCGCCTACGCGGCCGGGCGGCCGACCCTGACGGGGATCGATCTCGCCGTCCTGGCCCACACCACGGTCGGCCTCGTCGGCCGCACGGGCTCCGGCAAGTCGACCCTCGTCGCCCTGCTCCTCGGTCTGCTCGTGCCGGGAAGCGGGCGCATCACGGTCGACGGCCGTCCCCTCGACGCGGCCGCTCTGCCGGCCTGGCAGAACCGCATCGGCTACGTGCCGCAGGACATCTTCCTGATCGACGGCACGGTGACGGAGAACATCGCCCTCGGCGTCGCCGCGCCGGATCCGGCGGCGGTGGAGCGGGCGGCGCGGCTCGCGGGCGCCCACGCCTTCGTGGCGGCCCTGCCGGGCGGCTACGCGGCGCCCGTGGGCGAGCGCGGCGCCCGGCTCAGCGGCGGCCAGCGCCAGCGCCTCGGCATCGCCCGCGCCCTCTACCACGACCCCGACGTCATCGTGTTCGACGAGGCCACCTCCGCCCTCGACGGCGAGACCGAGGCGGCGGTGATGGCAGCGATCGACGGCCTGTCCGGCAGCCGCACCATCATCCTCATCGCCCATCGCCTCGCGAGCCTCGAACGGGCCGACACGGTGCACCTGCTGGAGGCCGGCCGCCTCGTCGCCTCGGGCCCGCCCGCGGCGGTGCTGCCCGGGGTCGGCGGGCGTCTCGACCCCGCGGAGCCGGCCTGATCCATGTGCGGCATCGCCGGCCTCGTCGATCCTGGCCTCTCGGCCGACGCCCGCAGGACGGCGGCGGCCGCCATGGGCCAGGCGCTCGCCCGGCGCGGGCCGGACGGGCACGGGGTCTGGTGCGAGGGCCCGGCGGGCCTCGCCCACCGCCGCCTCGCCATCGTCGAGCTGAGCGTCGCCGGGGCGCAGCCGATGGCCTCGGGCGACGGGCGCTGGGTCATCAGCTACAACGGCGAACTCTACGACGCCCTCGACCGGCAGCCGGCTCTGCGGGCGGCGGGCCACGCCTTCCGGGGCGACTCGGACACCGAGGTGCTCGTCGAGCTGATCGCCCGGCACGGCGTCGCCGGGGCGCTGGCGCAGGTCGAGGGCATCTTCGCCCTGGCGGCCTGGGACCGGGCGGAGCAGCGCCTCTGGCTCGCCCGCGACCGGATGGGCGTGAAGCCGCTGTTCTATGCCGAGACGGGGAGCCGCCTGCTGTTCGGCTCGCAGCTCGCCGCCCTGATGGCCTGCCCGGGCTTCGCGCCCGGCATCGACCCGCGCGCCGTGGCGAGCCTCCTGCGCCACGGCTACGTGCCCGCCCCCGGGGCGATCCACTCCGGCGTGCGCAAGCTCGGGGCGGGGGAGATCCTGTCCTGGCGGCCGGGCGAGGCGGCGGCGATCGCCCCGTACTGGCGCCTCGACGATGCCGTGGCGGGGGGGTGCGCCGCCCCGTTCGCGGGCACGCCCGCCGAGGCCGCCGACGTCCTGGAAGCCCTCATCGGCGCGGCCGTGCAGCGCCAGCTGATGAGCGACGTGCCCCTCGGCGCGTTCCTGTCCGGGGGGGTCGATTCCACGACGGTGGCGGCCCTGATGGCCGCGGGCGGCCGCCGCCCCCGCACCTTCGCGGTCGGTTTCCCGGAGGATCCGCGCTTCGACGAGAGCCCGCACGCCGAGGCCGTGGCCCGCCACCTCGGCACCGACCACACCACGATTCCCCTGCGGGAGGCGGATGCCCTCGCGCTCGTCACGGATCTCCCGGCGATCTTCGACGAGCCGCTCGCCGATCCCTCCGGCCTGCCGACCCACCTCCTCTGCGCGGCGACGCGCCGGGCCGGCCTCACGGTGGCGCTGTCGGGCGACGGCGGCGACGAGCTGTTCGGTGGCTACGACCGCTACGCCCTGGCGGCGCGCTTCGCTCGCCGCGTCGAGCCGGTGCCGCGGCCCCTGC
Organism: Methylobacterium sp. A54F; assembly: GCF_053346035.1. Classification (NCBI taxonomy): domain Bacteria; kingdom Pseudomonadati; phylum Pseudomonadota; class Alphaproteobacteria; order Hyphomicrobiales; family Methylobacteriaceae; genus Methylobacterium; species Methylobacterium sp. A54F. The sequence goes on along the minus strand of NZ_JBKFBF010000007.1, from coordinate 181,221 downwards.
GCCGCCTCGCGGCCACCGCGATCCGCCTCCTGCCGGGGGCCCCAGCCGCCCTCCTTGCCCGCGGGCTGCCCGCAGGCTGGCGGGGCCCCGAGGCGGTGGACCGCCTGCGCAAGGCCGGCGCCCAGCTTCCCGGCACCGGCTTCGATCTCTACGCCCGGCTCCTCACCCTCAACCCGGACGCGACGGCGCTCGCCCGCGGCGTCCCCGGCTTGCCGAGCCCTATGGACGCGCCGGCGGATCCCGACCTGTCCCCCCTCGCGCGCATGCGGCGCCTGGACAGCCTCGCCTACCTGCCGGACGACGTGCTGGCCAAGGTGGACCGCGCCAGCATGGCGGTGGGCCTGGAGGCCCGCGTGCCCCTCCTCGATCGCAGCGTGGTCGAGTTCGCCTGGGCGCTGCCGGACGCGCTGCTGGTGCGCGGCGGCCGGGCCAAGGCCCCGCTGCGGGACCTGCTTGCCCGCCACGTCCCCCCCGCCCTGTTCGAGCGCCCGAAGCAGGGCTTCGCGCCCCCCCTAGCCGCCTGGCTGCGGGGCCCGCTGCGCGACTATGCCCGCGACCTGCTGCTCGCCCCGGAGGCCGGGGACTTCCTCGACCGCGACCGCGTGCGGCGGATGCTGGACGAGCACCTCGCCCGCACCCGCAACCACGCGGTGGGCCTGTGGCCCCTCCTGACCCTCGAAGCCTGGCGGCGGGCCTGGGGCCGCTGAGGCGACGGCCCGACGCTCCTGGGACCAGGGCCGGCCGCGTGCGCAGGTCCGCCCCGCCCTGCTCCGGTCACCTTGGGTTCGGCCGGGCCTCGCGCTAGGAAGGCCCGGCACGGAGACCCAGGATGCCGATACGCCAGACGATCGACCTCGCGGCTGCGGACGGGACCACGGCGAGCCTTGCCCTCGACGGGGCCGAACCGGTCTCCTGGCGGGTGCAGGGCCGCGAGTACCTCTGGGAGGGCGACCCCGCCCATTGGGAGCGCCACGCCCCCTGGCTGTTCCCGGTGGTCGGCGCCTCCGCGGGCGGCGTCGTGCGGGTCGACGGCCACGCGTACCCGATGGCGCAGCACGGGTTTGCCCGCGACCTGGCCTTCGGGGAGGTCGGACGCGGCGCCGACTGGGTGACCCTGCGCCTCACGGACGGCCCGGAGACCCGCCAGCACTATCCCTTCCCGTTCCGGCTCGACGTCAACGCCCGGGTGCGCCCGTCCGGGCTCGACTTCGAGGTGGTGGTGGAGAACCCCGGCGAGACCCCCCTCCCGTACGCGCTCGGCTTCCATCCGGCCTTCCCGTGGCCCTTCGCGGGGGGAACGCGCGCGGCCGATGGCGGCTACGCGGTCGCCTTCGAGGCGGCCGAGCGCCCCTACGCGCCGGAGGTCGGCGCGGGCGGCCTGCTGCTGCGCGAGGAGCGGGCCATTCCCCTCGACGGCGCCACGCTGCCCCTCGACCCGGCGATCTTCACCGAGGCTCTGGTGTTCCGCGACGCCCGCAGCCGGACCCTGCGCTTCACCGGCCCCGGCAAGGCGATCCGGATGGAGGTGTTCGACTTTCCCCACCTCGCGGTCTGGACGAAGCCCACGGCACCCTTCCTCTCCCTCGAATGCTGGACGGGGCACGCCGACTGGGCGGATTTCACGGGCGAGCTCGCCGCGCGGGACAGCCAGCGCAGCCTCGCCCCCGGGACGAGCGCCCGGCACGGGGTGCGCCTGAGCCTCGAAGGCTGAGGCCGCCGTGCGGATCTGGGTGGCGCGGCCCGAGCCGGGCGCCTCGCGCACCGCCGCGGCTCTGGCCGAGCGCGGTCACGCGGCCCTCGTCGCCCCCGTCCTCACGGTACGCGCGACAGGGGCCGCGCTGCCGCCGGAGCGGCCGGACGCGCTGATCCTCACGAGCGCGCAGGGGGTCGCGACCCTCGATGCGGCCGCCCTGCGCGGCCTGCCGGTCTTCGCCGTCGGAACGCGCACGGCCGAGGCGGCGGCCGCCGCCGGCCTCGGGCCGGTCCACGATGCAGGTGGTGGCGCAGGCGACCTCGTCGGTCTCGTGCGCGCGCGGCTCGGCCCCGGAGCCCGCCTCCTGCACCCGGCCGGGGCGGACCGGAAGGCGGAGCCAGCCGCTTCCCTGACGGCGGCGGGCTACCGCGTCACCACCCTCGTGGCCTACGCGGCGGCCGCGCTGTCCGCGCTGCCGGAGGCGGTGTCCGAGGCGCTGCGCCGCGGACACCTCGACGGGGCACTCCACTACTCGCGCCGCTCGGCCGAGGTTGCCCGCGACCTCGCCGCCATGGCAACGCTCGGCGGAGCCTTTGCGGCCCTCAGGCATTACTGCCTGTCGGCCGACGTGGCCGCCCCCCTGGCAGAGGCCGGCATCGTGGCCCATTTCGTCCCGGCGCGGCCGCGGGAGGGCGACCTCCTCGCCGGTCTCGATTGATGCGGTCATCGTCGCCCCGCGGGGGGCCGGCGGCCGGGTGACAGGACAGGCCCTCCTCGGTCCCGCGGGGCTCGCCGCCGCGAGCCCGGCGGTGCTAGGAGGGGCCATCGCGCGGCCCCGCAGGGGTGCCGCAACGGCACGGCACCGCGCGCCGGCCTCCTCCGGGCATCGCCCCGCGCGGAGCGGCGGAGCGGTGCCGAGAAGGGAGAAGAAGGGCCGTGAAACCACCCTCAGGCGACGCCAACCGGCCGAACCCCTCCACGTCGTCCGGGCGCGGGGGCGCTCCTCAGGGAGCGCCCGGCTCGCAGAAGGGTCCCGAGGCGGCCAAGCCCACCGGCGGCCCCGCAGCGCCGCCCGCTGCGGGCCGTCCGCCGCAGGGAGGGCCGGACGCGCCGAAGGCGCCGTCGCAGGGTGGCCCCGCCACCGGCAGCCCGATCGGCCTCGGCCCGTCGACCCCCGCCGGGGCACCGGGCGGCGCTGCGACGGGCAAGCCTGACCTGAGCAAGCCCGACCTGAGCAAGCCTGATCCGAGCAAGCCGGAACCCGCCAAGCCTGCCGCTGCGGCCGCCGACCCGAAGGCCGCGAGCCCGGCTGCCGGGAAGCCCGGCGAGCCCGCCCGAGCCACGGTTCCCCCCGGGCCTGGAGAGCCCGCCAAGCCGACCGACGCGAGCAAGCCCAACGAGCCTCCGAAGGCCGCCACCGGGCCCGTCAGCACCATGGCGCCCGGGACGCCCCCGGGTGGCCCGAAGGCGGAGCCGGGCAAAGGCGACCCCAGCAAGGGCGAAACCGCCAAGGCGGAACCCATAAAGGCGGAGCCCAACAAGGCGGAGCCGGGCAAGCCTGAGGCCGGCAAAGCCGACCCGGGCAAGCCGGACCCGAACAGGCTCGGCGCCGCGAGCGGGCCGAGCACCGGCGGTTCCAGTCCCGGCGGCCCTGCCCGCCCAGGTGGCGCCGTCACGGACGGCCCGATCATCGACCTGAAGGCGAAGCGCGTTCCCGAGCCGGCGGACAAGGACGGCAAGGCCGCGGCCGCCGGTCTCGGCGGTGCCGCCGCGGCGGCCGGCGCCGCGAGTGCCAAGGATGGGCCGCGGGCCGAGGCGCCGAAGCCCGCGGGCGCGGCGCCGCACGTGGCGCCCGCGGCGGCGGAGCGGCGCGGCCCCGGCTTCGGCTCGGTGGCGGCGGCGGGCCTCCTCGGCGGCGTCATCGGGGCGGGGCTGTTGTTCGGCGCGGAGCAGGCCGGCCTCCTCGGCGACCGCGGCGCGGATGCGCGCATGACGGCCCTCGACCAGCGCGTGTCCAGCCAGTTCTCGAGCTTCGACCAGCGGCTCGCCGGCCTCGCCCCGCGGGACGCCCTCGGCGGCCTCGAGAAGCGCGTCGCGGCCAACGAGGCGGCCCTGAAGCCGCTGCCCGACGCCGTGAAGCGCGCCGAGGACGCGGCCGGCCAGGCCCTCGCCAAGGCCGGTGCGGCGCCTGCAGCCGGCGCTCCCGCGACCGGGACGCCCGCCGGCGAGGCCTCCGCCCCTCCGGCGCTGCCCGCCGACCTCGCGGCGCGCCTCGACAGCCTCGACCAGCGCGTCTCGGCGCTGCAAGAGGAGCCCGGCCGCGAGCAGGGCGGGGACGCGAAGCTCGGTGCGACGACGCAGGCGGATGCCGACGCCAAGCAGCTCGCCGCCCTCGACGAGCGCCTGAAGGCGCTGGAGGGCAAGGCCGGCGCGCCGCAGCGCAACGGCCAGCCCGACCTCGGTGCCCGCCTCGCCGCGCTCCAGGGCGACGTGGAGGCCAGGACCAAGGCGAACGCGGAGGCCGAGAAGGCGCTCGGCGAGCGGCTCGACAAGCTGCAGCAGGCCCTCGACGCCCGCGTGAAGGCGGCGACCGAGGCGGTGCAGGCGGCGACCCAAGCCACCCAGCAGGCGGCGGAAGCCGGCCGCACGCAGGCGCAGGAGACCACCGCGGCCCTCGACCGACGCCTGAAGGAGCAGGCCGACCGGCTCGCGGCGCTCGACGCGGCGCTCGCCCAGCGCGCGCAGGCGAGCACCGTGCAGGCGGCGCTCCGCGTCGTCACGGCGGACCGCATCGCGGCGGCGCTCGCCAGCGGCGCGCCCTACGCCGAGCCCCTCGCCACCCTGCGCAAGCTCGAAGCGGGGGATGCGAGCCGCATCGACGCCCTCGGCCCGTTCGCCGAGAGCGGCGCCCCGAGCGCGGCGCAGCTCGCCGCGGAGTTCCGGACGATCGCGGACCGGCTCGCGGCGAGCCGGCGGGCCGCCGAGGCCCGGTCCGTGGCGACGACCGGCGACATCAAGCAGCGCTTCCTCAGCATGGCGGAGTCGATCGTGCAGGTGCGCAAGGTCGACACGCCCGCCCCACCCGACGCGGCGGGCGGAGGCGATCCGACGGCCAAGGTCCAGGCGGCCCTCGACCGCGGCGCCCTGCAGGAGGCCGCCCAGGCCTTCGCGGCGATGCCGGAGGAGATCCGCACCGAGGCCGGCGACTTCGGCGCGCGCCTCAAGGCCCGCGCGGAGGCCGCCCGGGCCGCCCAGGCGCTCCTGTCGGATGCCTTCAAGGGCCTGCCGGCCCCCGCCGAGGCCGGCCGCTGAAACCCTGGCGCGCATCTGCGCGCCGCGCGAACCGCGCCGCGGGGGCGAAAGCCCCCGCGCACCGCACGATTCTTGAGCCTCTCGCAGGCCGCTGACAGGAGTTCCCCGTCCCATGTGGCGCGCTCTCGCCTTCCTGGCCCTGCTCGCACTGGCCGCCTACGGCGCGGTCTGGATCGCCGACAGGCCCGGCACGGTCACCATCGTCTGGAACGGCTACGAGGTGGCGACGAGCCTCGCCATCGCCCTCGTGGGCGTGCTGGTGGCAGCCATCGTCCTCGGCCTGATCTGGGCCATCGTGCGGGGTGTCATCCAGCTGCCCGGCACCATGGCGAGCGGGTCGCGCAAGCGCCGCCGCGAGAAGGGCTTCACGGCCCTGTCGCGCGGCATGGTCGCGGTCGGCTCCGGCGATCCGCTCGCGGCGCGCCGCCACGCGGGGGACGCCGAGCGCCTCCTTGGTGCCGAGCCGCTGGCCCTGCTCCTCAAGGCGCAGGCCGCGCAGATCTCCGGCGACCGGGAGGCCGCCGAGCACGCCTTCCAGCGCATGGTGGACGATCCGGAGACCCGCGTCCTCGGCCTGCGCGGCCTGTTCGTGGAGGCCCGCCGCCGCGAGGACGAGGTGGCGGCCCGCGCCTATGCGGCGGAAGCCGCCCGCCTCGCCCCGAGCGTCACCTGGGCGAACGAGGCCGTGCTGGAGGCGCAGTGCGCCGACGGCGACTGGGGCGGCGCCCTGGAGATCGTGGAGCGCCGGGCCTCCCTCGGCCTCCTGGACAAGGCAACGGCGCGCCGCCAGCGTGCGGTGCTGCTCACCGCAGCCGCGCAGCCCCGCGAGGCGGGCGAGCCGGAAGCCGCCGCCGAGCGGGTGCTCCGGGCCGTGAAGCTCGCTCCCGACCTCGTGCCCGCCGCGGTGCTGGCCGGACGGCTGCTCGCCCGCCGCGGAGACCTGCGCAAGGCCGCCAAGATCGTCGAGGCCGCCTGGCGGGCGAACCCGCACCCGGACCTCGCCAAGACCTACCTGTCGCTGCGCACGGGCGATTCCGTGCGCGACCGCCTCACCCGCGCCGAGACGCTCGCCAAGTCCTCCGCCTGGCACCCCGAGGCCCGGCTCGCGATCGCCCAGGCCGCCTTCGACGCGCGGGAGTTCGGGCAGGCCCGCGAGGCGCTGCAGCCGCTGCTCAACGACCGGCCGACGGTGCGCGCCTGCCTGATGATGGCCCGCATCGAGGAGGCGGAGCACGGCGCCGGCTCGGGCCAGGCCCGCCAGTGGCTGTCCCGCGCCGCCCACGCCCCGCGCGACCCGCTCTGGATCGCCGACGGCATCGCCTCGGAGACCTGGGCCCCCGTCTCGCCGGTCTCGGGCCGGCTCGACGCCTTCGTGTGGAAGGCCCCCCCGGACATCCTGGCCGGCCCCGCCGCCGAGGATCACACCGAGGGATCCATCGCCCCCCTGGCGCCGCCCCGCCCGGCCGAGCCGACGCCGGCTCCCGTGGCAGCCGCTCCGCCTACCCCGACACCTGGGCCGACGCCTGGGCCGGCTCCCGGGTCGACACCCGCTCCGACCCCTGGGCCAATGGCGACCGGCTCGCCGATCCCCGTGGTCCTGCCCCTGCCCCCGAAGCCCGACGAGGCCGCCGGCCCCGAGGAGGCGGAGGCCAAGGCCCGCCGCTTCGGTTGAGGCGGGTCCGCGACGCGGGCACGCGCTCGCACGGGCGGCCGCCCGCGGCGGCGCGGCGCCCGCTCGCGGCAGGGCTTGGCGCAGGGCACGGCTTGGCGCAGGGCGGGACTCGGGCCGCCGGCCGGCTTAAAGGTCGATTCACGCAAGGCCCTTAGCCTTCGGTTACCTTGAGTATCCGCGTAACCGAAGCTGCCATGCCCTCATCCGCCGAGGCTGCGCCGGACCTGTCCGGGCTCATCGAACTGTCGCGCTCCGCGCATCTCGACCTGAAGCCCGTGATCCTGCGGGTGCAGACGGACCTGTTCGTGCAGGGCAACCAGCCGGACCGGGCCGCCTTCGAATCCCTGGCCTGCGGGCTGATCCCCACCGTCGACGAAGAGACTGCGCTGATCGTGGCGCGCAAGCTCAGCCCCTGCCCGGAGACCCCGCACGCGGTGCTGGCCAAGCTCGCCGCCCGCGGCGGTGCGATCCGTGACGCCGTGGTGGCGCAGGCGCCGAGCCTCGACGGCGGCATCCTCGAGGCGGCGCTCGCGGACGGGTCCGATATCGCGGCTGCGCTCGCCGCCCGCGACGACCTCACCCGCGCAACGGTCGCGGACCTCGCCGGCCGGGGCGACCCGGCGATCGACCGGGCGCTGGCGGCCAATGCCGGACTCGCGCTGCGCGGCGAGAGCCTCGCTGCCCTGGTCGGGCGCGGCTGCCGCGACGCCGACCTCGCCGGGCTCCTCCTCGGACGGGCCGACCTCGACCCCGCCGACCTCGCGCCGCTCTACCTCCACGCCGATCCGGGCCGCCGCGAGGCGATCCGGGCCGCACTCGCCCGCACCGCGGCGCTGCGGCCCTGTCCGCCCGCACCGCGCGAGATCGGCGCGATCCTCACCGGGCTCTCGGCGGCCCACGACGTGAAGGGCTTCATCCAGTCCCTCGCGGACGGCCTCGGCCTGCCGGCGAACTTCCTCAACGCGGCGCCGGACGCCGGCACCCGCTACGAGCTCCTGACCCTCGGGCTTCGCGCCGCGGACCTCCACGAGGAGGAGGCCGTCTACATCTTCCTGACCCTCAACGAGGGCGTGGCCCGCTCGGCCGAGCGGGTCTTCGACCTCGTCCGCCTGTTCCGCACCACGAGCCGCCCGGCCGCCCGCGACCTGCTCTCGGCGATCCTCGACGCCCCCATGCGCGAGCGCGCGGGCACAGCGGAGGCCCACACGCCCCACCATGCCCCCGAAGCCCCGCGCGTACGGGCCGGCGCCGAGCGCCCGGCCGCGCGCCCGCGGGTGCCGATCACGGTGCCGGTGCGGGGGGCCCGCTGAGCGACGCCGTCCGCGACGGCTCCGCGCCTTCGCGGGCGCCCCCCCGCCGGAGGCCGGCCCCGGCCGTCCTGCGACCGATTGGGCACAACCGATAATGACGGTGAGCGCTTGGCGCCTGCCGCGCTGGCGGCTACAGCGGTTCGGTCGAGAAGGGATCTGCCGTGGCGTCCGTGCGCAAGCCTGCCGAACCGGGGCTCGTGCGGCCGCGCTCCGGCAGCCCGGAGCCCGAAATGCCGGCGCGCGAGCCGGCGGCGCTCGCCCTTCGCCCTGCCATCGCGAGCAAGTTCGACCAGCATGACCGTCGGCACTGAGACAGGCACCACGAAGACGTCCGGCAAAGGACCCATCAAGGCGCCCTTCGGCATTTCCGGCCTCGACGACGTGCTCGGCGGCGGGCTGGCGCGCAACCGCCTCTACCTCCTTGAGGGCAGCCCCGGCACCGGCAAGACGACGATCGCCCTGCAGTTCCTGCAGCAGGGCGCGCGTGCCGGCGAGAGCGGCCTCTACATCAGCCTGTCGGAGACCCGGGAGGAGCTGTGCGAGACGGCGCGCTCGCACGGCTGGGCGATCGAGGACGGCGTCACGATCTTCGAGCTGATCCCGCCCGAGAGCCTGCTCGACGCCGAGCAGCAGCAAAGCCTGCTCTACTCGTCGGACCTGGAGCTCGGCGAGAGCACCCGGGCGATCTTCGAGCGGATCGAAGAGGTTACGCCCACCCGCATCGTGCTCGACAGCCTGTCGGAGATCCGCCTGCTCGCCGGGGGCTCGCTGCGCTACCGCCGCCAGATCCTGGCCCTGAAGCACTACTTCGCCCGGTACGGCGCCACCGTGCTGATGCTCGACGACCTCACCGCCGACACCCTGGACAAGGCCGTGCACAGCATCGCGCACGGCGTGATCCGCCTGGAGGAGCTGGCGCCGACCTACGGCGCCGAGCGGCGGCGCATGCGGGTGATCAAGTACCGCGGCCAGGCGTTCCGCGGCGGCTACCACGACTTCACCATCGTCACCGGCGGCGTGCGCGTGTTCCCGCGCCTCGTCTCGCTGGAGCACAAGACGAATTTCACCCGCGCCCGGATCACGAGCGGCGTACCGCAGCTCGACGCCCTCCTCGGCGGCGGGATCGAGACCGGGTCGAGCACGCTGATCCTCGGACCCGCCGGGACCGGCAAGTCCCTGGTCACGATCCAGTACATCGCCGCCGCGGTGGCCAGGGGCGAGCGGGCCGCGCTGTTCGTGTTCGACGAGGAGATCGGCATCCTCCTCGAGCGCACCCGGACCATGGGCTTCGACCTCGAAGCCATGCGCGCGGCCGGCGGCCTCACGATCCACTCCGTCGATGCCGCCGAGCTGTCGCCCGGCGAGTTCGCGCACCTCGTGCGCAGCGAGGTCGACGAGGCGCAGGCGAAGACGGTCGTGATCGACAGCCTGAACGGCTATCAGGCGGCGATGCCCGAGGAGAACGCCCTCATCCTCCACGTCCACGAGCTGCTGCAGTACCTCAACCGGCAGGGAGCCACGACCTTCCTCACGGTGGCCCAGCACGGGCTCGTCGGCGACATGAAGAGCCCCGTGGACGTCACCTACCTCGCCGACACCGTGATCCTGCTGCGCTACTTCGAGGCGACCGGCCAGGTGCGGCGCGCCATCTCGGTGGTCAAGAAGCGCGCGGGCTATCACGAGGACACGATCCGCGAGTACCGAATCGGCACGCAGGGCCTGCGGGTCGGCCAGCCCCTCACGAACTTCCAGGGCATCCTGCGCGGCGTGCCCCTGCTGGTGCAGGGCAACGACGTTGTCCTGATGGACGCCGACGCGCCGTGACCGCCCCGAACAACCCGCTGTCGGAGCGGTTCTTGATCCTCGCGCCGCACGGGCGCGACGCGGCCGTCGCGCACGGCCTCCTCGACGACGCGGACCTCCGCTCGGTCATCGTGGAGGATCTCGCGGGCCTGCACCGGGGCCTCGTCGAGGGGGCGGGGGCGGTGCTGTTCACCGAGGAGGCCGTCCGCACCGCCGACCTCAGCGCCATCAGCCGCTGGATCGCCGAGCAGCCGCCCTGGTCGGACCTGCCGTTCCTGCTGCTCACGCGCCAGGGCGGCGGGCACGAGCGCAACCCGGTGGCCGCACGGCTCTCGAAGCTCCTCGGCAACGTGAGCTTCCTGGAGCGCCCGTTCCACCCGACCACCCTCGTCAGCCTGGCGCAGACGGCCCTGCGCGGGCGCCGGCGCCAGTACGAGGCGCGGGCGCGGCTGGAGGAGCTCCACGCCCGCGAGGCGCAGCTGCGCGACCTCAACGCGACGCTGGAGACCCGCGTCGCGCGGGAAATCGACGAGCGCACCATCGCCGAGGAGGCGCTGCGGCAGTCGCAGAAGCTCGAGGCGGTGGGCCAGCTGACGGGTGGTGTCGCGCACGACTTCAACAACCTGCTCACCATCATCCGCTCGTCGGTGGACTTCCTGCGCCGGCCCGACCTCCCGGAGGAGCGGCGACGCCGCTACATGGACGCGGTCTCGGACACCGTGGACCGCGCCGCCAAGCTGACCAGCCAGCTCCTCGCCTTCGCGCGGCGCCAGGCCCTCAAGCCCGAGACCCTGGACGTCGGCGCCTGCCTGCGCGACATCGGCGACATGCTCGACACGGTGAGCGGCGCCCGCATCCGCGTCCACCTCGACGTCCCGGACGCGCCCTGCTTCATCCGCTGCGACCGCAGCCAGTTCGAGACGGCGCTCGTCAACATGGCGGTGAACGCGCGGGACGCGATGGACGGCGAGGGCACGCTGACCCTGCGGCTCGCCTGCGCCCGGCCGCTGCCGCCGATCCGCGGCCATGCCGGTTCGCGGAGCCACTTCGTCTCGGTCTCGCTGACCGATACCGGCTGCGGCATCGCCCCCGACCGGATCGGGCGCATCTTCGAGCCGTTCTTCACCACGAAGGAGGTCGGCAAGGGCACGGGCCTCGGCCTGTCCCAGGTGTTCGGCTTCGCCAAGCAATCCGGCGGCGACGTCGATGTCGAGAGCGAGGTGGGACGGGGCACCACCTTCACCCTCTACCTGCCGCAGGTGGAGGCTCGGCTCTCCCATGCGGCGGAGCGGACGGACGAGGGCACCGTCGACGGCACCGGGCAGCACGTCCTCGTGGTGGAGGACAACTTGGAGGTCGGCCGCTTCGCCACGCAGATCCTGCAGGATCTCGGCTACGCGACCGACTGGGTCACCACCGGCGAGGACGCGCTGGAGCGGCTCGGGACCGACGCCGCCGGCATCGACGTGGTGTTCTCGGACGTCGTGATGCCCGGCATGGGCGGCCTCGCCCTCGCGGAAGCGCTGCGGACCCGGCATCCCGGGCTGCCGTTGGTTCTGACCTCCGGCTACAGCCACGTCCTCGCCGAGGAGGGCACGCACGGCTTCGAGCTGCTGCACAAGCCCTACTCGGCCGAACAGCTCTCGCGCGTGCTGCGCCGGGTGACGGCGGAGCGCCGGCACGCCGGCTGAGGCTGCGCCCATGAAGCTGCGGCGGACTTGTCGATAGGGTTTGGCGCCGGGAGGGCGCAACGATGGCGATGCGGACGACCTACCTCGTGCAGACCTTCGTGCTGAAGCGGAAGCGCCTGAGCCCGGGGGACCGCGAGACCGCGCCCACCGAGAGCGGGGCGCTCAAGAAGGCCGAGGCGATGGCCGGGCGGATGCCCGGGGCGGCGGCCATCCGGATCGTGGCCGACGACGAGACCGGGGAGGTGGAGAGCGCGGCGATCCTCGGGCAGTTCGGCGAGATACCGGACGATTTCGCGGAGCTGCTGCAGGGCGGGTGAGCGGGTCGCGCCGCGGGCGTGAGGCGGCCGGCGGATTGAACCTCGGGCGCCCAGGCGGGTTGGGCTGCGACCTCAACGGCACGGAGCATCCCCCATGCGGCTCACTCTCGCCCTCGCAACCGCCCTCGGCCTCGCGCTGGCCGGCCCCGCGCCGGCCCAGGTGGTGACGGGCGGCGCGGGCAACACGGGGGTGAGTGCCCCGCCCGGAACCGGCGGCGTCGGCCCCGGCGCGCGCGACCTCGGCCCGAGCCCCCTCACGGCCGGCAACGCCGCCAACCGCAGCAACTCTCCGGTGCCGGGCACCACGCCCGACGTGAACATCGGCGGCACCCCCACCGGCGGACCGCCCGGCACAGGCGGCACGTCGGGCGGGCCCTCCCTCGACCGGTAGAACCTGACCCGCCTGACCGCTCCCCGTCCTTCGCGTGCAGGACAGCTTGACGACCCCCGTTCCCCTGACCGCCCAGGACATCCTCGACCATCCCCGGTTCCGCGCGGCGCGCCAGGCGCATGTGGAGGCCTTGATCGGGCTCTTCGCGGGCGACCGCTTCGTCGCCGAGATGATGATGGATGCCTGCACCATCACCCTGCGGGGCTTGATCGTCGGCTGCCACGCCGCGCACGACGACCAGGATCGCAGCAGCTGGGGGACGGTGAGCCGGCTCCAGATGATGATAGCCGAGCGGCGCCTCGCCAGCCCGCGCCGGGTCTACGACCTCATCTCCCGCTTCCGGGCGGCGGGCTACGTCACCGTGGCGCCCCTGCCCCACGACCGGCGCACCCGTGTCCTGAAGCCGACCGAGCGGCTGCTCGCGCACGACCGGGACCACCTGGCCGCCTACCACCGCTTCCTGCTCGATCTGTATCCCGGCCGCGGCTACGAGTGGACGCGCGCCCCGGACCTGCGGGTGCAGCTCGCCATGCGGCGGACGGGCTTCCGCGCGCTGCCGCAGGCCATGGCCTTCATGCGGCACTCGCCCTTCATGATGTTCCTTGCCCGGGACGCGGGCTACCTCGCCTTCCTGCTGGCAGCCGGGGCCGAGCTGCAGGCCGACGACACCGAGGCGACCTTCACCTCCTTCGCCGCCCATCTCGGGGTCTCCCGGACCCACATCCGCAACCTGTTCGCCGAGGCCGAGGCCGCGGGCTACGTCCGCCTCGGGCGGGATCTGGGCCGTCCGGTCCAGATCATGCCGGTGCTGTGGGACGCCTACGACCGGTTCCTGGCCGACGTCCAGGCCGACCAGGACGCGATCGCCCAGTCCGCCTTCGCGGTCCTCCGGCGGGATCAGCCCAGCGGCGGCGTCGCATCGTCTCCGTCGGGCTGATCCCGCGGCCATCGGGCGCGGTTATCCACGATCCTCACAGGCCCTTCACAGTCTCGCCGCGATCAGGGCGCCTCATGGCGTCCGCCAGCGGCCCGGCTCCGATGTCCGGGACGCCTCGGCCCTCCGGGAGTCCGCCGCGTGATCAATTCCGTCGTCGCAATCCTCACCGTCATCGCCGTGCTGGCCCTGACGGCCCTGCTGCGTCTGCCGCTGCTGCCGTTCCGGCTGGTCCGCGCCCTCCTGCGCAGCCGGTCTGCCACGGCCTGAGGACGCCCTGCGCGGCCCGCCACCGGGACGCCACCGCGCCGTGGTGAGCCGGCGCGCATTGGGCGCGGGCGCGGCCGCCGTGCTCGCCGCCGGCTCCGCGCGGGCGATCGAATCCGTCGTGCCGGGCTCCGATGCGCCGGTGCGCATCGCCATGCTGCTCTACCCCGGCATGACCGCCCTCGACGTCGTCGGACCGCAGGCCCTGCTGGCCGGGCTGGCGCCCGGCAGCCTCCATCTCGTCGCCGAGGCCCCGGGCCCGATCGCGAGCGACACCGGCCTCAGCCTCGTCGCCACGACGGGCTTCGCGGATTGCCCGGACACCCTCGACGTCCTGTTCGTTCCCGGCGGCGACGGCACGCCGGCGCAGATGCGCCACGCCGCGACGCTGGCCTTCCTGCGGGACCGGGCGTCCCGGGCCCGCTGGATCACCAGCGTGTGCACGGGCTCGCTGATCCTCGGAGCGGCCGGCCTGCTGGAGGGCTACCGCGCGACCTCCCACTGGTGCGTGCGTGACCGCGTCCTGCCCCTCCTCGGGGCCGTTCCGGTGGATGCGCGCGTGGTGTTCGACCGCGACCGGGTGACGGCGGCGGGGATCTCGGCCGGCCTCGATTTCGCCCTCGCCCTGTCGGCGCGCCTGCGCGGCGCGGAATACGCCCGGGCGAGCCAGCTCGTCGCCGAATACGCCCCGCAGCCGCCGTTCGACGCCGGCAGCCCGGCGGCGGCAGGTCCCGCGGTCACCCGTGAGGCCGGAGCGATCCTGGCGGACCTCGCCGCCGGAGCCGAGGCGGCTGCGCGCGCCATCCGCCCCGGGTGACCGAGGCCGCAGGCCGCCTTCGGCTCACTTGCCGGGGTCGCGCCGTCAGGCCTGCCGGCGCCTGGGCGGCGACCGTCGCTGCTGAGCCGTCCGGCCCTTGCGCTCGCCCGCGGGGGCCGGGGCGCGACTTTGCCGGGCCGTGCGGGTCCCCTCGGCGGCCCGCGGCCGCTCGGCTGCGGCGTGCGCGTCGAGGAAGCGGCGGCAGGCGTCGAAGCTCGTCTCCAGATCGGGCGGGCAGGCCACGCCCTTCTGCTCGGCGAGGCTCCGGGCGTAGCGCAGCATCGCCGCGCTCGGGGGCCGCCCGGCCCCGGGGTCCGCCGCGCCGGCCGGCTGCGGCGCGCGCGGCCCCGCCTCGGCATCCAGGAAGGCGCGGCAGACGCTGATGCTGCTCTTGCAGCCCCGGGGCAGCCGCACACCCTTGCGCTCGGCGAGCGCCACCGCGAACGCCACCATCGCGGGCGTCGGCGGCCGGTTGTCGCCCTGCGCCGGCGGGATCAGGCTCGGGTCGAGGCTGACGGCCTCGGCACCCGAGATCGTCGCGATCAGCTCCTCGAGCCGCGCGCGGGTGCGCTGCCGGAACGCCTGCGCCCGGCTGAGCGCCTCGGCGCGGGTCGCGGAGCGGCCGACCTCGGCGAGTTCCGCCTCGAACACGGCCCGCCCCACCGGGTCGCCGTAGGCCGGAAAGACGCGCCGGACGGCCGCGATGAAGGCGAGCCCCACCTCCGTCGCCGCGATGGCGGGGTCCTTGCCGGTGGCGAGCGTGACGTAGCGGCTCTTCAGGAGCTTGGGCAGGATCGTGTCGCGGGTTGCGGCGGTGCCGAGGCCCTTGGGCTCATTCGGGTTCGCCGGGTTCTCCAGCGCCCGCTTCATCGCCGGGTCCTCGACTTGGTCGACGAGGCGGCCCATCACCACCGGCAGCTCGCCGCGGGTGATGCGGCGGGGCGGCTCGGTGACCGCGGTGGCGATTTCGGCGGCCTCGGCCCTCGCGGGCGCGCCGTCGCGCACGGGCGGCAGGCGCCCGGCCGTCGCCTCCGCCTCGCGCGCGGCCTTGCCCGGCACCACGTCCGCCTCGGTCTCGGCCTCGCTGCCGTAGATGGCGCGCCAGCCCGGCTCGCGCACGACGCTGCCGCTCACCGCGAACCGCCTCGGCCCGAGCGGCGTCGCGACCTCGGCCGTGACGGCGGTGCGCGCATCGACGCCGTCCGGCAGGTGCGCGGCGAGGTAGGCCTTGGCGACGAGCTCCCACAGCCGGAACTGGTCGGCCGTCAGACGGCCGCGCTCAGGCGCCTTGCGCAGGGGCACGATGGCGTGGTGCTCGCCCGGATCCTTGACGTAGTGCCCCCGCGAGCCGCGCCGGATCACGGGCTTGCCCTCAGCCGGGACGAGGGCGCGCAATTCGGCGAGCGCGCCGAGCACGGCCGCCATCACCGCGGACGCGTCGCCGGCCTGACCCTCCGGCAGGTATTCCGACTCGGTGCGCGGATAGCTCAGGTACCCCTGGTCGTAGAGCTCCTGCGCGAGGCCCGCCGTATGCTGCGGGTCCCAGCCGAACCGCTTGGCGCAGCGCCGCGCCAGGGTGTCCTTCGAGAACAGCCGCGGGGGTGCCCGCCGCACATCCCGCTGCTCGACCGCGAGGGGCCCCGCCCAGGCCGCCGCGGCGGCCCGGATCGTCTCGGCGCCGTCGGGGTCGAGGATGCGCTCCTTTGGGGCGTGCCACAGGGTCAGGGCGGCGTCGGCTTCCGTGCGCAGGTGCAGCGCGACCTTGAAGAAGTCCTGCGGCACGAAGGCCCGGATGCGCGCCTCAAGGTCGGCCAGGATCGCCAGCGTCGGTGTCTGCACGCCGCCGAAGCGCCAGGGCTCGCGGAAAGCGGCTGGGCGCAGCCGCAGGGAGATCGCGCGCGTGCCGTTGAGGCCGAGGTGATAGTCCTCGTACTGGCGACACAGAGCCTCGAGGTAGGCGGCGAAGTCGCGCTCGCCGGAATCGGGCTCCTGCGCCAGCGCCGCGAAGGCGCGGCGGATCGAAACGTCGTCGAGGGCGCCGAGCTTCAGCCGGTCGACGCGCCCGCGCCAGCCGAGGTGCTCCAGCACCTCCCAGGCGATCATCGAGCCCTCGCGTCCGGGATCCGTCGCGATGATGACCCGCTCGACGCCGTCGAGCGCCTGCCGGATCGCGGCGATCTTCGGCGCATGCGACTGGCCGGACCGGTTCTGGCCGCAACCGGTCGGGATGGTGTCGAGCACGATGGGCAGCGCCTCGAAGCGCCAGGGCTTCCATTCGGGCCGGATGCTGCCCGGCTCCGCGGCGGCGAGGAGGTGCCCCTCCGCCGCGACGCAGACGGTGCCGGGCGAGCGGAAGAAGCGCTGCAGCTGGCGCATCGCCGAAGGCTTCTCGAAGAAGAACAGCGTGCGGCCCGCGCGCCCACCCTCGTCCGTCGCAGGGGGGCGATGGCGGGTCATGGCGCGCTCCTCTGCGGCTGCCGCGAACGCTGCTTGTGTTCGCTCTTCGTTCTAGCATGGGCGGCCGGCACCGAAAAGGGCCGACCCTCTCGACCGCACGGCCGGGAGCTGCGACGCTCAACCGGGCGAGCCGGCACGGCGACCGGCTCCGGGACGCGAGGGGACGGCGGTGCGCACGATCGACCACGGCCAGCACCAGGACATCCGCGACGCGGTGCGCGCGCTCTGCGCGGAGTTCCCGCCCACCTACCACCGGGGGATCGACGAGGCCCGCGGCTACCCGGAGGCGTTCGTCGAGGCACTGACCCGGGCCGGCTGGATGGCGGCCCTCATCCCCGAACAGTACGGCGGCTCGGGCCTCGGCCTCACGGAGGCGTCCGTCATCATGGAGGAGATCAACCGCTCGGGCGGCAACTCCGGCGCCTGCCACGGGCAGATGTACAACATGAACACGCTGGTACGGCACGGCTCCGAGGCGCAGCGCCGCCACTACCTGCCGAGAATCGCGGCCGGGGAGCTCCGCCTGCAATCGATGGGCGTGACCGAGCCGACTGCCGGCACCGACACCACGAGGATCAAGACCACGGCGGTGCGCAAGGGCGACCGCTGGGTCATCAACGGCCAGAAGGTCTGGATCTCGCGCATCCAGCACTCCGACCTGATGATCCTCCTCGCCCGCACCACGCCGCTCGATCAGGTGGCGAAGAAGTCCGAAGGCCTTTCGATCTTCCTCGTGGACCTGCACGCGGCGAAGGCGAAGGGCATGAGCGTCCGCCCGATCCTCAACATGGTCAACCACGAGACCAACGAGCTGTTCTTCGACGATCTCGAAATCCCGGCCGAGAACCTGATCGGCGAGGAGGGCCAGGGCTTCCGCTACATTCTCACCGGGCTCAACGCGGAGCGCGTCCTGATCGCCGCCGAGTGCATCGGCGACGGCTACTGGTTCGTCGACAAGGTGACGGCCTATGCGCGGGAGCGCACGGTGTTCGGGCGGCCCATCGGCCAGAACCAGGGCGTCCAGTTCCCCATCGCCGAGAGCTTCATCGAGGTCGAGGCGGCGAACCTGATGCGCTACGAGGCCTGCCGCCTTTACGACGCGGGCGAGCCCTGCGGGGCGCAGGCCAACATGGCGAAGTACCTGGCCGCCAAGGCGAGCTGGGAGGCTGCCAACGCCTGCATCCAGTTCCACGGCGGCTTCGGCTTCGCGGCCGAGTACGACGTCGAGCGCAAGTTCCGGGAGACGCGGCTGTATCAGGTCGCGCCGATCTCCACGAACCTGATCCTGTCCTACGTCGCCGAGCACGTCCTCGGCCTGCCCAGGTCCTTCTGAGGAGACGTTCCGATGACCGGCCGGCTTCCCCTCGACGGTCTCACCGTCGTCTCCGTCGAGCAGGCCGTGGCGGCGCCCTTCTGCTCGTCGCGGCTCGCGGATGCGGGCGCCCGCGTCATCAAGGTCGAGCGGCCCGAGGGCGACTTCGCCCGGGGCTACGACGACGTCGCGCCCGGCGGCCAGAGCAGCTACTTCGTCTGGCTGAACCGCGGCAAGGAATCGGTCGTCCTCGATCTCGCCGCCGCCGAGGGGCGCGCAGGGCTGCGGGCGCTGATCGCCGGGGCCGACGTGCTGATCCAGAACCTGCGCCCCGGAGCGCTCGACCGCCTCGGCTTCGCCGCGGCGGACCTGTGCCGGGACCACCCGCGCCTGATCGCCTGCGCGATCAGCGGCTACGGCGATGCCGGGCCGCTCGCCGCCCGCAAGGCCTACGACCTGCTGATCCAGGCGGAATCCGGCCTGTCCTCGATCACTGGCGGACCCGAGGCGCCGGCCCGCGTCGGAATCTCGATCGTCGACATCGCCACGGGCGCGACCGCGCACGCGGCGATCCTGGAAGCGCTGATCGCCCGCGGCGTCACCGGCCGCGGCGCGGACATCCGGGTGTCGATGTTCGACGTGATGGCCGATTGGCTGAGCGTGCCGCTTCTGCACCAGGAGGGCGCCCGCCCGCCGGGACGCCTCGGCCTGGCGCACCCCTCCATCGCGCCCTACGGCGTGTTCTCCACGCGCGACGCCAAGCCGGTCCTGATCTCCATCCAGAGCGACCGCGAGTGGGAGACGTTCTGCCGGGTATTCCTCGGCGACGCGGAAGCCGGCCGGGACCCGCGCTTCGCCACGAACCTCGCCCGCACCCGCAACAGGCCCGAGACCGACGCCCTGGTGGCCCGCGCCTTCGCGGCCCTCGACGCGAGGCAAGCCCTCGCCCGCCTCGCGGAGGCGGACGTGGCCTTCGCCAGCGTGAACGACATGGCGGCCCTGTCGCGCCATCCGCACCTGCGGCGGATCACGGTTGCGACGCCTGCGGGGCCCGTGGCCCTCCCGGCCCCCGGCGCGACCGTGCGCGGCGAGGATCGGCGCTACGGACCGGTCCCCGCCCTCGGGACCGGCACACCCGTCGATCGGTAGGGGTGCGCAGGCTGCCGGCCAAGACCCATTGGCGAAACGCCGGATGGCGTCTGCCCGGCTGCCGTCCACCGAGCGCTTCCCCGCCATGCCCTGCCCATCCCCACCAAAAGGCAGGAGCAATGGGCACATACAATCGAGGGTTGTCGCTCGCCCACAGCGGCCCTACGTGCTCTCACGACATTGACCGAAACAATGATCTTTGCTGCATGTTTCCGAATGCCGGAGCGTGGCAGTACTAAGCCGTATTCTTCATCGGATAACTTTGAATGTTCGCAATTTGCGCGGCCGGTTTCATCGGAGTCGTCTCTACACTGTTCGCGTGCCGTGATGCTGGTCTGATCATGCAACTCCTCTGCGCGCCGCTCGGGGGCAGCTTGGCCGCGGGCCTGTGCGGCATCTATCTCGGGCAGATCCGTGCGCGGCAGCGGCGGGCGTCCCAGGAAGCGGGCGACCAGTCCCTGCTGTCCCTGTCGCGAGCGTCGCGGCAGCAGGAACATCGGTGAAGGGCCCGCCATCGGCGCCGTTGTGCGCGAACGAAGCCGGCCTCTGCGCATTGCTCGGTCCGACGCAGGGTTGATCGGGCGAAGCGGCCCGGTCCCCACAATCCTCGTTCCCGCCGACGCGGCGCAGCACTGTCCACAAGCGGAACCGTTACCTTGGCCGTACGTTATCGGCTCATGGAACACTTCGGCTCGACCCTCGCGACGACTGCCGTGGCTGCTCTCGGCCTGGTTGCTGCCGCCCACATCTTGCATCCGCGCGATCTCGTGGCAGAGAAGCCGCGGGCCCGCTCCGTGACCGTCCTCGTGGCCGAGCCGGCCCAGGCCTCCGCCTGGGTCGACCCGCCGGATGCCTCGAGGGCCAGTTCGCAGAGCCCGGCGCCCGCCCCGCGCCCGGCCGCGTTCACCCTGATCACCGCCGACATGCTGGCGCTTCCGACGCTCCCGGACGCGAGCAGCCAGGATCGGCGGCCGAGGGCGGAGCGGGCCCGCCGCCATGTCCCGGCGCAGGCCGCCCTGCGGCAGGCCGAGCCACGCCCCGTCCGGACGCCGGGTGATGCCGCCACCGCTCAGCCCGCCGCGCCCGACACCCGAACAGGGGAACTCCCGGGAGACGATCCCATCGGTTCCCTCATCCGGGACCTCGGGCTCGGTGCGGGCCGGGAAGGCTGACGGCATCCGCCGGCGGCGTGCGGCGGCCCGACGCGCCCGTAGGCGGTTCCGTGATTTTCCGGCACAAGGCTGTGCAGCAGGCCGTGGGAGCGCCCGAGCCTCGGCGCGAACGGTCCGGTGCGGGGGAACGTGACGGTGCGATCCGGCAAGCGGCTCTCCGAGCGTTGGTTCAACCTCGTCCTCTGGCTCGTGGCCCTCGCCTTCGCGGGGTTCCTGATCGGGCTCGGCTCGCTCATCGTCGGCGACCTGCCGCAGGTCGAGCACCGGTTCACGCTGGAGCAGTTCCTCGAGGGCGATCAGGCCAGGGCCTCGGCGGAGGCGCTCAAGCAGATTCGCCGGGAGCAGGACGATAACCGGCGGCAGTCCGAGCAGGCGCAACTCGCGCTGGACGCCGCGCGCGCGGCCTCTGAGGCGGCGCGCGAGACCTTCGCCAACTGGCTGAAGACGCGCGACGCCACGCAGCGCGTCGATCAGGACCCCGGCCTCGTCGCCCGGACGGAGCGGCTCGACGCGCTGAAGGCGGCGGAGCGCGCGGTCGAGGAGCGGCTGGAAGCCCTCGATCGATCGAGGCTCGACCTGTCCGAGCGAGAGGCGGTCCAGCTCGGCCTCGATACGGACCTGCGGAACGCCGCGCAGGCTCGCCTCGAGGCGGCCGAGCGCGGGCAGGAGCTGCGGGTCTTCGCCTACCGCCTCGCGCTGACCCTGCCGCTCCTCGCCCTCGCGGGCTGGTTGCTGCTGAAGCGCCGCCATACCCGGAACTGGCCCTTCGTGTGGGGCTTCGCCCTCGCGGCGGCCTTCGCGTTCTTCGTCGAGCTGGTGCCCTACCTGCCGAGCTACGGCGGTTACGTCCAATACGGCGTCGGTGTCGTGGCGACACTGATCGTCGGCCGAACCGCCATCAATGCGCTCCACGCCTACCATGAGCGCCAGCGCGCCGCGGAGCTTCGATCGAACGAGGAGCGCCGGACCGAGATCGCGGCGGACCAGGCCCTCCAACGCCTGGCCAAGAAGGTCTGCCCCGGCTGCGAGCGCCCCATCGACCTCGGCAACCCGGCCGCGAATTTCTGCCCGCATTGCGGTATCGGGGTCTTCGAACGGTGCCCCGCCTGCGACCACCGCAAGAGCACCTTCGAGCGCTTCTGCTACGCCTGCGGCACGCCTGGGCAGCCCGGCCCGGCGCAGCCGGCCTGACCGCGGCCCGGGCCCCCCGGAGGCCCGCTGCGCGCGGGGATGAGACCGATCTCAGCCGTCGCCGGCCGGCACGCCCGTGGACGCCTGGGCGGCCTCGCTGGCGAACCGCGCCCTGGCCGCCCCATCCAGAGCGAGACCGTGCCGTCGGCACCATGCCGCGAACGGCCCGGGTTCGATCAGGACGCGTACCACCTCGACGCCGCTCCGCCTGACCTCGCCCTCGACCTGCACGGCCGAGACCAGCCACGCGTCGTAGCGCGTCGGCAGGCGCTCTCCGTCCGCCAGGAGCGCGCGAAGGTCTTCGTAGTGCTCGGCGCGATACCAGGCCAGGCCGACGCAGCGGGGGCGCATCATCGCTCATTGCCTCGAACGGACGTCACCGGGCCGCGCGGATCCCCGCGCGTCTCCGCCGGGGCTTGCCCGTCCCGGCCGAGCTTAACCCGCTGGCCTGAGCCGAGTTCCGGGCTCGAGGCGGAGCAGCCGACGCGAACCCGGGATGGCTGATCACCGGCAGGCCTGTGCGAGTGCGAAATGACGGGGGAATTGGGCCTGCTGGCGCTCCCAAGGGAAGCGCCGAAACTCAGGGCCAACCAAACGCTTAGCATCGGGTTTGGGGGATTGCCCCCCCATTGATCCGCAAGGGCTTTCGGCGCCGCCCCCCAAACTGAGGAAGCGACGGCCGGCAAACGAAAGCGCCGTTGCGGGGGTGAAGGCCCGCAACGGCGCTGATCAGAGAAGGTCCTGGGAAGGAACCGAGGGGAAGGATAGGGCAGCGCGCCCGGGCCTGACAAGCGCGCTGGTGGCCGTCCTCGACCAGCAGGGCCTAGTCCTCGGCATCGTCGCCAGCCGGTCTGCCGCGCGGACCTTCCTGCGGGGAGGCGCGGCATGAGCATCGTCGCCTTCCCCAACACTCCGCGCGTCGGACCCACGACGCCCCCCGGCCTCGAGGTCGTCGTCGCGCCGCTCGGCGACATGATGGTCGCCTGGGTCCGCACGGATCAGGGCTACCGCATCCTGGAGAGCTCGCCCGATTGGCGCCATGCCCTCGCAGATGGTCGAGCCTACGCGGCGCGGTTCGGCATTCCACTCCGCTTCCAGGGTGTGGCGCTCGACACTGGAGCTGGCCCGCAGAGCCGCGGGCGTGGCGGGACGATCTACCTCGACGCGAGCGAGCGAGACGGCGGCTCGTGGGACGTCGTCCACCTGAGCGAGAGCGGCGACAGCGCCGCGACCGTCGGCAACGCCTTCGGCTTCGACGACGCGGTGACCGAGGCGCAGCGCATCGCCGGCGACCTCGGCGCCTCGTTCCAGGGCGCGTGCACTCCGCTGTCAGGGCCCGACGTCGGGTGAGCGACGCCTCACCCATCGTGGCGGATCCGACCGCCGTGCGTAGCTTCCTGGAGGTCATTCACGGCGCCGCCGCGAGTGCTCTTCAGGGAGCCGTGCGCCCTGGCGTGCTGCAGCTCGTGGAGATCCGCCCCGATGTCGAGGGTACTCTTTCGTTCCAGTTCGACATCGGCGACGTCGAGCGGATGACGGCGCAGGCCCTGCGGTCCGCCGGGTCGGGGGCAAACTGCTACATCGAAACGAGGACGGTCTCCGACACCGCCAGGGCTCGCGGCAGGGCTGCTGACACCCGCGGCGTCTTCGCCTTCGTAGTCGACGACGACGCCGACAAGGGCAAGGGCGCGCGCCGGGCCATCACCGCCTCGCTGGTGGTCGAGAGCTCGCCGGGCAACACGCATCAGTGGCTCTTTCTCGATCGTGCTCTCACGCCGGAACAGGCCAAGCCGCTCGGCGCGGCGATCCGCGCGAAGGTTG
This sequence comes from Methylobacterium sp. A54F, assembly GCF_053346035.1. Taxonomy (NCBI): domain Bacteria; kingdom Pseudomonadati; phylum Pseudomonadota; class Alphaproteobacteria; order Hyphomicrobiales; family Methylobacteriaceae; genus Methylobacterium; species Methylobacterium sp. A54F. The sequence goes on along the minus strand of NZ_JBKFBF010000007.1, from coordinate 157,912 downwards.
GCGGCGACTCCGGAACAGGCACGATCACCCAGCCCTTCCGGATCGCCGGCACCCCGAACTTCCCGGGCAAAGCAAAGGTTGCCCGCGGGCGTGTTCCGACCCCGACGCGGATCCTCGAGCACAGCGGCAAGGCCTGGTCGGCCGACGAGCTGCGGGCAGCTTTTCCGGCCGAGGAGAAGCCGCAGGCGACCCAGGCAGGTCCACGACCCTCAGACGCGAGTGGGAAGACCAGCCGTCGCGCCGAGGAGATCCTAGCGCAAACGGACAACCTGAAGCGGGGCGCAGTCTTCCACTCGGCCGCGCGCGCCGCCTTCAAGGACGGTTTGACGCTGACCGATTTCGTGGAACTCGCCGAGCGGTTCCCGGACGGGTGCGCTGGCAAGTTTTTGCGACCCTACAATCGCATTCGGAAGGAAGCCTCCCGCTCGTGGGGCAAGCACGAGGCGGAAGCCGAGGAGATCCGGCAGGCCGCTGCCAAGCCCTACTATCCGGATGCGGCGAAGCCGGTAGAGGAGGCTCGCGAGGGGGTCGAGGCGGCCGTCGTGCGCTTCCTCGAGGCCGCGACGGTCCACCGTCTCGCTGGCACCGAGAAGGATGAGCCGCCGGTGCACGCGCTGGCGGTCTCGACCGGCGTCGGCAAGACCCGCATCACGGCCCGGGCCCTCGCGCGCCACCTGCTCGACCGGCGCGGGACGCTCGACGCCCCGAGGACCACCCTCTACGCCGTGCCGACCCACCGCCTCGGCGACGAGATCGTGGAGTTGTTCGCCGAACACGGCATCACGGCGCAGGTGTTTCGCGGCCGCCAGGCACCGGATCCGGACCGGCCGGGCCAGACGATGTGCGACGATCTCGAGGCGGTCGAGCTCGCCCTGAGCTTCGGCGCCACGGTGGCAACCTCGTGCTGCAAGGCGAAGCTGGTGGACGGCACCGAAGCCCTCTGCCCGCACTTCCTGAGCTGCAGCTACCAGCGCCAGAAGGCTGCGACACCCGACGTTTGGATCGCTGCCCATCAGGTGATCTGGCAGGCGCAAGGTGCCCTTGGCGAGGTCGAGCTCGTCGTGATCGACGAGGGCTTCTGGCAGTCCGGCATCCGGATCCCAAAGCGCGGCCTGACGCTCGACGAGATTGAGGCGCACCTGCCGCTCGGCACCGCCCGGGAGGACACTCTCCTGAACGACGTCGAGAGCTATCGCGCCCGGCTCGGGCAGGCGCTGCGGCGGCAGGGCGAGCTCGGCGGCGTCCACCGCCAGATCCTCGTCGAGGGTGGGCTGACGGTCGAAGGCTGCACGCTCGCCATCGCAGCCGAGTGGCGCCTGAAGGAGAAGGTGCCGCTCTGGCCGGGGATGCCCAAGGCCGCGCGCCAGCAGGCCGCGAAGGCCGCTGCGGGAGCTCGGCACGTCCGGGGCTTCGTCGCTCTCTGGGAAGCCGCGCGGGGGCTCTTGTACGACGAGGCGATCGAGACCTCGGGTCGGCTCTACCTGGAGGAGCGCGACGACGGCGAGGGCCGGGTGCGCGTCGCGAAGGCCCGCAGCATCAAGGCGGTGGCCAAGCAGTGGCGCGTCCCGACGCTGATCCTCGATGCCACGCTGCCGTCGCCCGAGATCCTGCAGCCGTTCTTCCCGCAGGTGGAGGCGGCCGCCGCGGTCGAGGCGGCGATGCCTCACGTCCGGGTGCGGCAGGTGCTCGACGCGCCCGTGGCGGCCGGCAAGCTTGCGCTCGACGAGGAGGGCGGCGCTCGCCGGAACCTGAAGGCGATCCACCGCGAGATCCTGCGCCGGTTCATCGAGCTCGGACGGGCGCCGCTCCTCGTCGTCGCGCAGAAGGCCACGGCCGAATGGCTGCGGGGCAGTCGCCTGCCAGACAGCATCGCGGTCGAGCACTTCAACAACCTCGCGGGGCTCGACCGCTACCGGGACGTGCGCGGGCTGATGGTGATCGGCCGGACCCTGCCGTCACCCAGCGCCGTCGAGGCCCTAGCAGGCGCCCTGACCGGTCGACAGCCCGCCCTGGTCGAAGGCTGGTACGGCAAAGCGGTCCGGGGTCTGCGGACGCGCAGCGGCAGCCCCGCCGGCGTCGAGTGCGACGTGCATCCGGATCCCGTGGCCGACGCCTGCCGCTGGCAGGTCTGCGAGGGCGAGCTGATCCAGGCCATCGGCCGAGCCCGCGGCGTGAACCGGACGGCCGCCACCCCGCTCGACATCGACATCCTGGCGAACGTCGCCCTGCCCATGACGGTCGACGAGGTGGTGACCTGGGAAGCACCCAGCGAGGAGGTCGAGATGTGGATCGACGGTGTGGTGCTGGAGAGCGGTGCCGACATGGCCGCTGTTTGGCCTGAGATCTGGCCGACCGCTGACGCCGCCCGCCAATGGCTCAAGCGCCACGGGGCTCACACTGTGACCGATCCCTATAGAGAGCAGTCTTATAAAGGGATCTGTCACGCTGTGGAATTCCGGTACCAGCGGCCGGGAGCCCGCCAGAAGTGGCGCTCGGGTCGGTACGACCCTGCCGTCGTTCCCGATATCCGCGTTTGGCTGGAGAGCCGCCTCGGGGAGTTGGGTGGTTTCCAGCTTCAAGAGACTGCCGCGCCGCCGGCCGCCGGATCGCAAGCTGCCGCGCAGCCGCACTGGACCGCTGATCGACCCGACACGAATCCTGCAAACACCGACTTCAGCCTGGAGGCTGCGGAATGAGCTACCACGAGCGCCAGATCCTGGAGGGCGCCACCGTGGCGCAGCTCACCTGCGAACAGCAGCCCCGCTGCCTGATCCCCTTCGACCGCCGCGAAGGCCTGACCACCGCCGAGGCGGCTGAGCGCGCGAACCGTACCGAGCGCACGATCCGGATGTGGTGCCGGGATCACGACATCGGCCGGCACGTCGCGAACGGACCCTGGCTCGTGTCCAAGGTCGCGCTCGCGATGTTCCTGAACGGTGATGAGGGAGCCTTGCGGGCCTACCTGGCCGGCGATCGGGGCAGCGAGCGCGTCGCGAGCTACTTCGTCAAAGAGGGAGTGGGGGATCTTCTCGCTCGACCTTGCGGCGCCCGGTGACCCAGGCCGGCACGACCGGCAACTCAGAACTGAGGCTCGACCCAGATCTCATGCAGGCCCTTGTCGTCGGCGAACCAGTAGACCTTCGACTCCGGGTTGAAGCCGTGCTCGGGATAGGACCAGGCCAACCGGGAGACGATCCCGCTTGCATCCTCGTGGTTCTGAAATGCGTAGGCGAGCACCTTCGGACTCCGCCCGCCGAAATGGCTAATATCGCGCATTAGAATAGAATGAGACATTGTTCTTCCTTCGTCGCACGAATCAGATAATAACTCGATATCTGTACAATGCAGTCGCCGATTGCAGGTTCGACTTGGCTGTACGGCGTAGTTAACGAACATTAAGTGGATTTCATCGATTCCGGTTGCGCTAAGGTTAGTCCGCACAACTCCGGGTGGTGCTCATCGGCATCGGAGCACGGGGCGGGCAGGCGAACGTCGCGGAAATCGTGACGTATCCCACCGCATCCCATTTCGGGCACGCTCAGGGCAGCTTGAACATCTGCCCTGAGGAGCCGTGCTGTGCAGACCGTCGCTCGTTCCATGACCTTCCCCGAGATGGTCCGCTTCCGCGCGGAGCATGGTGTCTCCGGCGCCGTGATGCAGGCGGCTCGGCGCAGTCGGACCTCGACCAGCGAGTACCTGCGCCGCGCCCTGCGCGCCCAGCTCGCGGCTGACGGCGTGCCGCTGCCGCCGATCGGCAACGACGGTCCCGACCGTCATCCGCCGGCTGCTGCCCTGCGCTCGGCCGCCTGATCGGAGACGCCGCATGAACACTCCCGTCCGCACCGTCTCCATCCGCCCCCGGGACTTCGTGGCGCCCCGCGTCATCTTGAGCGCGCCGAGGCCCGACCTCATCGCGGCGAATGCTGCCTCCCTGCCGTCCCGCACCTCCGCCGACATCGCTGCCGAGCGCGAGGCCGCGCTGGCGGAGCGCGAGGTCCTGGAGGCTGCTCGCCCCGAGGCCCTGCTGAACGGCGCCGCCGAGGATGTGGCCAGCCTCGATCACCACATCGCTCTCGCCAAGATCCGGATCGACCAGGCCGAGCAGCAGCACGCCGCCGCCGTCACCGCCGAGGCGAGGGCCCGCGCCGAGCACGAGGCCGAGCAGGCCCGGCGGAAGGCGTTGCGCAAGCAGGCCGTGAAGGCGAGCGGCGAGGTGGCCAAGCTCGCGGACGACTACGTCGTGGCGGCCGGTAAGCTCGCGGTGCTGCTCGGCCAGATCCGGGAGCGCGAGCTGCTGATTGAGCAGGCCAACCGCAACCTGCCGGATGACGCCGAGCTTGTGCCGCCGGGCGAGGCCTTCAACGGCAAGCCGGGCACGGCGACCTGCTACGAGACAATCTCCGAGCTGGTCTGGGTCGACACCCGGGATGGCTCGCGCGCCGGCGGGATGAGCGGCGACGATCTCCGGCACCGCGCCGCCAAGCGGGTCGAGCGCAAGGTCTACGTGCCCGGCACCCCCAGCGAGCCCCACACCCCGCTCTCGACCCGTGTGCGCCTGCCCGGCCTCGGACGCGACGCCGCCCCGATCTGGTGAGGAGACCAGCATGACCGTCAACAGACAGGATATCGAGGAAGGCGCTGCCGCCTGGGCGCGCAAGCTCCTCCGCAAGCCGGAGCCCGGTGCTGGGGCGAAGACCGAGGCGCAGCGGGTGAACGACTGGGTGAAGGCGCAGGCGCTCGAGCGAGCGGGGGCCGAGCGCCCCGTCACCGGTACCGCCGTCGAGCGGACTCGGAGCGACCTCGTCACACCCGGCTCGGCCTTTACGGTCGGCGCCGAGCGCTACGCCGCGGACGGCACGCGCTGGCAGCGGGTGGCCTGAGGATCATGGAATTGCGCGGGTCCAGCCCTCACGGGCCTCCTGCCCGCGCCGTTGAGGGCGATCCAGTCAGCCCAACATCGACAAGCCGGCCTGTCCTCACGGATGCCAAGGCCGGCAAGACTGGTCCCGGGACTGATCCTCTGCGGGAGACGATCGGGATCGCAGCGCGCCATGGTGCTGCGGTCCCACTCCTCGAGAGGGCGTCACGCTGATGAGCACGAAGACCACACCGACGCAGGCACCCGAGCCCGAGACGCCGCCTCCGGTCGACCCTGGGGATGCTGGCGGCATTGGCAATAGCACCGAGCGGACCATCGTCCCCGGCACGCTGCACGAGACGGCCGAGGAGTCGACGGAGAGGGGATCAGCTTGGCGTCGAGGCCGATGACCGTGTCAGTCGCCGCCACCCCCGCCACCGCCATCTCCCCCGCCGCCACCGTCGCTGCAGCTACCGCTGTCGCTGCTGGGATGAGAGCACCCGTGGTTGCTGGAGCTGCCGGACGTGTCGGCACTGACGTAGCTGTACGAGGAGCCGTCGTTTGTGGCCCGCGCCCGTGTTCTGCGTGGCCTCAGGCTCCAGACTACCGCGACGATCATGAGAACGAAGATCGTGAGCTCGACCGACTGCTTCATGTCCATCGGAACCCCCACCGGTCCGCCAGTCACAGCAGTCTAGCACACTCGCCCTCGCACGGCGCTCAGGACGACCGTTCAGACGCGTTCTCTGGGTCCTTCCTTAGGGGGCGGAGAGCCGAGGGTCCGCACGAGCGCATGCTCTCGCTAGGTGCAGCACCCTCTAAGACCACCACAATCAAGAGCGAAAACCTGTGTCGATGACCCGGACGTTGTGGTCGATCAACGGATTGGCCACCGAGCTCCAGCGCGACCGCCGCACTGTCGCTGACGCGCTCAGCGGGGCGCGTGCGGACGGGGAAATCCGAGGCCGGCCAGCGTGGTTCATGACGACTGCCATCGCGGCCCTCGGCGGTGCCGCGGGCGAGCTCGACCCGGTGCAGGAGCGCGCCCGCAAGGACCGGGCACTCGCGATCGCTACCGAGATCAAGAACGACCTCGCGTGCGGAGAGCTGGTGCTGGTCGATGACGTCGTCCGCGAGGTGACTGGTCAGTTCGGCATCCTGCGCTCCCAGCTCCTCGCCATTCCCAGTCGAGTGGCCAGTCAGGTGCCGGCCGATCAGCGCGACCTTGTCCTACGCCTGGTCGAGGGCCGGCTGCATGAGGCGATGGCGGAGATCTCGGAAAGCCGCGACCTGCGAACGGTCAAGGCCGCACGAACCAAGCAGGCCGCCAGACGGAAGGCTGAGGATCATCATGGAGAACCTGATAGCGGCAGCCCTGCAGGGTCAGGATGTGGACCTCGGCGACGCCGAGCTGAACGCGGTGGTGCAGCGAACCATGCGTAGGCTTGCGGCCGTTCCCACCCTGATTGCTCCGCAGGTCCTCGAGGCCCGCAGCGTGGCAGACACTGAGATCATCGTCCGGGAGGCCTTCGAGGCTGCCTTGAGCGAGCTCGAGAAGACCGTCGTCGATCTCGCGGCTCGGCATCTCGGATCAAAACCCGCCTGATGCCGGATCCCCGCCTCACCCCGACCGACAGGAGAGCCCCATGAGCGAAGCCGAATCCCTGCGCATGGTGGCCGAGGTCACCGACAAGTTCAGCGGCCCCCTGCGCAACCTGCGTGCGCAGCTCCAGGGCATGAGCCGTGACGGCGCAGCTCATGCCGAGCCCCTGACCAAAGGCTTCAACCGGATCGAGAGTGCAGCCCGCAGCGCCGGGCAGACCACCACCACCGTCCTGAATCCCGCTCTGGCAGCAATCGGCGTCACAAGCCTCGGCGTGACGGCAGCCCTGGTCGGTGTCGGCTCGGCGCTACGCTCCTTTGGTGGATCGGTCTCGGCGCTGGCTCAGCTCGGTCGAGAGACCAACATGGCGGCTGGCGAGCTGCGGACCTTTCAGGCGCTGGCGGGCAAATTCGGGATCTCCGGGGATGCTGCTGCGGCGGCTGCCAAGACCTTCGCGGGCAACATGCGCGACATCCGGAAGGGTGTCGGGGAAACGATGGGCTTCTTGCAGTCCCAGAGCCCCGTAGTCGCGCAGTTCGCCCTAAGGCTCAAGGGATCGAAGAACAACGACGAAGCCCGGCGGATGGCCGAGGAGTTCCTCGAGCAGATCCCGGACTCGGTCGACCGCCAGCGCTTCGCCGAGAAGCTGTTCGGCGACGGCGATCTCGGGCGCCTGGGGGACAAGCACCTCGGCTCCATCAGGAAGCTCCGGGCCGAGATCGACAAGGCACTCGGGCCACTCGACCCTGCCGCGGTGAAGAGCGCCGAGGACTTCGACAGGGCGATGTCGAGCCTGCGCACGACGATGACCAAGCTCGGCACGGCGATCGCCACCGAGGCGATGCCCTACGCCTCGGCCATGACGACGTGGTTGAACGAGGTGGCCAGCGGCGCCCGCCAGGACATCACCGCGCCGCTGAGGCAGGGCCTGAAGGACATCGGCACCGAGCTCAACGCCATCAACTGGACCGAGGCTGGCAAGACCGCGGGCGACTTCCTGCGCGGCTCGACGGCGCTGGCCGGCGGCCTGTCGAGTGCCATCCGCGACGTGGCCCGCACCATCCGCGCGCTGAACGAGGGCAAGGTCGTGGACGCCCTGCGCACCGTGACCGGCGGTGAGGGCTCGCTCGCCCGGCGTCTCGCCCCACGCGAGGGCGATGACGAGATCGCCGCAAGCGAGCAGGTCGACCGCCTGCGCAAGCTCCTCGACGTCTCGCGGGAGGCCAGCCAGCACGTGATCGGCCGCGCTCAGATCGGCGCCGGGCTGCTCGACGACCCCGAGAAGGTGGCGCGCGACCTCGAGGCGGCCGAGGCCCGCTTGAAGGCCTTGAAGGGGCGCACCTCCGAGCAGCGGTCCTCGGACTTCAGCCGGCAGCAGAGCGAGGCGGCCCTCGACGCCAGCACGGCGCCGCTCCGCGAGCGGCTGGAAGCGATCCAGAAGCGGGTGCAGAACGCCGATGCCCTGATCGCGGGCGGCACCGCCACGGACAAGCAGCGCAGCCAGGCCGAGGACATGCGTCGCGAGATGGGCCGGCTCACGGACGAGCTGAAGCGCCTGCGCGAGGGCATGAGCCAGCAGAAGCGCGAGGGCGAGGCCACCGTCCAGAAGCAGTCGTTCGACGACAGTGGAAGCGTGCCGGCCGCCGGCCTGATCCAGAAGGCCTCCTACGGCAGCCCAGGGGCCGCCATGGTCGGCATCGGTCGCCTGCTTGGCCGGCGCAAGGACGGCATCTACGCGCCGGGTGGGGGCGGTCAGGGTCGCAGCCCGGCCGGGCAGATGGGCCGTGAGTTCCAGCAGTTCCTGGACGAGCGGGGCATCGACATGCGCGCGCTGCTGCAGCCCCGGGTCGGCGACCAGGCCGAGCTCGACATGCGCGGCCGCAGCCCCGCCTGGCAGGCCGGACACGCGCTGCGCCGCTACCTGCAGGGGCGTGGCGGCTCGGGCTCACGGATCCCGCCGATGCAGTTGCGCCCGGGTGGCCCCGGCGAGCAGGTCAGGCGCTCTCTGCGGGGTGAAGGCGGCCCGCTGGCTCAGAACTACCCGGAGGGTCTGGCTGAGGGCATCCAGCAATCGGCCAAGGACCTTGGGGTCAGCGCCGAGGACCTCGCGACCGTGATCAGCTACGAGACGGCCGGCACCTTCGACAAGTGGAAGCGTGGTCCGACCACGAAGTGGGGCACGCACCGCGGTCTGATCCAGTGGGGCGAGCCGCAGGCCCGCCAGTATGGGGTCACTGCCGACATGTCGGCGGGAGAGCAGATGAAGGCCGTGACGCGCTACCTGCGGGACCGCGGCGTGCGGCCGGGCATGGGCATCCACCAGATCTATGGCGCGATCAATGCGGGCGGCGTCACGGACTGGCACCTCCAGCAACGGGATGCGGCAGCGGGTGGAGCGCCGGGCACCGTGCGGGACAAGGTCGACTACCAGATGGGTCCGCACCGCCGGAAGGGCCTCGCCCTCCTCGGGGCAGCGGGCGATCGCCAGACGGCCGCGAATGGTGAGCAGGCTGACGGCGAGGGCTTCTCGGCCCGGATGCGCGCGATGCGCAATTTCGAGGGCACCGACTTCGCCGGCACTTACAAGCGCCTGCAGGCTAAGGCCGATGAGCGCGGGAAGGCCATGACGCTCGGCTCGAGCGCGGCGATGACCAACGCCCTACGCTCTGGCGTGATAGGCGGCCCGAAGATCGAGAACAACGGCAGCGTCACCCTGCACGTCGACAAAGCCGGCCCCGACGCCCGCGTGCGGATGGGCAGCAGCGGCGAGCTGTTCCGGACCGTGAAGCTCAACCGCGGGAAGGCGATGGCCGAGGCGAGCCAGACGGATTGAGGAAGAAAGACGAGGCGCAATATCTCCGAGCTAGCCCAAAGGCGTAGTAGTTCGACCCGCTTTGAGTACATCCCTTCTCAAGACCCGCATGCGACCAAAAATTCGCTCAGCATAGGAAAAACAGACCCAGCCACCCCCGCAGCTAGCGCCAAAATTATCCCCGTCGCGCAGCTGAGTCCATTCAGAAGACCCGACAATACCTGGAGCGAAGGCTCGGATCGATCAGGTGCCCGCACGGATCAATCGATGCTGCTGCACAGGTCCTGCTCGTGCTTGCGAGGAGTCCCATGGTCAAGGCATTTCACAGCTTCGCGGCGAGCACCGCATCCGGTCTCGGCACCATCCGCCTGCCTCGACCCGTGCCGCTGCAAGCGATCAGACCTTATCTGATCGTGCTGGCGCAGATCGCGTCGCTCCTGATCCTGCTCAAGACCGTCCGCGCGCTCGATGAGTTCAACAACACCGTCAGCATCGCATTTCCCCTGCTGATCGTCGCATTCATGGCGCGGTGGAAGTCTGCCGAAGCCCATGTCGCGTCGGTTCGCCTGCTTCAGCTGATCGGCGTCCTCTCGGGCGTCTACGCCCTCCTGCACTACCCTCTGTTCCCCATGGTCTATCACGGGATCAGGGCGACGGTCGTTATCGTTGGCCTGGTGGGTTTGTGGGTGGCGGCTGTCGTCTCAGGCGCCCTCTGCCTGCGGTGGCCCGCACTCGCGGTCGTGGGCTCGTCCTATCTCGTCTGGAGCAGGTACAACGTCGTTCATGTGACCGGCCTCTGGCACGGGCACGTCATCGACGTCGTTCCCCTGGCGGAAGTCAGCTTCTGCATCCTCGCCGGCCTGCTCGTTGCCAGGCTGTTCGCGCAGCTCGGCGAGCGGTCCGGCTGGAGCACAGCCGTCAAGTCGGACCTGGCCACGGCCGGCGCGCTGTTCGCACCGATCATCATTGCCGCAGCCATCAGCATCCACCTGGGGAATTACTATTCTTCCTTTCTGGCCAAGGTGACGCTGGACGGCGGCCCTGCATCCTGGGTCCTTCACAACGACCCCGGCAAACTTTTCCTTATCGCCCTCGACAACAACCACATCTTCTTTTCCGGTTGGACTTGGGCGGTCGATGCCGTCAAGCTGCTGCTCCAGCACACCAGCGCCTTGACCAATACCTTCATTCTCCTGGGTCAGGGAGCGGCCTTGTTCGGCCTTCTGATGCCGCGGCGCTGGTTGCTGCTTCTGCTGTTCGGCTTCGACGTGATGCACCTGTCGATCGTGGTGATACTGGGGGCCAACTTCGCGCCGTGGATCATGCTGAACCTCGCCATCGCGGCCGTGGTCGTGAGCCGGCACTACAAGCGGCCCCCGCTGTCCGTCGGCATCCTATCGGTGCTCTTCATCCTCACGGACAGTCGGTTCATGAGCCAGGCGTGGCTCGGCTGGTACGATACGCTCGCGAACAATAAGATGTACTTCGAGGCGGTCGATAAGGATGGCGGACGGCACTACGTCCCGACCACCTTCTTCACCTTCTACTCCTACCCGTTCGCGCACATGGCCTACGGCTCACCGGATGCGGACACGGCGTTCGCGCTCGATAACCCCAACGGCGGCACGCAAGTCTATCGCAAGGTTGTCGCCTCCGTGGCGTGCGACGTCCCCACCCTGACGGAACGCGATGCCGGCGGCCAGGACTTGTCCAAGAACGAAATCAATCGCACGGCCGTCGATGCATACATCAGAGGCTATCACGCTTTGGTCAGTTCGATCGTCGACAAACTCGGGACCTTTCCGTCAGCGCTCTACCCGCATCACTTTTTCATACCGCTTCAGTACGGTGCTAGTTTCGACGGATTGAAAATGCGCGATATCGTCGCCTACGTTTATCGACGGGAGTCAGTCTGCCTCGGCGTTCAAGACGGCATCCCGGTACGGCGCGTGATGTCCGAGGCAGAGCACAGGATCGAGTTGCGGCCATGACCCAGGATCCACGCCTCTCGGTCGTCTACGACGGCGAATGTCCCTTCTGCTCCAATTACGTGCGCCTGATGGCACTGCGACGGTCGGTTGGCCCGGTGGCGCTGATCGATGCCCGGTTGGGCGGGTCCCTTGTGGAGGACATCCGGCAGCGTGGGTACGACCTGGATAAGGGCATGGTCGTTCGATACGGCCAACACCTCTACTTCGGCGCGGACGCCCTGGTCCTGCTCTCGCAACTGAGCGAGGACGAGACGCGGATAGGCCGTGGACTTGCCCGGTTGCTGCGGAGCCCGGCCCGCGCGCGGTTCCTCTACCCCCTGATGAAGCTCGGCCGCCGAGCAACGCTTCTCCTGCTGGGTCGCCGCCTCATCGCCCAGCAGAACCATCGGGGCTCCCACCCGCGCTGATCGACGTCGATCCGGTAGCGCCGCAGCATTCCATCCAAGAAAGCTCCGCCATTCGTGCCGGCGGGCCGACCGCGGCGGTGACGTCACGATGCCGGTCCCGGTGACGACGCGGCATCAGTCGTGCGCGTCCGTCGCAGCGGCATGCGCTCCTCCTCAGATTCCGGACCTCACCGCTGCCCCCGCTCGTCGGACGCCATGCATCAAACGTCTTGGCCGTCGAGTACGGCGTGACAAGGATTGCTGGCGGCACGCCAAGCCGTCCAAGGCGGGTAGCGTCGCAAAGCGCGAATCTTCGGTTGTAGGGATATTTCCGACAGCCAAGCGCGCGCCTGACCGTCTCGCGTACGTCCAATGTCTTATGGCTCCGATCGAAAGCCATACACGAGGCGCACAACGCAAGCGTGCAGAATTCGGTAGGTTTCAAATTTTCGGAGCGCCCTGTCGTGAACCACGATCAGATCAACTTAGAATGGTATAAGATCCTTCAGGCGGGCAGCTCCCTGAGGCCTATCGATGCTGTTACTCAACAACTGATTGATTACTCCTCACTTCCGGAAGACGAAGTAAGATATATAGCAAAAAACTCCAATGTACTCACGAAAGCGGTATGGGAAAAATCGGATCGCACGTCGGACCGTTCACTGCAGGATTTCTACGATGCCGCCTACCCTTGGGTTTTCGGAACTCTGACGTATCACGCGAAGCAGGCCGAAGGCCTTACCGTTCCGTGCCCTCCTCTTCCCGTCCAAGTGGCCCAGTCGCTTGCGAATACGAAGCCGGGCCGGCACCTTGATTTCGGCGCTGGAGTTGCGACCGCAAGCTTGTTGTTTGCAAAGCTGGGATGGGACGTCGACGTCTCGGATGTCTCAAAGCCCCTGCTGGAGTTTTCCAAGTGGCGATTGAAGCAACACGGCGTTCCGGCAAAATTCATCGCGCTTGATGAGCAGGAACTCGAGCCGAACGCGTACGATCTGATTACGGCTTTCAACACGTTCGCGCACGTGCCACACCCACAGGCCACCATGGAGCGCCTGAACGCTGCGTTGAAGCCTGGAGGGATGCTGGTCTTTGATATCGATAGCCGGGAGCCGGGACCGTTCAATAGCTGGTTTCTGTACAGGAGCCACAATCCGTTCATCAAGGTTGCTCGGCGAGCTGGTTTTAGCAGGAAATCCAATATCTCGTACATGTACTGCTACGAAAAAGTCGAGCGCAGCTACCTGAATAAGCTGATTGTTTCAGCATTCGACGAGTTGAAATACAATTCGACGACGACCAACGTGATCCACGCTTTGCGATCTGCAAAGGGATTTGCAAAGCGCCTCCTGAAAGGAAAGAGATTGCGGCTTAAAAGCAGCTGAGCACGTTTTGGAGCCGTCTCTGCAGAGCTGAGCCGATCTATCCGTATCGATCTATGGCAAGCGACGGCTCCGCCCAAGCAAGGTAGGCAATTTACGCTGGAGGCTGATGTCGGTCAGGTTGGGCTGACCAACGAGAGCACGATGCCTGCCACTGCCGACGTCCGAATTCACGCAGATGAAACCGGTCCGCAAAAAGCCCCACGAGCCGGGTGGCCGCGGGGCAAGTCACATGGGAGGAACCCATGGCGGCGGGTCGGTGGAAACTGCCAGGGACACGCCGTGACACGACGTACCGCCACCGTTGCATGGCTTCGCTAGCCCCGAACCCACACAGGCTAATCAGCACGAAAAAGCCCGCGCGGCGCGAACCGGCGGGCTGAGTAGTTTGGAGGATTCGGGGTAGAATCCCTGGCGCACCCTAGCTTGAGCGTCGCGGTCGTCAATCCGCGCTCACCGGTCTAACGGGGGCAGGTGCGGATCGGCGAGCGCGGACAGCCGGTTCGGGGCCGGCGCTACAGGGTAACGGATCGGCGGTAGCGTGGCTGTCGGGGTGAGCTTGACAGGTGTGGCCAAGCGTTGCGCCCGCCCGTGGCTGACAGATCAGATCCCTGCAGTCCTCCGCAACGCTGGTCGTGAGGACGGAGGTGAGGCGACGATGGTGCGGCGGGGCCTTCAGCGGCCGAGGCGCGGACGCGGGTCGGTGAGCTGAAGCGCGCAAAGCAGACCTCGATGACAAGCAGCCCGGCGTGAGCCATCCCAAGGCTGAGGAGGAGCGGATCATCCTTGCGAGCCTACGAGCGCCGCATAGGGAGCGGGTGTCACGCTCGGCGCTGGCCGATTGTCTCAGCTCCGAGACGCACAATATGATGCTCCCCAAACGAGGGAGATTCATGAAGGTTTTCGCCGTCATAGCCCCGAGCGGCAGTGAGGCATTGGATCACGCCATCAGGCAGCAATACCCGGGGAATTATTTCTTGATTGCCCCGGGTCAGTACCTCGTGGCTGTTCCTGGGCTCATCGCGAAGGAGGTCGGTAAGGCGATTGGCGATCAGGGCCAAGTCGGCCGCCTCATCGTGTTGCCGCTGGAGAACTATTGGGGCTGGCACAACAAGGAAATGTGGGACTGGGCGCAGTCGAGGGCTCAGGCGTGAGCCCGCCGCAGGACCATGAATCCGGCCAGCCGACTGGCGGCCAGAATGCCAATCCTCCGCCCGTCGAGCTGTACCCGATGACGGACATCCGGTTCGTGCTCGTGCGGATCGGCGAGCTCGGAGCTAAGGTTGATCGGCTCGTCGACGATGTGTCCTCGCAGAGCAAAAAGATCGACGAGGTGCGCGGCAAGATCAAGTTTGTGCAGGGCGCGATTTGGGTTCTGGGCTCCCTGCTTACCATCGCGGCGGGCGTCTTCATCGCCTACCTGTCTGGTAAGTTTAAAATCACGTTTAAGTAAGTTTGCCCTTCCTCAGCCGCACGCTAGGCCCCTCGCCATTCTCCTCGATGAAGATGACGCCGAACGCTTCAGTCCGCTAGCGCATACCAGAGATGCCAAGCGCGCGAAGTTCGCGTTTGAACCGTCCGCAGGCATGCCAGATCAGGAACGGGAGCGCCGTTCCTTCCAGGGCACATGCTCAACGTCAGCGCGTAGCGCTGATTCTCGACTTCGGTCAGCCGATAGGCGAGGAAGACGGCGAGCACCGCCAGCGCGAAGATCGCAGCGTTCTTCACTTCAGATAGCCCTTCGCCTTCAGGTGCTCGCTGAGAGCCTCGCGGATGACATCCGGCCTGCTCGGCTTCGGATCAGGCTGAGCGGTGATCAGAGCATCTAGGGATGCAACCTGCTCGGGCTGAACGCGCACCTGGATCTGAATCCCGGTCTGCTTCCCACGGGTCCTACCGGTGCGCATGTGGTACCATAGTTGACGTGCCCTGCACGTAGTGGTACCACAAGCGCGGGCCGGACGGAAGATTGAGCCCTTCCCTCCGGCCCTAACCCCACCACTCTATTCGGGAGAGCGGCGATGGCTTCGCACGCCTATACCACCACGCCCTTATTACGTCCTGCCTCGGTCGAGCGCTGGCCCTTATCACCCCCAGGCCGGCTGTTCGCCCCTGGCGGTCCCGTCAGCGCTGCCGTTGGAGCCGACGCCGCAGATCGTAAGAGGATCCGAGATCTGCGCCGGGCCATCGCCGACCGCATCGAGGCGGACTTGGCGTTGCTCGACAGCTTGGATGGCGACGCCGATCTTGAGGTCGATGCCGGCGAGGAGCCGGAGGGCGACGACGAGCGCGAGCACGACGAGGCAGAGTGCGGCGTCGCCGATCACGATGGCCTGGTCGAGCAGGGCTGCCGCCCTTGGGAGGTGGCGATATGAGCGGCCCCGCATCTTGCCGCCGCTTCCTGCGCGGCCTCACCACCCTTCCGCTCATTGGCGGCAGCGTGGCCCTCATCGGTACTCCTTCCGCCGTCGCCGAGCCCGTCACCAAGGACCTACTGATCGCCTACGCGGACTGGCTGCTCCTCGAGCGCCGCATCCTGCTCAGGGAGCTGATCCCAGACGCCGCGTCTCGTGCGCGTGCGACCGACACATGCCTGTCAGGCAGCCGGACCGATGCATTTCACATCCCGCCGGATGGAGACTGGCGAGAGGTTCCGAAGCCCTCGACCCGCGCTGCGCTCGTCCTGAGCGCAGTCGGCTGCGACTGGCGGGAGAGCACGTTATGAGCCGCCCCGCATCGCGCAGCGATCAGGCTTTCAGCGTCGTCGCGGACATGGAGGACGACATGCGCAGCCTCCGGCGCTGGGCCAATGTCCTGTGCCACCTCGGCGGCGGCGCCTCGATGCTCGAGCCGACCACCATCCACGTCATCGGTGAGGCCCTGTTGGACGTGGCCATGCGTGCCGAAGCTCAATGGGAGGAGGCCTTCCGCCTGACGCACCCGAAGAACAGGGAAGATCGCTCATGCGCCTCCTCCTGATCTACCTCGCCGTCGCGCTGATCCGGCTCGCGAGACTCGAGATGGCTTGGTCAAACCACCTGCTCGACCGATCGGACGCAACGCTCGCCCGCAGCCGGGCGCGGGTCGACCTCGCGCGTCGGCTTGTGGGGCGGGCTTCAGCCGGTCGGACGGCTTAGGTCCCGTAGGATCATGCTGACGGCGAGCAGCGCGACGCTGGCGTAGCTCATCGTGGCGGCCGCTTCGATCATCGCAGCACCTGCGGCTTGGGAGCGGAGGTGCTCCACTCCCGAGCAGTCAGACTGCTGAGGAGAGCCGGAGCGAGAACAGCCGAGTAGACCTTTGGTTGCAGCTTTGCCGGAGAGCAACCAGCGGTTTTGCTGTTTCCCAGCGAACGAGACGCTCGAGGCGCATCCACTGTTGAGCGATACGCTTGCATCGCTTTCACAATGTGATACGGTTGTAGCACTATGAATGCAGACGCGAAGCAGTTCACGACAGCGACCCTCACCCGCGTGGCGGTTTGTGAAGCTGTCACCTTGCGCGCTTGGCGCAACCGTAATGGCCTGTTTCCCGAGACGGCAGGAAGTCAGGGCTGGAACCGCTTCAGCTTGATAGACATCTGCGTCGCTCGCGCGGTCGTGCTGATGACCACCTCTGGCATCGCGGCTAGCGATGCAATTTGGTTTGCCGAGGGGTATCTCCGCACGCCGTTCCAACTTGCCGCCTCGAACGACCTTAGTGACGATCTGAGCGGCATCGTCGCCTTCGCGCCGAAGAGGGCACCAGAGAACGCGTCGTTCCAGCTGTACGTGAAGCCGGAAGATCTCTCGGACACGCTCGCACGGTTCGGCGGCTTGGTGACGCTGCTCGACCTCCATCTCATCCATGCCCAGGTGCGCGCGGGCTTGGGGCAGATGTCGAACCACTCTGGTGAGGACGCCTAATGCCCCGCCAAGCCGCCCTACCCCCGAACCTCGCGCCGCGCCTCGTCAGCCGCGAGGCTGCCGCGGCCTACGTGTGCATCTCGCCGAACAAGTTCGACGAATTGGTCCGGGACGGTCGGATGCCGCGGGCCCGCCGGATCGATGCCCGGAAAGTCTGGTGCGTCCGAGAGCTCGATGCAGCGGCCGACAACCTCCCCCTGGACGGCCAGGGCGCGGCCTCCGATGCCACCTGGGAGGACGTGGATGCCGCGTAGCAAGCCGCCCTACGTCGAGGCCTTCAGGGACCGGCACGGGAAGCTGCGGCTCTACTTCCGCAAGGACAAGGGGGCACGGGTGCCCCTGCCCGGCCCGATCGGGTCGGAGGATTTCCTCACCGCGTACCAGGAGGCCCTGGCCGGCCGGACGCTCAAGGCGACGCCGAGGCGCCGCGCGGCGGCGGTGGGCAGCATCGAGGCGCTGATCCAGTCCTACAAGAAGAGCGCCGACTACATCGGGCTGCGCGAGACCTCGAAGGACGGCTACCGGCGGCGCCTGGAGATCATCCGCGTTCAGCATGGGCACCGCATGGTGGCGGGCTTGACGCACGGTCGCATCGTGAAGGCCTTCCTCGACCCGCTGGCGGACAAGCCGGGGGCCGCCCTCGACACGCTGAAGAAGCTCCGCATCCTGATCCGGCGCGCCATCGTGCTGGGCTGGCTCACGTCGGATCCGTCCGTCGCGATCCGCCGGCCGAAGATCGGCGAGATCCGCTCCTGGACCGATGAGGAGATCGCGCAGTTCGAGGCGCGCTGGCCGATCGGCACCAAGCAGCGCCTCGCCTTTGCCGTGCAGCTCTACACCGGGCAGCGCCGGTCCGACGTGCACCGGATGACCTGGGCCGACGTGAAGGGCGATCGCATCCGGGTCGTGCAGCAGAAGACCGGCGCCAAGATCGACATCCCGCTGCACGCCGATCTGCGAGCCATCCTGGCGCAGACCGCCCGGCAGCACGCGACGATCATCAACACCGAGTTCGGCAAGCCCTTCACCGTCGACGGCTTCTCCGGGTTCATGCGGGACGCCATCACCGCTGCCGAACTGCCGCTCGCCGCGCAGCCGCACGGCCTGCGCAAGGCCGCCGGGCGCCGCCTCGCCGAGGCCGGCTGCACCGCGCACGAGATCATGGCTGTCCTCGGCCACAGCTCCCTGGCGGAGGCCGAGCGGTACACCCGCGAGGCCAACAGGGCGAACCTTTCGACGGGCGCGATCACCAAGCTGGAAGGCTGGAAAGGCGGAAGGTCCGCCCAAACCACACCCTGAAAGTTTGGGGGAATTTGAATTTTAGTGAGGAGCCGCAATGACTTGCAGCACCGCCTGGCGCTCCCAAGGGGAATCGAACCCCTGTTTTCGCCGTGAGAGGGCGACGTCCTAGACCGCTAGACGATGGGAGCTTTCCGGCGGGGTGGCGATCGTATAGCGACGGGACATGATGGGAGCAAGGGCTTCGGCGCCGCAATTTTCACGGCCGGCCGGGCGGCGGGAGGAGCGGCGTGGCGGGTGAGTCGGTGCGGGAGGCGGTGGTCGCGGAGGAGGCGGCGCCGGTGCGGCTCGACCGGGCCCTGGCCCTCGCCTTTCCCGATATCTCGCGGTCGCGGTTGCAGGATCTGGTGCGGGCGGGACTTGTCCGGCGGGACGGGGCCGCGGTGCGCGACCCCTCCGTGAAGGTCGGGCCCGGCGCGCGGCTCGCCGTGGCGGTGCCGGAGGCGGCGCCCGCCGAGCCCGCGGCGGAGCGGCTGGACCTCGTGATCCCCTACGAGGACGACGATCTCGTCGTGATCGACAAGCCCGCGGGGCTCGTGGTGCACCCGGCCCCCGGGCACGAGGCCGGAACCCTCGTGAACGCCCTCATCGCCCATTGCGGGGCGAGCCTGTCCGGCATCGGTGGCGTGCGGCGTCCGGGGATTGTCCACCGGCTGGACAAGGACACGAGCGGCCTGATGGTCGTGGCCAAGAACGACCGGGCCCACAAGAGCCTCACCGCCCAGTTCGCCGATCACGGCCGCAACGGACCCCTGGAGCGCGCCTACCTGGCCCTGGCCTGGGGCGTGCCCGAGCCCCGCACCGGCACCATCGACGCCGCGCTCGCACGCAGCCAGCGCAACCGCGAGAAGATCGCCGTGGTGCGCCCCGAGCAGGGCCGCCACGCGGTGACGCACTACTGGGTGGAGCGCGCGCTCGGCGCCGAGGCCGCGCTGGTGCGCTGCCGCCTGGAGACCGGGCGCACCCATCAGATCCGCGTGCACCTGAGCCACCGCGGGCACCCGCTCCTCGGCGATGCGGTCTACGGCGCGGCCTTCAAGACCAAGGCGGCCCGGCTCGGCGCCACCGCCCAGGCGGCGCTGGCGGCGTTGGGGCGGCAGGCGCTCCACGCCACCCTGCTCGGCTTCGCCCACCCGCGCAGCCACGAGGCCCTGCGCTTCGAGAGCCCCCTGCCGCCCGAGATGGCCGCGCTGGTGGCGGCCCTGGAGCAGGGCTGAGCCGCACGGGCGTGACGGCTGCGTCACAGTCAAGGACGCCGCGCACGCAGGTGCGCAACGGCACCTCCGGCCGCGACCTTTCGTGACAGGTTAGACCCAGCCTTCCGCTCACGCGTTGATGACGACGTTCGCGTCGTGGACCCGCTACCGGATCGGTGAGTTCCTCAGCTAAGATGGGGAATCGGACCGCCGGCTCAAGGAGCGGCCGTCCGCAACGCAGGTCCGCCCGCCTGGGGGATTCTGACCAAGGAGGTATGCCATGGCAGGCGCATTGCCCGTGCTCGCCAACGAGGGAGGCCTTTCGCGCTACCTCGACGAGATCCGCAAGTTTCCGATGCTCGAGCCGTCGGAGGAGTTCACGCTCGCCAAGAGCTGGCGCGACGGCGGCGACCGCGAGGCCGCGCACCGGCTCGTCACCTCGCACCTGCGCCTCGTCGCCAAGATCGCGATGGGCTACCGGGGCTACGGCCTGCCGATCGGCGAGGTCGTGTCGGAGGGCAACGTCGGCCTGATGCAGGCGGTCAAGCGCTTCGACCCCGACAAGGGCTTCCGGCTCGCCACCTACGCGATGTGGTGGATCAAGGCGGCGATCCAGGAATACATCCTGCGCTCCTGGTCCCTCGTGAAGATGGGCACCACCGCCAACCAGAAGAAGCTCTTCTTCAACCTGCGCAAGGCCAAGGGCCGGATCTCGGCCCTCGACGAGGGCGACCTCAAGCCCGATCAGGTGAAGC
The DNA here is from genome assembly GCF_053346035.1 of Methylobacterium sp. A54F. NCBI lineage: Bacteria > Pseudomonadati > Pseudomonadota > Alphaproteobacteria > Hyphomicrobiales > Methylobacteriaceae > Methylobacterium > Methylobacterium sp. A54F. The sequence continues at coordinate 137,728 of NZ_JBKFBF010000007.1, read as the reverse complement.
AGATCGCGACCCGCCTCGGCGTGCCCGAGCAGGACGTGATCGACATGAACCGCCGCCTCTCCGGCGACACCTCCCTCAACGCGCCCCTGCGCGAGGAGGGTGAGGGCGAGTGGCAGGACTGGCTCGTGGACAACAGCCCGAGCCAGGAGACCGTGCTCGCCCGCGAGGAGGAGGGGCAGAACCGCCTCACTGCGCTACGCGACGCCCTCGGCGTGCTGAACCCCCGCGAGCGCCGCATCTTCGAGGCGCGGCGGCTGGCCGACGACCCGATCACCCTGGAGGATCTCTCCGGCGAGTTCGGCGTCTCCCGCGAGCGCGTGCGTCAGATCGAGGTTCGGGCCTTCGAGAAGGTCCAGGAGGCGGTCAAGCGTAACCTCGCGACCCGCGAGCTGCCCCGGGCCGGGGCAGGCGCCTAAAGGCAGTCCAGGCGACGTGGCAACCGGCTCTCCGTCAGGGCCGGGGAGGCGGTAAGGACGCGGGGTCAGTCGTCGGTTCAATGACCGGCGGACAGACCCTCGTCGCCTCCGGCCTGCGCCTCAGCGCCACTGATCGAAGGCGCGCTGCATCGCCTGCGCGCCGGAATTCCCCTTCTCGAAGGTGATCACGGCGCGCTGCCCGCTGGTGAAGCGCAGCGCGAGGTCGAACCAGTTCTTGTGCAGCAGGAGATCGGTGTTCCGGTCGATGTCGTTGCGCAGCGACGACAGGCCGATCAGGAACAGGTTCTCGCGCACCCGCACCGGCAGGCCCGAGACCGGCGAGCCGCGGGCGCTCTCCTCGTCCTTGGCCTGCAGGAGCCCGACATCCTGCACCGCGCGCTTCTCGCCGCCGGGCCCCGTGGTGAAGGCGAGCTTGATCGTGTGCGAGGCCGGCAGCGTCTGGTCGAGGTTGCGCTGGATCGTCATCACGAGGGTGAGCCCCGCCTCCGGGTACTCGACCGTCGCGACGACGGCGGTCTCCAGCGGCTGGCCCTGCTCGCCGCTCACGGAATCGAGCCGCCAGGTGGCGCGCCCGGTGATCGTGGTCGGCTGGGCATTCTGGGCCGAGGTGTTCTCCTCGATGAGCGTGGCGCGCTGGGCCACGACGAGGTCCGGCTGGCCGGGCTGCGCGGGTCGCGCCGGCGCCTCCGCGCCCTGGGTCGCGGCGGGCGGGCGCTCGGCCGGCGCGGCCTCGCCGCCGACGCGGTCGCCGTACTTCGCGTCGGCGCCGTCCGCCGCCGTGCCCGCCACATCGGATTCGGCGGTCTGGAGATCGGCCGGGGTGTCCCGCAGCAGGTAGGCCGCGACGGCGATCAGCCCGATCACCAGCGCCAGCACGCAGGCCACGAAGGTGTTGCGCAGCATCCGCGAGCGGCTGCCGCGGGGCGCCACCACGTCGATCTTCGGCCGCTGGCGGCCGTTTCCGGCGGCCTCGGCCCGCGCGGCCTCCGCCTCCTCGGCGAGCAGCGGGTCGACCGGGGCCGGCGCCTCGGGGGCCGCGTCGGCGGTCGCATCGGGCTCGGCCGGGTCGGCGCCCTTCGGCCGGCGCGCGGCGATGGCGATTGCCGGCGGGCCGCGGGGCGGCTCGGGCGCCGGCGGGAGGCCGAGGTCCGGCGGCGGGGCCGGCGGCAGGAACGGCTCGGCCCTGGCGGCCGGCTCGGCCTCGAACAGGCCGTCGCTCGGCGCCTCGGCGGCCTTGGCCGGCTCGGGCTGCGCGAGGGGCGGCGCGGCCGGCGGCGCGGGAGGCGCCACGAACGGGACGGAGGGAGGCGCAGCGGGCGGCGCAGGGGGGGTCGGCGGCGGAGCCGGATCGGGCCGGGGCGGCTCCGGCGCAGCCGCGGGCGGGGCGGGCGGAGCAGGGTCCTTCGGCGGCGCGCCGTCGCCCGCATACTTGGTCTCGAGGCGCGCGATGGCCGCGTCGAGGGCCTTGCTCTCGAGGTCGATATCGGCCTGCGAGAGGGGTGGCTCGAGGGAGCGGAGCTGGCCGATCAGCGCGCCGCGCGCGCGGTCGTAGACCGCCCGCCGCATCGCGGACGTGCGATCCGGCAGGGCATCGAGCGCGCGCGCCAGGAGCGGATAGTAATCGGCCATCGTCTCGGGTCCGCCCCTTCGCCGGTCCGGCGCCGCTCCGGATCACGCGGCGAAGGGCATGTCAGGAAGGTGCAGCTCGATCTTCGAAGGGCAGGTCAGTCCTCGAAGGGGTTATGCATCAGGATGGTGTCGTCGCGCTCCGGCGAGGTGGAGAGCAGGGCGACGGGCGCCCCGATCAGCTCCTCGATCCGGCGCACGTACTTGATCGCCTGCGCGGGCAGATCCGCCCACGAGCGGGCACCCGCCGTGGTCCCGTCCCAGCCCGGAATCGTCTCGTAGATCGGCTTCACCCGCCCCTGCGCGCCCTGGCTCGCCGGCAGGTGATCGAGGCGGGCGCCGTCGATCTCGTAGCCGGTGCAGACGCGGATCTCGTCGAAGCCGTCGAGGACGTCGAGCTTGGTGAGCGCGATGCCGTTGATGCCCGAGGTCTGCACCGTCTGGCGCACGAGCGCGGCGTCGAACCAGCCGCAGCGGCGCTTGCGCCCCGTCACCACGCCGAACTCGCGGCCCCGCTCGCCGATGCGCTCGCCGATGGCGTCGGTGAGCTCCGTGGGGAACGGTCCCTCGCCGACCCGGGTCGTGTAGGCCTTGGCGATGCCGAGCACGTAGCCGATGGCGCCGGGCCCGAGGCCCGAGCCGGTGGCGGCCTGGCCCGCGACCGTGTTGGAGGAGGTCACGAACGGGTAGGTGCCGTGGTCGACGTCGAGGAGCGCCCCTTGCGCGCCCTCGAACAGGATCCGGCGCCCGGCGCGGCGCGCCTCGTCGAGGAGGTGCCAGACCGTGTCCTGGTAGGGCAGAACCCGCTCGGCGATGGCGGCAAGCTCCTCGTAGATCGCGTCGGCGGAGAATTCCGGGAGGTCGAAGCCGCGGCGCAGCGCGTTGTGGTGGGCGAGCAGGCGCTCGATTTTCGGGCCGAGCGCGTCGAGCTCGGACAGGTCCATCAGGCGGATGGCGCGCCGGCCCACCTTGTCCTCGTAGGCCGGGCCGATGCCGCGCTTCGTCGTGCCGATCTTGGTGCCCGGCGCGCTGTCCTCGCGCAGCGCGTCGAGCTCGCGGTGGAGCGAGAGGATCAGGGTCGCGTTGTCGGCGATCCGCAGGTTGTCGCGGCTGACCTTGACGCCCTGCGCGGTCACCCGGTCGATCTCGGAGACCAGCGCGTAGGGGTCGAGGACGACGCCGTTGCCGATCACCCCGAGGGTGTTCGGGCGGACGACGCCGGAGGGCAGGAGGGACAGCTTGTAGACGGCCTCGCCCACCACGAGCGTGTGGCCCGCGTTGTGGCCGCCCTGGAAGCGCACCACGATGTCGGCCTGCTCCGAGAGCCAGTCGACGATCTTGCCCTTGCCCTCGTCGCCCCATTGGGCGCCTACGACGACGACGTTCGCCATGCGCGCTTGAACCCGTGACCTGTACCGCGGTGGGGCCTCCGGCGGCCCCGAGGACCGCCCGATAACCCGTTGTCGTCAGGGTCTTTCCGCGATCCGGCCCGGGAAATCAAGCAAGGCGCCTGGGTGGGCGCCATGCTGGTGGGGATCGCGGGTGGGGATCGCGGGTGGGGATCGGCGGCCACGCGGCTTGGCCTCGCTGGATGGCCTTCGCTACTTGGCCTCGGTGCCCGGGTTCTGGCCGGGCAGCTCGCCGGGCTTGATCACCGGCATCGTGCCCGGGCTCGGGTCCGGCGGCTTCACCACCATGCCGGGCGCGGCGTTGCCGGGGGGCTTGATGACCCCGTCGTTCTGCTGAAGCTTGTCGCTGAGGTTGCCGTCGCTGGCCGAGCCGGCGCCGTCGTTCGGCCTGATCTTGTCCGGCGGCGTCTGGCTGGCGGGGGGCAGGGCCGGGTCGGTGTCGCGCCCGCGCAAGGGGGCGTCGGGGTTCTGGGCCAGCGCCGCCGTGGCGATGAGGCCCGCGGCGAGCGCCGCGAGTCCCGTGATGAGCTTCGGCATCGGGAAATCTCCGTTCGGATGCGCGCAATCGGTTAGCAACCGATGCCTGCGCGATCCGTTCCGGTCCCGCTCAGGCCCCGCGGGCGAGGGCGACGTAGAGCTCGCGCAACCGCGTGGCGTGCGGGCCGGGACGGCCGGCGCCGACCGTGCGCCCGTCGATCTCGACCACCGGCATCACGAAGGCGGAGGCCGAGGTGTAGAAGGCCTCGGCGGCCTCGTGCGCCTCCTCCAGGCGGAACAGGCGCTCGTCGAGGCGCAGGCCCGCCTCGGCGGCGAGGCGCAGGACGGCGGCGCGGGTGATGCCCGGCAGGAGCGCGGTCGACAGCGGGCGGGTCACGAGCGTCCCGTCCCGCGTGACGATGAAGGCCGTGGAGGAGGAGCCCTCCGTCACGAAGCCGTCCTCGACCATCCAGCTCTCGGCGACGCCTGCCGCGGCGGCCGCCTGCTTGGCCAGCACCTGCGCGAGCAGCGCCACCGACTTGATGTCCCGCCGCTTCCAGCGAAGGTCCTCGACGGTGACGATCCGGGCACCCGTGCGGGCGAGCGGGTTGTCCACGATGGTCTTGGACTGCGTGAACATCACCACGGTGGGGGCCGTGCCGGCCGGCGGGAAGGCGAAGTCGCGCTCGGCGACGCCGCGGGTCACCTGCATGTAGACCAGGCCCTCGACGACCCCGTTGCGGGCGACGAGCTCGGTCTCCAGCCGTTCCCACTCGGCGGCCGCGTGCGGGTTGCGGATGCCGATCTCGCCGAGCGACCGGTCGAGCCGCGCGATGTGGGCCGCGTTGTCGACGAGGCGGCCGTCGAGGACGGCGGAGACCTCGTAGATGCCGTCCGCGAACAGGAAGCCGCGGTCCATGATCGGCACGCGGGCGTCCTCGAAGGGCAGGAACGCGCCGTTCAGGTAGACGATGCGGGGATTCGGCACGGGAAGGCCTCCGACGCGGGAGCGGTTGCGGATCGGGCGGGATGCGGGTGGGGTTCAGCTCTCGCCGAACACCCGCGCGAAGATCGTGTCGACGTGCTTGAGATGGTAGCCGAGATCGAAGCACGCCTCGATCTGCTCCGGCGACAGCGCGGCGGTCACCTCGGGATCGGCCTTGAGCAGGGTGAGGAAGTCGCCCTCCCCCCGCCAGACCGGCATGGCGTTGCGCTGGACGAGGCGGTAGGCGTCCTCGCGCGAGACCCCGGCCTGGGTCAGGGCCAGCAGCACCCGCTGCGAGTGGACGAGGCCGCCGAGCCGGTCGAGGTTGCGCTGCATGGCCTCCGGGTAGACCAGCAGCTTGTCGATGACGCCGGTGAGGCGGGCCAGCGCGAAGTCGAGGGTGACGGTGGCGTCCGGCCCGATCATGCGCTCCACCGAGGAGTGCGAGATGTCGCGCTCGTGCCAGAGGGCGACGTTCTCCATGGCCGGCAGCGCGTAGCTCCGCACCATGCGGGCGAGGCCCGTGATGTTCTCGGTGAGCACCGGGTTGCGCTTGTGGGGCATGGCCGAGGAGCCCTTCTGCCCCTCCGAGAAGTACTCCTCCGCCTCCAGCACCTCGGTGCGCTGCAGGTGGCGCACCTCGGTGGCGAGCCGCTCCATCGAGCTCGCGACGACGCCGAGCGTCGCGAAGAACATGGCGTGGCGGTCGCGGGGGATCACCTGCGTCGAGACCGGCTCGGGCGCGAGGCCCATGGCCTCGGCGACGTAAGCCTCCACCCGCGGGTCGATGTTCGCGAAGGTGCCGACCGCCCCCGAGATCGCGCAGGTGGCGACCTCGGCGCGTGCCGCGACGAGGCGCTCGCGGTTGCGGGAGAACTCCGCGTAGGCCTGGGCGAGCTTGAGCCCGAAGGTGACGGGCTCCGCGTGGATGCCGTGCGAGCGGCCGATGGTCGGGGTCAGCCGGTGCTCGAAGGCCCGGCGCTTGAGGGCGGCGAGCAGCGCGTCGAGGTCGGCGATGAGGATGTCGGCCGCGCGCACGAGTTGCACGTTGAGGCAGGTGTCGAGCACGTCCGAGGAGGTCATGCCCTGGTGGACGAAGCGCGCCTCGGGCCCGACGATCTCGGCGAGGTGGGTCAGGAAGGCGATGACGTCGTGCTTCGTCACGGCCTCGATGGCATCGATGCGGGCGACGTCGAACACCGCGTCGCGGCCCTTCTCCCAGACCTTGTCGGCGGCCTCCCGCGGCACCACGCCGATCTCGGCCAGCGCGCTGGTGGCGTGCGCCTCGATCTCGAACCAGATCCGGAAGCGGGTCTCGGGCGACCAGATCGCGGCCATCGCGGGGCGGCTGTAGCGGGGGATCATGGGACGCCTCGGGGTCTCGACGGGCCGACGTGCAGGGTGGCTCCGCGCGCCTAGCATGGGCCCGGATGCGGCTCAACGCGCCGGCGCGCGGGGCTGGCCCGGTCTCCGGACCGGATTGTTGCGCGGAAGACACAGCGGCCTCCTTCCGGAAACAAACTGGAGACGTTCTAGGAAGAAAACCGCACGCCGAAACCAGAGCGCACGGCGCCGCTTAGCCGCTTTCTTGAATTCGTTCTTAGAAGGCTTTCAAGAAATACACCCCGGAAGGAGAGCGTTGGCTGCCTTGCGGCGCGCGATTGATCCCGTAGAGGAAAATTTCCGCTGCCCGGCGGATCGACTGCGAAGAACGCAAGAACAAGATCGGGACTACGGGGTCTGCCACCATGGATCGGGGGACGAATGTACATCTGGCCGGCATCCTGCTGGCCGGAACCTTTCTGACGACTTCGGCGCTGGCGCAACCACCGGTCGTTCTACCAGCGGCCGGCAACCAGGACGTCACGCTGGACCAGCTGAGCGTCGAGGGCGAGCGCGGGGTCAGCATCGGCTACCTGACGACCCGCACCCGCAGCGCCACCAAGACGGACACGCCGCTCCTCGACACGCCGCAATCGGTGAGCGTGATCACGCAGGCGCAGATCCGCGACCAGGGCTTCCAGTCGATCGAGGAGGCGGTGCGCTACGTGCCGGGGGTGATCCCCCACCAGGGCGAGGGCAACCGCGACGACCTCGTGATCCGCGGCCAGCGCTCGAACGCCGACTTCTACGTGAACGGCGTGCGCGACGACGTGCAGTACTTCCGCGACCTCTACAACACCCAGCGCATCGAGGTGCTGAAAGGCCCGAACGCCCTGATCTTCGGCCGCGGCGGCGGCGGCGGCGTGATCAACCGCGTGCTCAAGGAGGCGGACGGCGTGCCCTTCCGCGAGATCCTCGTGCAGGGCGGCGAGTACGCGAACAAGCGCGTGGCGATCGACGCCGGCGACCGGCTCAGCGACAGCGCCTTCTTCCGCCTCAACGGCGTGTTCGAGGACACCGCGACCTACCGCGACTTCGTGGACATCCGCCGCTACGGCGTGAACCCGACGATGACGTTCCTGCTCGGGCCGGCGACCACGCTGAAGCTCTCCTACGAGTACTTCCACGACGACCGCACCACCGACCGCGGCATCCCCTCCCGGTTCGGGCGGCCCTACGACTACCGGCGCAACCTGCGGACCTTCTTCGGCAACCCGGACCTGAACTACGCCCGGGTGGACGCCCACATCGCCACCGCGACCCTCGACCACCTGTTCGAGTCCGGCGTGCAGATGCACAGCCAGCTCCGCTTCGCCGACTACCAGAAGTTCTATCAGAACGTCTTCCCGGGCGGGCCCGTGAACGCGGCCGGCACCTCCGTGAACCTCTCGGCCTACAACAACGAGGGCAACCGGACGAACTACTTCAGCCAGAACGACTTCACCTACCGGTTCGCCACCGGCCCGGTCCGGCACACGCTGCTCGGCGGTTTCGAGCTCGGCTACCAGGACGGCCTCGCCTACCGGCAGACCGGCTTCTTCGGCCTCACCGGCAACGCCACGAGCCTCGCCGTGAACCCGCTCTTCCCGGTCACGCGCGTGCCGGTGCGCTTCGCCAACAACGGCGCCACCGGCGGCACCGACGCCAACAGCACCTACGGCCTCGGCCTCGCGGCGCTCTACGCACAGGACCAGATCGACGTCACCGACTGGCTGCAGCTGATCGGAGGCCTGCGCTACGACCACTTCGACTTCTCGGCCCGCGACCGGCGCACCGGCGTCGTCAACGCCCGCGTGGACGATCTCGTCTCGCCCCGCGCCGGCATCGTCCTCAAGCCGCTCCAGAACGTGGCGCTCTACGGCAGCTACGCGGTCTCCTACCTGCCGAGCGCGGGCGACCAGTTCTCGACGCTCACGCCGGGGCTCGCCATCACCCAGCCGGAGAAGTTCGAGAACACCGAGGTCGGCCTCAAGGTCGACGTGAGCCCGCGCCTGCAGCTCACCGGCGCGCTGTTCAACCTCGACCGCACCAACCAGCGCCTCGCCGACCCGAACAACCCCGGCTTCTTCCTGGCGACGGGGTCAACCAACACGCAAGGGGCCGAGATCGGCGCCAACGGCTACGTCACCGACTGGTGGCAGGTGGCGGGCGGCTACGCCTTCACGGACGCCCGCATCGTGAGCGGGTTCTCCTCCGGCTCCACCACGATCCGGCCCGGCGCCACGGTCGGCCTCGTGCCCTTCAACGCCTTCACGCTGTGGAACAAGTTCGACGTCACCGAGCGCTTCTCTTTCGGCATCGGCTACATCAACCAGACGCACGTCTACGCCTCGTCGGACAACACGGTCCGGCTGCCGGGCTTCTCGCGCTTCGACCTCGGGGTGTTCTACCGGATCACCGAGGACGTCCGGGCGCAGGTGAACGTCGAGAACCTGTTCGACCGCCGCTACATCGCCACCGCCGACGGCAACAACAACATCACCCCGGGCGCCCCGCGGCTGATCCGCGTGCAGGTGATCGCGCGGTTCTGAGAGGCGGCCTGAGCGAGGCGATCGACGGGGCGGCGGGCCCGTGGATCCCTCGCCCGATGCTTTCCAGAGACGGCCGGGCAGTCGGCCCTCGGAGGAGGACGCCGGTCTCCGATCGATCCCTGGAGGGCTCCTTCGAGGCCCCCTTGCGGGGGCACCTCAGGATGAGGTGGGTGGATGGGATCCGCCGGGTCCTACGTTACTTCCCACCCGCGACCTCATCCTGAGGTGCGCAGCGAAGCGAAGCCTCGAAGGAGCCATCCAGGGATCGCCGAGAAGCCTGGAAGGCTCCATCGAGGTCCCCTCGTGGGCGGCATCGCCCGGCCAGGCAGCCCCTACTCCACCCGCACCCAGCCCTGGGCCATCAGGCGCTCCTGGGGCTTGAAGCGGGCCTTGTAGTCCATCTTGCGGGAGCCCTCGACCCAGTAGCCGAGGTAGAGGTAGGGCAGGCCCAGCGCCTGGGCGCGGGCGATGTGGTCGAGGATCATGTGGGTGCCGAGCGAGCGCGCGGCCTCCGCGGGGTCGTAGAACGAGTAGACCATCGAGAGGCCGTCCGCGAGGACGTCGGTGAGGCAGAGGGCGAGCGGCGTGCCGGTGCCGCGGCCGTTGATCGCCGTGTCGGGTCCGCGGCGGCGATAGGCCACGAGGTGGGTGTCCACGTGGCTGTCCTCGATCATCATGGCGTAGTCCAGCACGCTCATGTCGACCATGCCGCCGTCACCGTGCCGGGCGTCGAGGTAGCGGCGGAACAGGGCGTACTGCTCGGAGGCCGGGCGGTTCGGCTCGGGCGTGCCGACGAGGTCGGCGTTGCGGGCGAGGATGCGGCGCTGGCTGGCGCTCGCCTCGAAATCCGCCACCACCACCCGCACCGAGACGCAGGCCCGGCACGATTCGCAGGCCGGCCGGTAGGCGATGGTCTGCGAGCGGCGGAAGCCGCCCTGGGTCAGGATCTCGTTGAGGTCGCGGGCCCGCCGGCCGACGAGGTGGGTGAACACCTTCCGCTCCTCCTGGCCCGGCAGGTAGGGGCAGGGCGAGGGGGCGGTCAGGTAGAACTGGGGGGTATCGCGCGGGTGGCTCGTCACGCTTCACGTCGCCTTGGTCGTCGGCCCGGCATCCGCGCCGACGAAGGGAGTGTAACGTTCACGCCGCCGTGCTCAATGGGCCCGGCGACGTCTTCGTGCACTATTTGGTGGTAGCGCCCTGCCCCACCTTCAGGCGGTGCGGACCACCGCGAGGCCGAGGAGCAGGTCGTGGCCGAGCCGCCGGTCGCTGCGGGTCACCCCGAAGAGGATGTCGACGAACCAGAGCAGGAAGGTCGAGACCGCCACGTAGAACAGCAGCGCGTGGACGGCCGCCGTCAGCATGTCGACCCGCCGGCCGCTCTCCGGCGCCACCACGCGCAGGCCCATCATGCGCATCCCGAGCGTCGATTGCCGGGAGCCCCCGACCGTGATCGCGCTGTAGAGGATGCCGCTCGCGGGCAGGACCGCGAACAGCGTCCAGCCGAGCCCGAAGGTGACGAGGCCGATCACCGCGATGGCGACCCACAGCAGCGCCGTGAAGCCGAAGATGAACAGGATGTCGAGGAGGTAGGCGACGCAGCGCGCACCGAGGCTCGCCCGCACCACGGGCAGCGGCAGCGGCGGCGGGTAGCCGGGCGCCTCGAAGCGTTGCGCGTAGCCGGGTTGGGGGTTGATCATGGCCGTTCGCGTCCGATGCGGGCGAGGTTCGGGCCCGCGGCGGAGATCTGGGGACGCGGCCGCGCGGTCTCAAGAGCCCTCGTCACGGGCTCTCCTCACGGGCTCTCCTCACGGGCTCTCGGGCCGCGGCTGTCCGGGATCGTCCGCGGCGGCGTCCGGCGTGTCGAGGTAGTAGCGCTTGAGCAGGTAGAGGGCGGCACCGTTCAGCGCGGTGCGGTCGGTGGTGACGCCGACGAGCTCGGCCCCGGCGTTGAACTGGCACAGCGCCCAGTGCTGGCGCACGCCCACCCGGTAATCGACCCGCACGCTGTCGGGCGGGGAGCCCGGCCCGACGCGCAGGAGGGTGACGCCGGTCTCGCGCGGGACGAGGGCGGGGATCGCCCGCCGGCAGAGGTCCAGGCGCTGGCGCTGCACCGCGCTCTCGCAGGCGGCGAGGCCGAGCCCGAACCCGCCGGCCGCCCCGAGGAGGAGCAGGCCGCGGAGGCGCGCGCGGCTCACGCCCGGTTGAGCAGCCGCTCGGCGACCCGGGGCGCGTAGTAGGTGAGCACGCCGTCCGCGCCCGCGCGCTTGAAGGCGAGCAGGCTCTCGACCATGGCGCGGTCGCCGTCGAGCCAGCCGTTGCGGGCGGCGGCCTCGATCATCGCGTACTCGCCCGACACCTGATAGGCGAAGGTCGGCACCCCGAAGGCGTCCTTCACCCGGCGGATGATGTCGAGATAGGGCAGGCCCGGCTTCACCATCACCGAATCGGCGCCCTCGTCGAGGTCGAGGGCGACCTCGCGCAGGGCCTCGGCGCCGTTGCCCGGGTCCATCTGGTAGGTGCGCTTGTCGCCCACCAGCGCCGCCCTTGTGCCGATGGCGTCCCGGAAGGGCCCGTAGAAGGCGCTCGCGTACTTCGCCGCGTAGGCCATGATCTGCACGTCGCGGTAGCCCGCCGCGTCGAGCCCGGCCCGGATCGCGCCCACGCGCCCGTCCATCATGTCGGAGGGGGCGATGATGTCGGTGCCGGCCTCGGCCTGGATCAGGCTCTGCTCCACGAGGAGCGCCACCGTCTCGTCGTTGAGGATGGCGCCGTCCTCGAGGAGCCCGTCGTGGCCGTGGCTCGTGTAGGGGTCGAGGGCGACGTCGGTCATCACCCCGATCTCGGGAACGGCCCGCTTCACCGCGCGCACCGCCCGGCAGACCAGGTTGTTGCCGTTGAGCGCCTCGGAGCCGGTCGCGTCGCGCAGCTCCACCTCCGTGTAGGGGAAGAACGAGACGGCCGGGATGCCGAGGCGGGCGGCGCGCTCGGCCTCGCGCACCACCTGGTCGACGCTCAGGCGCTCGACCCCCGGCATGGAGGCGATCGGCTCGCGCCGGCCCTCGCCCTCGATCACGAAGAGCGGCCAGATCAGGTCGTCGACGGTGAGCGTGTGCTCGCGGACGAGGCGGCGCGACCACTCCGCCTTCCGGTTGCGGCGCGGGCGCTGGGTGATCTTGAGGCCCTCGGCCCTGGCGTCCTGGCGGGCGGCCTCGACGGCGAGCGGGCGCGGTTCGGGGGTGTCGTTCGGCATCGGCGTCGGATCGCGGCTGGGTCTCGGGTCGCCGCCGGGCCTAGCACATCCGCGATTCGCCGCGAAACCCGCGTGGGGCGCCCCTGAGTTGACGCGGGCGGGCGGGCGCCCTCTAACCCCCGCGAGCACGGGGACGTGGCACGGAGGCGGCATGGCGGGCGAGGCGGCGGCGCAGGTGGCGGCGGAGCACGAGATCCTGTTCGAGCGGCGGGGCGCCCTCGGGCTCGTCACCCTCAACCGCCCGCGGGCGCTCAACGCCCTCACGGCCCCCATGTGCCGGGCCTTCCACGCGCAGCTCGACGCCTGGGAGGCGGACCCCGCGGTCACCCGCGTCGCCGTGCAGGGGGCGGGCGGGCGCGCCTTCTGCGCCGGCGGCGACATCCGCTTCATCTACCAGAACGGCCGGGCCGGGGACTGGGACGCGGTCTACAGCCTGTGGGAGGCCGAATACGCCCTCGTCGCCCGCATCCACCGCTTCGCCAAGCCCTACGTGGCGCTGATCGGCGGCGTGGCGATGGGCGGGGGCGTCGGCGTCTCGCTCCACGGCAGCGCCCGCGTCGCCGGGGAAGGCTACGCCTTCGCGATGCCCGAGGTCGGGATCGGCCTGTTCCCGGATGTCGGCATGACCTACGCCCTGCCGCGGCTCCCGGGGCGGATCGGCAGCTACCTCGCGCTGACGGGGGCCCGCATCGGGCCGGGCGACGCGCTCCTGGCGGGGCTCGCCACGCACCACGCGCCGGCTGCCGCCTTCGAGGCCATCCTCGCGGCGCTGGCCGAGGGGGCGCCGGTCGCCGGGACGCTGGAGGCCCATGCCGCCGCGCCGCCGGAGCCGGGCCCGCTCGCGCGCGAGCGCGCCACGATCGACGCCTGCTTCTCGGGCGACACCGTCGGCGCGGTGCTGGCCCGCCTCGATGCGGACGGCTCGGACTTCGCGCGCGAGACGGCGGCGCTGATGCGCACGCGCTCGCCCACGAGCCTGTGCCTCGCCCACGCGCAGATGCGCAAGGGGCCGGCGATGACGTTCCGGGAGGCGATCCTCGCCGAGTACCGCCTCGTCACCCGCGTCATGGCGGGCCGCGACTTCTTCGAGGGGGTGCGCGCCGTGATCATCGACAAGGACGGCCGCCCGCGCTGGGAGCCGGCGACGATCGAGGCGGTCGACCCCGCCGCGATCGAGGCCGCCTTCGGCCCGGCCGACCGGCCCGAGCCGGAGTTCCGCTGATGCGCGGCCCCCTCGGACGCGCCGGCATCGGCGATCTCGGCAACGACCGCATCGAGCGGGGCGCGGCCGCGCCGAAGAGCACATGGGACACCGCGCTCGTCTGGTTCATGCGCATCACCGCGCTGGTGTGGGTCGCCAAGGGGGTGCTGTCGTGGGCGGCCATCCTCGACGTGCTGCCCGGGACCCGTCCGTTCGAGGCCGAGCCGGTCGGGCGGCAGGTGGTGATCGTCTACTTCGCGGTGATCGACCTGACGGCGGCCGTGGGGCTCTGGCTGACGAGCGCCTGGGGCGGCGTGATGTGGCTGCTCGCCGCCACCTCGGCCCTGACGCTCGCGGTGCTGACGCCGCAGTTGCTCCCGGTGCCGATAGCGTTGATCGCGGCTCAGGCAAGTATCGTTACGATCTACTTTGCGCTGTCCTGGCTGGCCGCGCGGGAAGTGCGGTAAATGTAGCGTTATGTCGATTGCTTCAGTTTGCATTTACCGACAGAAGTAAATCGCGAATTCATCCTGTCGCTTAAAGCGCTTTTCATTCCCCACCCGTAGGTTGCCTCCATAAGCGGTGCCGGACGACACGGCGCCCGACCAGAACAAGACGGGTAGGCATCCAATGAAGTCCCAGGCCATCAAGGTTGTCGAAACCAAGGACGCGGAGGCCCCCGCCGCGGGCGGCCACTACCTCGAGGCGCTGCACCTCGTGGAGCGCCTTCACCGCCGCCTCCTCGACGTGATCAAGGACGAGTTCGAGCGCCGCGGCCGCGAGGACGTCAACAGCGTCCAGGCGCTGCTGCTCTACAACATCGGCGACAAGGAGCTGACGGCGAGCGAGCTGCGCACCAAGGGCTACTACCTCGGCTCGAACGTCTCCTACAACGTCAAGAAGCTCGTCGAGGCGGGCTACCTCCACCACGCCCGGTCCAAGACCGACCGCCGCTCGGTGCGGATCAGCCTGACCGACAAGGGCCGCCAGGTGCACGAGATCATCCAGGGGCTCTACGACAAGCACGCCCGCACGATCCAGCCGATCGGCGGCATCTCCGAGGACGATTTCGGTCGCCTCAACCAGGCGCTCGGCCGCCTCGAGCGGTTCTGGACGGACCAGATCCGCTACCGCCTCTGAGCGAGGACGAAGGCCCCCGAACGCAAGAGAGCCGGGCAGCGCGCTGACGCTGCCCGGCTCTCTTGCGTTTCCATCCCGCGACTTCGCCGCGCGAGCGGCCGGTTTGCCCGGGCCTGCTCATGAAAAGGGCGCCGCCCCTTAGCAGGGCGGCGCCCGAACAGCGGTCGCTGACGCGACGGCCGGCTTAGTGGAAGGTGTCGATCTCAGCGGACTCGTAGCTGGTGACTTCCATGCCGACGCAGATCTCGGAAACGACGGGAGCGGTCCAGGCCATGATGATTCTCCAGGTTGGGTTCGGTTGAGGGGGCACGTAAGGGTCGGCGCCCGTGCGGGCGCCGGACACGCCTTAGTGGAAGGTGTCGATCTCAGCCGACTCGTAGCTGGTGACTTCCATGCCGACGCAGATCTCGGAAACGACGGGGGCGGTCCAGGCCATGATAATTCTCCGGATTGAGATGTGGACTGTAGGGTGAGGACGGTGCGAAGCGGCTCCGAGGAGCCGGATCGGCTTAGTGGAAGGTGTCGATCTCAGCCGACTCGTAGCTGGTAACTTCCATGCCGACGCAGGCTTCCTGAACGATCGGTGCTGACCAGGTCATGGCGTTCTCCCTTCGCCGTCCTTCGATGCCCGGAAGATAGTCGATGCGTTGGGCGCAATACAAGTGGGCCCTACACTTATATTTCTCACAGGCAGCGCGGCCGCTGCGACGGGGCCCCGCCCGATCGTGGGCGGACGCATGAATTCGCGAGGCGCATCAGAGATATGGTGCCGGACGGCCGCTTTCGCAAACCGGCCGCGCGGCGGCCCCGGACAGTCCTCGCGAATCGGGCTTGACGCGCCCGCGCGCGGGGCGCACCACCCCGGCGCGCGCCGTCACCTTCGCCGGCGGGTTCCGCTTCCGTGACCGATGCCCAGCGACAGTTCCCCTCGATTGCCCGAGCCGTGCCCGGCCGTGCGCACTGCCTTCGCCGTCCGGCCCTGACCTGAGGCCGCGAGCCCGGCGGGGCGCACCGCGCGGCCCGGTCACGGCCCGCGCGAATGCCCGGCAGAAGGCGAAGGCCCATGAACGAGATCGCCCCCTTCGACATCCGCGTCGACCCCTCCGTGCTCGCCGCGCGGCTCTCGGACGAGCGCGCGCCCGACATCGTCGAGGCCCTGAACGAGGAGGCGCCGGAGGTCGCCGCCGCGATCCTCCTCGGCCTGCCGCACGAGCGGGCGGTCGAGGTGCTCGACCAGCCCGAGCTCGACTGCGCCGCCGACATCGTGGAGATGCTGCCCCGCGACCGGGTGGCCTCCTACCTGTCGGGCATGTCGGCGGACCGCGTCACCGACCTCTTCCGCGAGATCGAGGAGCCGGGCCGCTCGGACCTGCGCGCCCGGCTCGATGCCGAGACCCGCGGCGCCGTCGACCGGCTCAGCGCCTACGGCGAGGAGACGGTCGGCTCGCTGATGACCACGGAGTTCGTGACGGTGCCGGGCAACTGGACGGTCGCCCAGACCCTCGACCACGTCCGCCGCGTCGAGAAGACCCGCGAGACGATCTATGCGATCTTCGTGCTCGACCCCCGCACCCGGGCGCTCACCAAGGCGGTGCCGCTGCGGCGCCTGATCTCGGGGAACCCCGGCGACAACGTGCTGTCCGTGGCGCCGGGCCGGCGGCCGCTGGCGGTCTCGCCGACCGCGAGCCGCGAGGAGGCGGCGCGGCTGATCTCGAAGTACGACCTCCTGGCGCTCCCGGTGGTGGACGCGGTGGGCCACGTCATCGGCATCGTCACCGTCGACGACATGATCGACGCGATGGTCCAGAAACAGACGCAGGACGTGCAGCGCTTCGGCGGCATGGAGGCGCTGCCCGAGCCCTACATGGACATCGGCTTCTTCACGATGATCCGGAAGCGCGCGGGCTGGCTCTGCGCCCTGTTCCTCTCCGAGATGCTCACCGCCTCCGCGATGCAGGGCTTCGAGGGGGAGCTCGAGAAGGCGATCGTGCTGACGCTGTTCATCCCGCTCATCATGTCCTCGGGGGGCAATTCCGGCAGCCAGGCGACCTCGCTGCTGATCCGCGCCCTCGCCCTGCACCAGGTGCGCCTGCGCGACTGGTGGCGGGTGGCCTTGCGCGAGCTGCCCACCGGCCTCCTCCTCGGCGCCATCCTCGGGCTCATCGGGGTGGTGCGCATCGTGATCTGGCAGAAGCTCGGCTTCTACGATTACGGGCCGCACTGGCCCCTCGTCGCCGCGACCGTCGGGGCGGCGCTCGTCGGCATCGTCACCTTCGGCTCGCTCACCGGCTCGATGCTGCCCTTCGTGCTGCAGCGCATCGGCTTCGACCCGGCCACCGCCTCGGCGCCGTTCGTGGCGACCCTCGTCGACGTGACCGGGCTCGTGATCTACTTCTCGGTGGCGCTGCTGATCCTCCGGGGCACCCTCCTGTGAGGCGGCCCGCCCCTCAGGACTCGCGGGCGAGCCTGAGGAGGTTCTGCCCGTAGGCCGTCTTGGCGAACAGCTCGCCGCGGGCGACGAGCTGCGCCTTGTCGATGAAGCCCTGCAGGAAAGCGATTTCTTCAAGGCAGGCCACCTGCAGGCCCTGCCGGTGCTGGATGGTGCGCACGAACTCGGAGGCCTCGAGCAGGCTGTCGTGGGTTCCCGTGTCGAGCCAGGCGTAGCCGCGGCTCATCCGCTCCACGGAGAGTTCGCCCCGCTCCAGGTAGGCCTGGTTGACGCTGGTGATCTCGAGTTCGCCGCGCGCCGAGGGCGTCACGCCGGCGGCGATGTCGAGCACCTGGTTGTCGTAGAAGTACAGGCCCGTGACCGCCCAGGTCGATTCCGGCTCGCTCGGCTTCTCGACGAGCCGCAAGGGACGTCCGCCGGGATCGAGGGTGACGACGCCGTAGGCCTGCGGATTCTCGACGTGGTAGGCGAACACGGTGGCGCCCTTCCGGCGCGCGGCGGCGCGCTCCAGCAGTTCGCTCATGCCCGCGCCGAAGAACAGGTTGTCCCCGAGGATCAGGGCGACGTCGTCCTGGCCCACGAAGTCCCGGCCGATGATGAAGGCCTGTGCGAGCCCCTCCGGCCGGGGCTGCACGGCGTAGGAGAAGCGCAGCCCGAACTGCTCGCCCGATCCGAACAGGCGCCGGTAGTTGTCGAGGTGCTCCGGGCTCGAGATGATCAGGATGTCGCGGATGCCGGCGAGCATCAGCACCGAGACCGGGTAGTAGATCATCGGCTTGTCGTAGACCGGCAGCAGCTGCTTGTTGATCGACAGCGTCGCCGGATGCAGGCGCGTGCCGGACCCGCCGGCGAGCACGATCCCCTTCATGGTCAGGCTCCTGATCTCGTCGTGGCGGGCCCCAGCAGCGCGTCGAGGATCTCCTCGAGCGCCGCCTCCCAGGGCCGCGGGCGGATGCCGTAGGCCGCCGTCAGGCTCTCCGTGGAGAGCACGGAATTGGCCGGGCGGCGGGCCGGCGTCGGGTAGGCGCTCGTCTTGATGCCCTCGACCGGAACGCTGCGCCCGCCGCGCCGGGCCCCGCCCGCGACGATCGCCCGCGCGAAGTCGCACCAGGTGGTGGCGCCGGCATTGACGCAGTGGAAGGTGCCGGTCGGCGCATCGGGCTCGCGGGCGAGGCGCAGCGCCACCGCGGCCAGCGCCGCCGCGAGGTCCCCGGCCGCGGTCGGGCAGCCGTGCTGGTCGTCGACCACCGTCAGCCGGTCGCGCTCGCCGGCGAGCCGCAGCATCGTCTTCACGAAGTTGCCCCGGTGCGGGCTCACCACCCAGGCGGTGCGCAGGATGGCGTGGCGCGGGTTGGCGCTGCGCACGGCGATCTCCCCCGCGGCCTTGCTGGCGCCGTAGACGCTGCGGGGATCGATGCGGTCGTCCGGGCGGTAGGCCCCGGTGCCGGCGCCGTCGAACACGTAGTCGGTCGAGACGTGGACGAGAGGGATGCCGGCCCGGTGGGTCTCGGCCGCGAGGAGCGCGGGCGCCACGGCGTTGAGCGCCCAGGCCGCCGCCACCTCGGACTCGGCCTTGTCGACGGCCGTGTAGGCCGCCGCGTTGATCACCGCCCCCCAGGGACGCGCGGCGATCGCCGCGGCGACCGCGCTCGCGTCGGTGATGTCGAGGGCGGCCCGGTCCGGGGCGTGCACCCGCACGCCTTCGGGCCAGACCAGGTTCCGCAGCTCCGTGCCGACCTGGCCGGCGCCCCCGAGGATCAGGATGTCCATCGCCTCAGCCCTGGCCGGGTTCGGTCAGCCCGAGGCGCTCGCCCTTGTAGCGGCCCTGGCGGATCGGCTCCCACCAGTCGCGGTTGTCGAGGTACCAGGCGACCGTCTCCTCGAGCGCCTGCTCGAAGACCTTGGCGGGCGACCAGCCGAGCTCGGCCTCGGCCTTGGCGGGATCGATCGCGTAGCGCCGGTCGTGGCCCGGCCGGTCGGCCACGAAGCTGATCAGCCGCTCGTGCGGACCCGCATCGGGGCGCAGGCGGTCGAAGGCCGCGCAGAGCGCCTTCACGACGCTGAGGTTGGTGCGCACCGCCTTGCCGCCGAGCAGGTAGGTCTCGCCGATGCGGCCCCGCTCCAGCACCGCCACGAGGCCCTTGGCGTGGTCCTCGACGTGGATCCAGTCGCGCTCGTTCTGCCCGTCGCCGTAGACCGGCAGCGGCTTGCCCTCCAGCGCGTTGAGGATCATCAGCGGGATGAGCTTCTCGGGGAAGTGGCGCGGCCCGTAGTTGTTGGAGCAGTTCGTCACCAGCACCGGCAGGCCGTAGGTCTCGTGCCAGGCCCGGGCCAGGTGGTCGGAGGCGGCCTTGGACGCTGAGTAGGGCGAGCGCGGATCGTAGCGGCTCTCCTCCGTGAAGTAGCCGTCCGGGGGCAGCGAGCCGTAGACCTCGTCCGTGGAGACGTGGAGGAAGCGGAACCGCGCCTTCGCCTCGCCCGGCAGCCCCTCGTAATGCGCGCGGGCGGCCTGGAGCATCACCTGCGTGCCGATGACGTTGGTGCGCACGAAGGCGCCGGGCTCGGTGATCGAGCGGTCGACGTGGCTCTCGGCGGCGAGGTGCATCACCGCCTCGGGCCGGAAGTCCGCGAAGGCCGCCTGCACGGCCGGCGCATCGCAGATGTCCGCCTCGACCAGGCGGTGCCGGTCGCTGCCCGCGAGGGGCTTCAGGGAGACGGGGTTGGCCGCGTAGGTCATCGCGTCCAGCGTCGCGACCTCGTGGCCGAGGTCCTGCACGAGGTGCAGCACGAGGGCCGAGCCGATGAAGCCGCAGCCTCCGGTGACCAGGATGCGCATGGGGCTACTCCTCAGAACAGGTCGGGCAGGTCCGCGAGCCGGGGCGCGGCCCGGTCCTTGTCGGACAGGATGGCGGCCCCGGCCTCGACCGGCCAGGCGATGCCGATCTGCGGATCGTCGAAGGCGAGATTGCGGTCGTGGGCGGGGCTGTAATAGGCGTCGACCTTGTAGGCCACCATCGTGTCCGGCACGAGGGTGCAGAAGCCGTGGGCGAAGCCTGCCGGGACGAAGAGCTGCTCCCCGCCCTCGGCATCGAGCCGGACCGCCACGTGCCGCCCGTAGGTCGGCGAGGCCCGGCGCAGGTCCACGGCCACGTCGAGGATCGCGCCGGCGAGCACCCGCACGAGCTTGGCCTGGGCGGCCGGGGCGATCTGGAAGTGCAGGCCGCGGACCGTGCCCTGCGGGGCCGAGAAGGACTGGTTGTCCTGCACGAAGGCGTTCGGGATGCCGCCCTCCGCCAGCGCGTCGGCCCGGTAGGTCTCGGAGAACCAGCCGCGGGCGTCGCCGAAGCGCTTGGGCCGCACGAGCTTGACCTCGGGAATCTCGGTCGCGATCACCTGCATCCCGTCACCTCCACGGCCCGCCCCGGCCCGAATGGACGCCGCAATCCCGTCATTCCGGCGTGGTGTCAAGAATCGGACTATCGCGGGAGCGAGCGGCGGCGGCGGAATGCCGTGCAATCCGGGCTAAGGTGACGGCGGTTGGAGCGCCTCGCTGACGGCCTTCGCGTCCCGTCCGATCACGACGAGATAGGCACGGGCCGCCGCGTCGGGCTCCTTGCGGCCCTGCTCCCAGTCCCGCAGGGTGCCGACCGGAATGCGGAAGCGGGCTGCGAACGCGTCCTGCGACAGCCCGAGGGCCCGGCGGATCACCCGTACCTGCGGCGTGCGCCGCATCGTCGCCAGCTGATCCGGCGTCAGCGGCTGCGCGTCGGGGTCGCTCAACGCCGCCGCGTGCCGCTCGTCCTCGCTCATCGCGTCGAGGCGGCTCCAGTCGTGCCCCGACATCGCTGCGCCGCAGGCCGGCGCTTCGGGAAGCCCCGGGGCATCGGGCTCGCGGGATGAGGCAGGCGCCGCGTCGGCTATCCCGTTTGCATCGAGGGTGTCAGGCGTTGGCTTCATGATAGCGCCGCCTCTCCTGCGGTCCTGCTGCTCTGGCCGAGACGATTCGGATGACGTCATTTCTCATCGTGTAGGCGACGTACAGCAGGTAGCCCTCGACCATGCCGACGAGGATCGAACGAGATTCACCGTAGGCAAACCGCTCGTCGGGCCAGTCCAACGCGAACGGGTCGCGGAACGCGTCGCGCGCCATCTCGAAGGTGACGCCGTGCTTGGCGACATTGGCAGTCGCCTTCGCGTCGTCCCATTGGAAGTAGCCATCGTCCATACCTACGGCTTAGCCGTAGGTATGGCAAGCATCAAGCTTTTCCTATGACCGAAATCCTATAAGGCTGCCTCACGCCGCCCGTAGGTAGAACGCCGCCTGGTCGCCGCGTCCCTCGCGGTTGAGCCGCTCGGCGGCCGCGCGCCAGGCGGCGATCTGGTCCGGCGTGAACAGCGGCGCGCCCTGCCCCCAGCGCCAGGATTCCTCCGAGAAGAGCGGGATGTCGCGCCGGTACTGCTCGCTGCCCCAGAACTGCAGGTCGTAGGAATCGTGCGCGACGTGGGCGACGCGCAGGCCCGCCCCGCGGGCGAGGTGCGCGAGGCTCGCCCGGGTGTGGAGGAAGAGGTGGCGCGGCGCGTCGAGCTGCACCCAGTCCGTCCCGTAGGTGTCCCAGGCCTCGGAATCCGCGAGCGGCAGGCGCAGCAGGCAGGTGCCGCCCGGCGCGAGGCGCGCGGCGACGGCCGCGAGCGTCTCGGCGGGGTCCGGCAGGTGCTCGAAGGCGTGGTGGAGCATGATCAGGTCCCAGGCCCCCTCCGTCCCGTCGAGGCGGGCGCGCCGGACCTCGAGGCCGTTGGCGTAGCGGGTGTCGGCGGGCAGGAACGGATCGATGCCGAGGCCCCCCTCGTAGCCGGCCAGCCGAAGCTGGTAGAGGAGCCGTCCCGAGCCGCAGCCGACGTCGAGGATGCGGCTACCGGGGGTGAGGCCGAGGCGGCGGAGCGACCAGAGCGGCCGGCGCATGTCCGCGTGGGGGACCGCCGCGGCCTCCGCCTCCGGGAGGGTCAGGAGCGCGCGGACCCGCTCGCCCAGAGCCGCGCGGTGGTTCGCGTCGGAGAACTCCGCGTCGAGGTCGCCGAAGCTGTAGTAGCCGTCGCCGTAATAGGGGCCGAGATCCGCCGGCACCTCGGCGATCTGCAGGCAGCCGCAGGCCGCGCAGGCGAGGTAGGGGAAGCGCTCGCGGCGGCCGAACATCATCTCGCGGGCGACGTGGGTCCGGTTGCCGGCCCGGTTGCCGCAGACCCGGCAGGCGGGCCGGCCGGCAAGCCGCGCCGCCCAGTCCGCGAGCCTCATCGGGGACCGTCCGCGGGTGCGGGAAAATCCCCCCGGAAGGGATGGAAGACGTGGGCCCGCCCGGCCGCGTGCTCGGCCACCACGACCTCCAGGGGCACGTCCGCCCCCATGGCGTTGAGGATGCGCGCCTCGGGCGGGGCGTTCCGCGTCGCGGGGTCCGCGGCCCACCACGGCACGAAGGGATGGTCGGTGCAGAGCCGCGTCCCGTAGAGGTGGGCCAGCGTCGGCAGCTTGTACTCGAGGAAGCCGGCCTCCGGCGGGCCGTCCGCGAGGTAGCGGTCGAGGAAGCTGCGCGGCAGGCAGGCCACGATGAACAGGCAGCACCAGAGGGGCGGCACGCCGCCGTGGCGCTCCCGCAGCCAGTCCTTGAAGGCCGCGAGATGCGCCCCCTTCTCGGGGGTGGCGGGCTTCAGCCAGCCCCACCAGCCCTCGACCTCGGCGGCGGGGCGCAGGCCGGAGAACAGCGCCTCATCGCGGGCGAGGCCGCCGAACAGCTCGTCCACCGGGCGCAGCACCAGCATGTCCCACTGGACGATCACGACGGTGTCCCAGGGCAGGTCGCGCCCGCGGTCGCGGTACCAGGCGGCGATGAGCTGGTCGCCGTGGTGCCACTTCCAGGCGTCGTCGCGGGCCTCCGCGAAGGCGTAGTGGTCGTCGAGGAGGGGCCCGAGCCGATCGGCGGCCGCCGCGGCCCCCTCGGGCGCGCCGCCGTAGAGACCGTAGATCGCCGTGCCGGGGTTGAGGGCGCGCAGCTGCCGCAGGCGGTCCTCGCAGGTGTCGAGGGCCTTGTAGAACCAGAACAGGATCGCGAGGCGCGGGCCCGGATCGTCGGCTTCCTGCGGCATCATGGCCGGGCCATCCCACGATCGGCCCCGGGCCACAAGCCCGGGGCCGGCGGGCGGGCGCGCTTGAGTTCCGCGTGGGCCGGCCAGCCCTGATCCAGCAAAGGGTTGGGCTATGCGAAACACGCTTGCAGATCGTCCTCATCCACTCCGCCAGCTCGGCCCATCGCTGGCCTTTGGAGGGCGCCCCGGCCGAGATCACGTTGGTGTCGACCAGGTACACCGCTCACAGCTCCGCGTCGCGCGGCGGGCTTGCGTCGCGTTCGGGCACTTCGCCGGCCTCGACGGGGCGGCCATGAGCAGGCTCCCGAACGATGGAACCCGGCTCAGGCGCTCCCACTCCTCGAAGCTGATCACCACGGCCTCGCGGCGGCCGTGGCGCGTGATGACCGAGGGCTCGCCGCGCCGTGCCTCGCCCACCACCGCCCGCAAGGCTGAGGCGCTAACCGCGGAAGAGCGGAGGCCGAAGCGTGACGCCGTGGCATAGCAGCCGCAGAGACACGGGAAATGCCTCGGCAGCCCGCTGCAACCCTGGGCGCATCGCCGGAGATCGGGTAGCGCAAGTCAGAGCGAAGTGGGCGCAGCTAATTGCAGGGTGAAAGCGGCGATGGCGAAGGCTCTTGACTGTACCATAGC
The DNA here is from genome assembly GCF_053346035.1 of Methylobacterium sp. A54F. Taxonomy (NCBI): domain Bacteria; kingdom Pseudomonadati; phylum Pseudomonadota; class Alphaproteobacteria; order Hyphomicrobiales; family Methylobacteriaceae; genus Methylobacterium; species Methylobacterium sp. A54F. Next base: position 114,072 of record NZ_JBKFBF010000007.1, on the reverse strand, counting down.
CAAGCTGGGTCAGCTTCTGCAGTTGAAGGCACTCAGCATCATTGGCACATGGTGCGTATTGTTAGTTGTTCCGATTGATTCCGCAATCTCTCAAGTTGTAACGCACCCAGATGGTCCGGCCAATGAATTAGAAGCTGCTATCCTGGCTTGTGATGGTTACTATCCTCCTGCAGCTCACGTTTGCCTCAAAAGGCAAATAATAAAATCTGGCATTACATTGGATTATCTTCGTTCCATAAACCGTCATTGCTTCAATAGATCAAATTCTTGCTTATATACTTATGTTGTAAAAAGATACGCAAGTATTGGGTCTATTTCTCGTACAAGATACGTGACTTGGGATGTGACTTTGCATTTGCCAAGCAAACATAACTCCTTGGAAGACCTGAATGTATCAGTAATTCAACACTCAGTAAGGGTTGAACAGGGGAATTAATATGCCAGACGCGACAGGAAATTGGACCATCTCGGAGGCACAGCTCCTTCTGAACTATGCAGGCGTACCTATTGCTGGTTTCAAGCACAATTTTTTTATAGTTCGAGATGAGCAAGGCGCAATCCAGTACGAAATCAACGGCTTTGCGCAAGGGCCGGATGGAGAACGCCTAGCCATCGGAACTTTCGGACAGCCTTTGAGGGTGTTCATAGATAATAGAGCGTATTTCGGAGACAATCCTAGCAATGTCATCAACGAAACTCCGCTTGTATCTGGTTCGAGACAAGAAATAGAGACGCGGATCAACGCTGCTATAGCATGTGCAGAAAGAATCTCAGCTGATGATGTGACGTATCAGATTACAGGCAGAAACAGCAATTCCGTGGCATCAACGGTTGCTGCCTGTTTGGGCGTGGAAGAACCAAGGAATTTTATTGGGATACTTACACCTGGCGCAAACAATATCTTAATACCCGATAGAGACATTATCGCGATTCAAAGGAGCGCGGGTTTTACCGACGCTCCCGATACACTGGGTCCCAAGTGTTTCCTTTCTGGCACGCCTGTTCTGATGGCGGATGGCAGCGAGAAGCCCATTGAGGAGGTGCGCCCGGGCGACCTCGTCATGGCCTTCGACGGCTCGGCCGATCACGGCCGCGGTGGCCTGGTGCCCCGTCCCGTCACCCGCACCTTCCGGAACACCGCCCGGCACGTCGTCGACCTGCGCGGCCTGCACTGCACCCCCGGCCACGTCTTTCTCACCGGCGAGACCGACGCCCACGGCCGGGGCGTGTTCAAGATGATCAGCACCATCCTGAAGGAGGACGGCACCATCGTCCTGGCCCAGGGCGGCGCCGTCCTACGTGCCCGCACCGGGGCCCCTGTGGGCTCGATCGACGACACCCCCATCCAGATCGTGTTCCCCGACCGCGAGACGGGCGGGGAGACGGTGTGCCTGGCCCGCGCCGGCATCCCCTGCCTGGCCGGAGCAACCTCGGGCGCGGGCGGGCGCGAGGTCTGGTCGCCGGCCCACATGCTGGCCCTGCACGGCACCGAGGTGCTCCCCAACGGCCTCCTGCGCGACGCCGACGGCGCGCTCTCGGACGCCACCGACTGGCCGGCCGGCTCCACCCCGTTCGACACCGAGGCGGGCCGCAACTGGATCGTGCGCACGGCCGCGGGCGAGGCCTACACGCCCGCGTGGATCGCCGCCCTGCCGGAGAACGAGGACGAAACGGCGGGCTTGCGTGTGGTGGACGAGGCGCAGGGGCAGGCTGGGCGGCGCAACCCGGCCAGCATGGTCCGGCCCGCCCTCGCCGCGGCAGGCTAGGCCACGGCCGGCGCCGGCCAGAACCGGGCCGCGCGGCGCAAGGCCGCCGCCCTTACCCGCGTGAAGGAGGTCACACCCTGGCCGGGCTGCCTCGCGGCCCGGCCGTGGCCGTCGAGCACATCAGCCGAGATGCGCAACTCTTGAATTTCGGGGCGATTGCACGGAAAGGTCGCGACATTCCTCCCCGAACGGCGGCGAGCGGACGGCCGACACGATGGATCTCAACGCGATCATCGCGCAGCGCGTGAAGGCGATGGCGGCGGAGGGCGCGCTCGACACGCCCGCCGGCCTCAACCGCTGCCTGCGGCTCCTGGCGATCTGGCGCTCGAAGCTGATCGACCGCGAGATCATCGCCCGCCACGGCCTGACGATCCAGAACGGCCCCTTCGCGGGGATGCGCTTCCGCAGCGAGGCGGCGGAGGGCTGCCTCGCGGCCAAGCTCCTCGGCTCCTACGAGGAGCCGCTGCACGGCTTCCTGATGGAGGTGGCGGGCTCGGCCTACGAGGCGATCATCGATGTGGGCTGCGCGGAGGGCTACTACGCGGTCGGCCTCGCGCGGCGCACCACGACGACGCGGGTCTACGCCTACGATACCAACCCGGCGGCGCAGGAGGCCTGCCGGGAGCTCGCGGCGCTCAACGGCGTCGCCGACCGGATCGAGGTCGGCGGCGAGTTCCAGGGCGAGCGCTTCGCCGAATTCGCGGACCGGCGCACCCTCGTCGTGGTGGACATCGAGGGTGCCGAGGACGCGCTGCTGCGCCCGGACCTCTACCCGGCGCTGGCGCGCATGACGATCCTGGTCGAGTGCCACGACGTCTTCGCGCCGGGCCTGTGCGAGGCGATCGCGGGGCGCTTCCGCGCGAGCCACGCCGTGCGGCGCATCGACGGCCAGCCGGCGCCCCCCGCCCTGCCCGAGTGGTTCGAGGCCACCAACCACCTCGACCAGCTGCTCGCCGGCTGGGAGTGGCGCTCGGGCCCGACGCCCTGGCTCGTGATGCGGCCCAGACCCTCAGCCTGACGGTTTTCTGCGGGTCCGGTCCAGGAAGTCGAGGACGCGCGCGGCGTTCGGCAGGGCCGCCCCGTGGGCGCGGGCCGCCGCGTAGGCCCGCGCCGTCACCGCCTCGGCGGTGTCCCGCCCCTCGGGCGTGCGCGTCAGCCACTCGACGAGGCGCGGAATGCGGCGGGGGCTCTCCACGAGGAAGTGCTCGCCGGCCACGAAGGCCGGGTGCCGGTAGCGCTGGTTCGTCACCACGAGCGTGCGGTTGAGGAAGCCCCGCACCGCCATGTCGTACCAGTGCACGGGGCCGACCTCGCCGGGCGCGAGGTCGATCAGCACCCGGGCGGCCCGGGCGGCGGCGAGCCCGATCTGCAGGGTCTGCCGAAGCTCGGCCTCCCCCGGCACGCAGGTCGACGGAGGGCCCGGATACCAGACGAAGCCGTCGAGGGAGGAGAGACGCGCGGCGCCGCGGCTCAGGAGATCCTCGGCGACCTCGCTCCGCGGACCCGCGAAGGCGAAGTCGAGGGGACGCTCGGCCCAGCTCCAGGCCGGGGCGCCGTCCGGCGGAAGCTGGACCGCGAGGGATTCCAGGAGGGGGGCGTCGAACAGGGCCGGGTCGAACAGCTCGTCCACGCGCTCGGGCAGGACGAGCATGTCGGCGTGCGGCAGGCCGCAGGCCTCGTAGAGGAGGCCGTTCTGCGGGTCGCCGTCGAGGAGGCCCCGGCAGGCGAAGGCCAGCGGCAGGATCTGCGAGGGCGGCGCCGCGTGGACCGGAACCGTGGGGCAGAGCACCGCGTCGGCGATCACCGCGTCCGTCCGCCAGGGCGGGTCGACCTCGAAGAAGAAGAACTCGTGGGGGGCGAAGACCAGGCAGTGGGCCTCGCGGGCCGCCGGGTCGGCGCGCTCGTTGCGCAGGCGCGCGGCGATGCCGAGGCGCCCGAGCGCCCGCGCCATCAGCTCGGCCTGGAGGCGGACCGTGAGGGCGCTGCGGCTGTGGACGTAGAGGCCGACCTCCTCGCCGACGAAGCGCGCCACGAGGCCGGCGAGGTCCGGCGGCAGGGCCGGCGGCGGGGCTGGCTCCAGCGCCTCCGAGAGGCGGACGAGGGTCGCGACGGCGCCGTCCGGCGTGCAGAAGTGCCGGTTCTCCCAGACGCCGTGCTGCACGTAATGCTCGAACAGGTTCGGGGCGGCCTCGGCCAGCCCCGGGTTCAGCGCGCCGTAGCGCGTCGCGTCGAAGGTCGGGAAGCGCCGCATCCGCTCCGCCAGCGCCGGCACCTCGATGTAGCCCATCCGTTCACCCGACTCCGCCCCTCGAACCGGCGCGCACCTTAGCCGGCAAGGCCCACAGGACAAGCGCCGCCGTCGGCCCCGGACGGCCGGGCGGATCAGGCCGCGGGCGGCGAGCCGGGCCCGCGGCCGACGCCGGCGAGCTGGGCCGGCGTGGCAGCCGCCCCCATGGCCTGCGCCATCTCGGCGGCCGTCTGGCCGGCGGCGTCGCGGCGGTCCGGGTCGGCCCCGCGGGCGAGGAGCAGCGCGACGATCTCGGTCCGGTCGAACATCGCGGCGGTCATCAGGGCCGTGCGGCTGCCGGTCCCGACCCCGTCGACCGCCGCGCCGTGGTCGAGGAGGAGCCGGACGATGGCGCTCTCCCCCTTGAAGGCCGCGCCGGCGAGCGGCGTCTGGCCCCGGTCGTTGGCGAGCTCCGGGTCGCCGCCGGCCTCGAGGATCACCCGGGTCGCCGCCTCCTGGCCGTTGTAGGCGGCGAGCATCAGCAGGCTGTCGCCCTTGTCGTTGCGCAGGTTGGCCGGCAGGCCCTGGCCGAACAATTCGGCGAGTTCGTCGGCATGGCCCATGCGCGCGTACTGGAAGACGCGGGCCGCGAAGGCCAGGGTCTCGTCGTCGAGGGCGGGCGTGGGGTTGCTCGGGTCGGCCATCGGTCTCTCGCGGGGAAGGCCCGCAGGATCTGGCGCCGCGGGCCGCCCCTGTAAAGCCCGGCGCGGCGTCGGCCCCTCCGCCGCGCGTATCGCCGGGAATCGCTCTTGGCAATCGCGATGGACCGATGTTATCAAATGTTAGTGTTTGAAGTAAAACCGCGGATGCAGGTATGCATCGGTGCAGGCGCTCGAGCCGCCCCTCAGATCTCAGACGTCTCGGGGCAGCAGCACGTCGCACGAACACTGCATCCGTGCGCGCAGGCCGAACGCGTCATCGTGGATATCTCGACGGTATCCATCGAATGCCGGCGGCCGCTGCCCGGAGACGCGCGGCCATGACGATGCTGACCTCCCCAAAGGCTTTCGCCTTCTCGTCGCGCGAGCACCTGCGCCTCATCGAGAGCTTCGGGCTGACCGGCAACTGGAGCTGGACCTTCGCGACCGACGAGCACGCGTGGTCGCAGGGCCTCTTCCGCCTCCTGGGGCTGGAGCCGGGCCTCGTCCGCCCGAGCTACGAGCGGTTCCTCTCCCTCGTGCACCCGGAGGACCGCCTCGGCCTCGCGACCAGCGCGCAGGTGATGCAGGAGGGCATGCCGGGCGAGCACACGCTCCGGGTGATCCGGCCGAATGGCGACGTCCGCGTCCTGTCGACCTGGATCGAGATCTACTTCGCGCCGGACGGGCGGCCGCGCGGGGCGGCCGGGGTGGTCCTCGACGTGACCGACCGGGATGTCCTGGCGCGCGCCGAGGCCGCAGAGCGGCGGCGGCAGTGGGCCTTGTTCGAGCAGGCGCAGGTGATCTCGGCCGTCATGAACTCGACCCCAATCCCCGACCCACCCCGCGAAGTCAGCGTACTGACCGGCAAGTCGATGGAGGAACTTCGCGAAAACCCCGGTGCCACCATTGTTCCCGAGCAGCAGGCCAGGGGTGCCGCGATGAGCGAGAAGGCCATGCGAACCGGCACGCTGACCTATGGAACCTACGACTACGCGCTAGCGGCGGGCGACACGGCACGGTTCTGGGTCTTGCTGGTGCCGCTGCACGATGCACGCGGAACTGTGACGCAATGGTACGGGCAGAGCGCCCCGACCACGTTCGGCACCCCGGAACTCACGGCGGGCTTGAAGGAGAGCCTGGAGCAGCAGATCACCAGCCCTTCCCTCCGCGCCGCCCGCGCCCTGCTCGGCTGGTCGATGCACGACCTCGCTCGCGCCAGCGGCCTGTCCTTCTCGACCGTGCGCCGCCTGGAGGAGGGCGGCGAGGGCGCAGCCAGCCGCTCGCGGCACACGGCCATCGCGGCCCTGCGCCGGGCCGGCATCCGGTTCTCGCTCCTCGACGGCGGCACCGTCGCGGTCGGCAAGGCCTGACAAGTCGGTCGACTTGCCAGCGGATTCGCACGCGACCCGCAGGTGGTGGCTTGAACAACGCGCCGCGGCGACACCAACATTCGTTAAATTCCTGCAGGAACGCGCGGCGGAGCGCCGCTTCCGAAGCGAAGACCGCAGGATTCGACCGCGGGTGAATGCCATGGCGCCAGTCGGCTCGGCCCTCTTCATCGCACGATTACACCAGCTCGGCGGCGCCTGGACGCACGCTCGTCCCGCGATTGCTTGCCCGGCGCTCGCGGCTCCGCGCACCGTGAATCGGCTGCGGTGAACGCCGCGCTCGACGTGCGGTCGCTGGCCTTCTCGTCGGCGGAGCGCCTGCGCCTGCTCGAAAGCTTCGGGCTGATCGGCTCATGGGGCTGGACCTTCGCGACTGACGAGCACGCCTGGTCGCCGGGCCTCTACCGCCTCCTGGGGCTGGAGCCGGGCCTCGTCCGCCCGAGCTACGAGCGGTTCCTCGCCCTCGTGCATCCAGAGGACCGGCGCGCACTCGCGACGACCGCGCAGATGATCCAAGGGGGCATGCCGGGCGAGCACACCCTCCGGGTGATCCGGCCGGCCGGCGACGTCCGCACCCTGTCCACCTGGGTCGAGACCTACTTCACGCCGGACGGACGGCCCCGGGGTGCGGCCGGCGTGGTCCTCGACGTCACCGACCGGGACGTCCTGGCACGCGCTCAGGCGGCCGAGCGGCGGCGGCGGCACCTGCTGTTCGAGCAGACCCGGTGCGTCATCTTCGCGAGCACCCTCCGGAGCGAGTTCGTTTCGGCCGAGATGACCGCCCTCACCGGCGTCACGCCGGACGCGATCGCCGTGGACAGCTTCAGCGTGCTCGTCTCGGACGAGCGCGAACGCTGGCGCAACCTCGCGATCCCGGCCCTGAGCGAGGAGCGCGCGTTCACGGTGACGCCGCACCTCTACATGTCCGAGGGCGGCCGCGAACGGTTCCGCATCGACTGCGTGCCCGTGCGGAACCCCCTCGGAGTCGTCGACGAGTGGGTGAACGTGGTCCACCCGATGAGCTGTGGGGTCGAAGCCACCGAGCAGGTCCGCGAAGGGTTGGAGCAGGGGGTCGAGAGCCGTCACCTGCGCGCCGCCCGGGCGCTGCTCGGCTGGTCGATGCACGACCTCGCTCGCGCCAGCGGCCTGTCCTTCTCCACCGTGCGCCGCCTGGAGGAGGGCGGCGAGGGCGCGGCCAGCCGCTCGCGCCACACCGCCATCGCGGCCCTGCGCCGGGCCGGCGTCCGGTTCTCGCTCCTCGACGGCGGCACCCTCGCGGTCGGCAAGGCCTGACGGGCAGGGCGGCCCGCAGATTTGCGTCGGGGTCGCGCGAAGTTGCTTGAACAACGGGTTGGCCTGGATTTAACGTGAGTTAAATTTCTGCGGGAGTGGCCCGTCGAAGCGCTGCCGACGCAGCGAAGATCGCCAGATGCAATCTCAGGTAAATGCCATGGCATCAGGCGGCGGGCTTCCCCTCATCGCGCGATTACGCCGGTCCGGTCGCGCCCGGCCGCGCGCAGCGGCCCCGAATGCTTGCCCGGCGCTCGCCGCGCCGCGTGCCGTGGATCGGCTGCGGTGAACGCCCCGCTCGACCTGCGGTCGCTGGCCTTCTCGTCGGCCGAGCGCCTGCGCCTGCTCGAAAGCATCGGCCTGACCGGCTCCTGGGGCTGGACCTTCGCGTCGAACGAGCACGCCTGGTCGCCGGGTCTCTACCGGCTGCTCGGGCTCGAAGTCGGCGCGGTGCGGCCGAGCTACGACCTGCTGCTCCGGTTCGTGCATCCCGAGGACCGGGATGGCATCGAGACCGAGGCGCAGGTGCGGCGCGACGGCTTCCTGTGCGACCGCACGGTCCGGGTGGTCCGGCCGGACGGCGCGGTCCGCATCCTGTCGGGCCGCAACGAGCTCTATGCCGGGCCGGACGGGCGACCCCGCGCGGCGGCGGGCCTGCTCCTCGACATCACCGAGCGGGAGGCGCTCGCCCGCGTGGGGGAGTGGGATCGGAGGCGGCAATGGGCGCTGTTCGAGCAGGCCCAGCTCATCACGGCCAGCGTGCCGTCGCTTCCCACGTCGGCAATGCCGCACGAGGTCGAGCTGTTGACGGGCATACCGCTCAATGAACTGAGCGCCGATCCATCGATCAGCACCGTTCCGGAGGACCGGGTCAGGGGCCTCGCGATGATCGTGGCGGCGGCGAGGGAAGGCCGGATCGGCTCCGGCACCTATCGGTACCGCCTGGCGACGGGCGGCACGCGCGCGTTCCGGCTCACGCTCCTGCCGCTGCGCGATGCGACCGGCGCCGTCACGGAATGGTACAACATGACGTTTCCGGAAACGCTGACCCAGGTCGAGCAGGTGCCAGGCGTCGTCGAGGGCCTGCAGCAGGGCATCGCGGGCCGTCACCTGCGCGCCGCCCGCGCCCTGCTCGACTGGTCGATGTACGACCTCGCCCGGGCCAGCGGCCTGTCCTTCTCCACCGTGCGGCGCCTGGAGGACGGCGGCGAGGCCGCGGCCAGCCGCTCGCGCCACGTCGCCGTCGCGGCCCTGCGCCGGGCGGGCATCCGGTTCTCGCTCCTCGACGGCGGCATCGTCGCGGTCAGCAGGGGCTGAGCCGCCCTTTCCGGGCCCCGGCCGAGCCGCCATATTACGGGCATGCCGACTCCCAGGAAGCCCCGCCCCGCCGCCGGCAAGGCCGAGAAGCCCGAGCTGAAGCCCCTCGACCCGTTCCTCGCCGAGCTGCTGAACCCGGCGCTGAACCGGAACCGCCTGCCGGACCCGCCGGCGCCCGCGGCCCGGCCCTCCGAGCCGAAGCGGCGCGGCCGCGCGCGCAAGCCCGACGCCGCGCCCGGGACGGGCTTCGGGGAGGCGCCGCAGGCGACCTTCGCCCACGGCGGCGCGGCGGATGTCGACCCGCGCCTCGCCCAGGCGCTCGGCCTGCGCGACGGCGCGGACGGCCCGGCGCCCGAGGGCGCCGTCGAGGACGGGCAGGCCCCGCTCGCAGCGGACGGCGTGTCGGCCACGGTCGACGCGCTGTCGCGGCTCCTCACCGAGGGCAACCCGCTGTTCAAGGACGGCAAGACCTGGATGCCCCACCGGCCGGAGCGTCCGCAGAAGTCCGAGGGCGGCGTCCGCTTCACGCTCAAGTCGGAGTTCGAGCCGGCCGGCGACCAGCCCACCGCCATCGCCGAGCTCGTCGGCGGCGTGCGCGGGGCCGAGCGCGACCAGGTGCTCCTCGGCGTCACGGGCTCGGGCAAGACCTTCACGATGGCCAAGATCATCGAGGAGACGCAGCGCCCGGCCCTCATCCTCGCGCCGAACAAGACGCTCGCCGCGCAGCTCTACGGCGAGTTCAAGAGCTTCTTCCCCGACAACGCAGTGGAGTACTTCGTCTCCTACTACGACTACTACCAGCCCGAGGCCTACGTGCCGCGCTCGGACACCTTCATCGAGAAGGAGTCCTCGATCAACGAGCAGATCGACCGGATGCGCCACGCCGCCACCCGGGCGCTGCTGGAGCGCGACGACGTGATCATCGTCGCCTCGGTGTCGTGCATCTACGGCATCGGCTCGGTGGAGACCTACACGGCGATGTCCTTCACCGTGAGCCTCGGGGAGAAGATCGAGCAGCGCCAGCTCGTCGCCGACCTCGTGGCCCTGCAGTACAAGCGCATCCAGTCGGACTTCGCCCGCGGCACCTTCCGGGTGCGGGGCGACGTGATCGAGCTGTGGCCGGCCCACCTGGAGGACCGCGGCTGGCGCATCGGCCTGTTCGGCGACGAGGTGGAGCGGATCACCGAGTTCGACCCGCTGACGGGCAAGACCATCAACGACCTGAAGTTCGTGAAGGTCTACGCCAACTCCCACTACGTGACGCCGCGCCCGACGCTGCAGCAGGCGATCAAGGGCATCAAGACGGAGCTGAAGGGCCGCGTCGAGGAGCTGACCCGGATGGGCCGCCTGATCGAGGCGCAGCGCATCGAGCAGCGCTGCACCTTCGACATCGAGATGATCGAGGCGACGGGCGCCTGCAACGGCATCGAGAACTATTCGCGCTACCTCACCGGCCGCAAGCCCGGCGAGCCGCCGCCGACCCTGTTCGAGTACCTGCCCGACAACGCCCTCGTCTTCACCGACGAGAGCCACGTCACGGTGCCCCAGATCGGCGGCATGTACCGGGGCGACTTCCGCCGCAAGGCCACGCTCGCCGAGTACGGCTTCCGCCTGCCCTCCTGCCTCGACAACCGGCCGCTCCGCTTCGAGGAGTGGGACGCGATGCGTCCGCAATCGGTCCACGTCTCGGCGACCCCCGGCAAGTGGGAGATGGAGCAGACCGGCGGCGTCTTCGCCGAGCAGGTGATCCGCCCCACCGGCCTCGTGGACCCGGTGATCGAGGTGCGCCCCGCCCGAAGCCAGGTGGACGACCTCCTCGGCGAGGTGCGGGAGGTGGCCCAGGCCGGCTACCGGACGCTCGTGACCACGCTGACGAAGCGCATGGCCGAGGACCTCACCGAGTACCTCCACGAGAACAACGTGCGCGTGCGCTACATGCACTCGGACATCGACACCCTGGAGCGCATCGAGATCATCCGCGACCTGCGGCTCGGCGCCTTCGACGTGCTGATCGGCATCAACCTGCTGCGCGAGGGCCTCGACATCCCCGAATGCGCGCTCGTCGCGATCCTCGACGCCGACAAGGAGGGCTTCCTGCGCTCCGAGACCTCCCTCGTGCAGACGATCGGCCGCGCGGCCCGCAACGCGGACGCCCGCTGCATCCTCTACGCCGACCAGGTCACCGGCTCGATGGAGCGGGCCATGGCCGAGACCGAGCGGCGGCGCCAGAAGCAGCTCGCCTACAACGCCCTGCACGGCATCACGCCGCAATCGGTCAAGCGCGGCATCGCGGACATCCTGGACAGCGTCTACGAGCGCGACCACGTCCGGGTGGATACGGGCCTCGCCAAGGATGCCATCACGGTCGGCCACAACCTCAAGGCGGTGATGGCCGACCTCGAGAAGCGCATGCGCACGGCCGCGGCCGACCTCGACTTCGAGGAGGCGGCGCGGCTGCGCGACGAGCTGAAGCGGCTCCAGGCCACCGAACTCCTGGTCTCCGACGACCCGATGGCCCGCCAGGGCGACGTGGAGCGCGAGGCCGGCAAGTTCGGCCGCAAGGCCCCGCGCCCCGCCGGGGGCTCCCGCATCGCCGCGCCGGACCTCGGCGACATGGGCCCCGGCACCGACCGGGAGCTGCCCGTCGGCGGCCCGCCGCCGCATTGGGCGGGTGTCGGCCAGGAGCGCCCGAAGCCGCGCTCGACGCAGGGCCTCGGCGGCCAGCGCCCGAAGTACAAGGGGCGGGGCAGCCGCGGCGGGCGGTAGGGCGGGAACCCGCCCCGCCCCCGCACGCGTTCTCTCGGCAATCCGAGAGTCCCGGGGGCCGCAAGCCCCGCCGGCGGGCTCGCCCACACGCTTGCCACGGGAGAGGCCGATGCCTCGTCACACGTCTCGCACGACCCTGCGGCCGACCCTCCGCCCCCGGGCGGGCGGCCCCGTCACCGCCCTGTTCCTCGCCGGCCTCGCCCTCTCGGGCGCCGCCGCGCTCCTCGTCGCCCCGCCCGGCCTGGAGCCCGCGGCCGCCCAGTCGGTCGCGAATCCCAACGACCAGCCCACCGCCGGCACGCTCCCGTCCGGAACCTCGACGGTGAAGGGCGACCCGGCCCGCGACCGGCCGACCGCCGGCGTCAGCGCGCCGAGCACCCTGAAGCCGGGCACCCGCGTCATCCAGGACGGCGGCAACGGCGGCCGCACCAACCCCGAGGAGCACCTGCCGGGCTCGATGCGCCGCGGCGGCTGACGAGACCCGGCCCCGCCCGTCAGGCGGGCAGCTGGTCTGCCAGCCCCGCGAGCACGCGCGGCATCAGTTCCGGGAGATCCTCGGCTATGAGGCCCGCCCCGTGGCGCAGCCCCGCGTCGCCGTGCAGCCAGACGGCCGCGCAGGCGGCCCGGAACGGCTCCATGCCCTGCGCGAGCAGGCCGGCGACGAGGCCGCCGAGCACGTCGCCGGAGCCGGCGGTGCCGAGGTGGGGCGAGGCGTGGTCGTTGATCGCGGCCCGGCCGTCCGGCGCGGCGACCACCGTGTCGGCCCCCTTCAGCACGATGACGGCGCCGACGAGCGCCGCCGCCCGGCGCGCCGCGGCGAGCTTGCCCCCGTCGGCGCCCGCCTCCGTGCCGGCGAAGAGCCGGGCGAACTCCCCCGCGTGCGGGGTGAGGACGGCGCGGGCCTCCCCGGCGGCGATGTGGCCGGCAAGCTCCGCCGCCCGGTCCTTGAAGCTCGTGAGCGCGTCGGCATCGAGGACGAGGCCGCGGCCGGCCGAGGCCGCCACCGCCACGAGGTCCCGGGTCGGCGCGCCGGTGCCGAGGCCAGGGCCCGCGAGCACCACGTTGAGGCGCTCGTCGGTGAGGAGATCGTCGAGGTCGTCCGGGTTCTCGCAGGGGCGCAGCATGATCGCGGTGAGGTGGGCGGCGTTCTCCGGCAGCGCCGAGGCCGGGGAGGCCACGGTGACGAGCCCCGCCCCGACCCGCAGCGCGCCGCGGGCCGCGAGCCGCGCCGCACCCGTCCGGTAGGCGGGCCCGGACAGGACGAGGACGTGGCCGCGGGTGTACTTGTGGCTCGCCCCGCCGAGCCGCGGGAAGGCGGCGCCCCACAGGTCCGGCCCGTTCCGGTACGTCGCGGGGCCGTCCGCGGCGAGCCCAGCCGCGAGGGCCTCCGGGCCGGTGCCGATCCCGGCGCAGTGCAGCACGCCGCAGTGCCCGCGTCCCGGCTCCAGCAGGTGGCCGGGCTTCGGCGTCACGAAGGTCACGGTCTCCCGCGCCTGCACCGCCGCGCCCCGCACGGCCCCGGTGTTCCCGTCGATGCCGCTCGGCACGTCCACGGCGAGGACCGGGCGGCCGCTCGCGTTCAGGCGCTCGACCAGGGTGCGGGCGGCGCCGTCGAGGTCGCGCCGGAGCCCCGCGCCGAACAGCGCGTCGATGACGAGGGCGAAGGCCGACAGGTCGTCGGGTCCCGGGCTCGCGCCCACGGGGCCGCCCCAGGCATCGGCGGCGAGCGCCGCGTCGCCCGCGAGGGCGTCGCGCTCCCCGAGAAGGCGCAGCTCCACGGGGTGACCGGCCTCGGCGAGGAGGCGCGCCGCCACGAAGCCGTCCCCGCCGTTGTTGCCGGGCCCGCACAGCACGAGGATGCGGCCGCCGGGCTCGGCGAGCGCCCGCGCCCGGTCGGCCACCGCGGCGCCGGCCCGCTCCATCAGGGCGATGCCCGGGGTGCCAGCGGCGATGGCCGCCGCATCGACCCGCGCCATCGCCTCAACCGTAAGCAGCCGCGTTCCACTCATGCCGGCCTCGTTCGAACTCTGCCCGCCCGCCGCTCACCATCTGCCTGCGAAATGGCCCCGAGCTGCGCAACCGCACAGAGGATGTGCCAGCGCTGCCCAATGCTTAGGCAATTTCGCGGGGGTCCGAAGGAAAACACCGTGGCGAAGGCTCAACCGGAATGGTAGAAAACAGGTTCAGCGCAGCGCAGGTCAGGCCCGTCCGGCATGAAGAAGATCGAAGCGATCATCAAGCCCTTCAAGCTTGACGAGGTGAAGGAGGCCCTCCAGGAGGTCGGCCTCCAGGGCATCACCGTGATCGAGGCGAAGGGCTTCGGCCGCCAGAAGGGCCACACCGAGCTCTACCGCGGCGCCGAGTACGTGGTCGACTTCCTGCCCAAGGTGAAGCTCGAGATCGTCCTGTCCGACAGCCTGGTGGAGGGCGCCGTGGAGGCGATCCGCAAGTCGGCCCAGACCGGCCGCATCGGCGACGGCAAGATCTTCGTCTCCACCATCGAGGAGGCGATCCGCATCCGCACCGGCGAGACCGGCACCGACGCGATCTGAGCGAGGGCCGGCCGCTGCCGAGGGCGCGCTCCGTAGAAACGCATTCCCAGCGACGGCGCGGACGCTTATACCGCGGGCCGGCTTCGGCCCGCGGCGCAGCCGCGGCGCGACGGACCAGCACGCTCACCGGCCCGAACGGCCGGGTGCCGACGGAGAAGGAGACTCCCAGGGATGGCTAAGACGGCAGCGGAAGTCCTGAAGGACATCAAGGACAACGACGTCAAGTACGTGGACTTCCGGTTCACGGACCCGCGCGGCAAGTGGCAGCACGTCACCTTCGACGTCTCCCTCGTCGACGACGAGATCTTCCAGGACGGCACCATGTTCGACGGCTCGTCGATCGCCGGCTGGAAGGCGATCAACGAGTCCGACATGCTGCTGATGCCGGACCCGGCGACCGCCTGCATGGATCCGTTCTTCTCGGCCTCCACCATGTCGATCGTCTGCGACGTGCTGGAGCCGTCCACCGGCGCCCCCTACGCCCGCGACCCGCGCGGCACCGCCAAGCTCGCCGAGGCGTTCCTGAAGTCGTCCGGCATCGGCGACACGATCTACGTCGGCCCCGAGGCCGAGTTCTTCGTGTTCGACGACGTGAAGTTCGGCGCCGACCCCTACCACACCGGCTTCCAGCTCGATTCGACGGAGCTGCCCTCGAACGGCTTCACCGACTACGAGGGCGGCAACCTCGGCCACCGCGTCCAGACCAAGGGCGGCTACTTCCCGGTGCCCCCGCAGGACTCGGCGCAGGACATGCGCGGCGAGATGCTGGCCGCCATGCAGTCCATGGGCGTGAAGGTCGAGAAGCACCACCACGAGGTGGCCTCCGCGCAGCACGAGCTCGGCATGAAGTTCGACACGCTGACGCTGCTCGCCGACCACATGCAGATCTACAAGTACTGCATCCACAACGTCGCGCAGAGCTACGGCAAGACCGCGACCTTCATGCCCAAGCCCGTCTACGGCGACAACGGCTCCGGCATGCACGTCCACCAGTCGATCTGGAAGAACGGCAAGCCGCTGTTCGCCGGCGACAAGTACGCCGACCTCAGCCAGGAGTGCCTCTGGTACATCGGCGGCATCATCAAGCACGCCAAGGCGCTCAACGCCTTCACCAACCCCTCCACCAACTCCTACAAGCGCCTGGTGCCGGGCTACGAGGCCCCCGTGCTGCTCGCCTACTCGGCGCGCAACCGCTCGGCCTCCTGCCGCATCCCGTGGACGACGAACCCGAAGGCCAAGCGTGTCGAGGTCCGCTTCCCCGACCCGATGGCGAACCCGTACCTCGCCTTCTCGGCCCTGCTGATGGCCGGCCTCGACGGCATCATCAACAAGATCGACCCGGGTCCGGCTATGGACAAGGACCTCTACGACCTGCCGCCGCGGGAGCTGAAGAAGATCCCGACCGTGTGCGGCAGCCTGCGCGAGGCGCTCCAGAGCCTCGACAAGGACCGCGCCTTCCTCAAGGCCGGCAACGTCTTCACCGACGACCAGATCGACTCGTTCATCGAGCTGAAGATGACCGAGGTGCTGCGCTACGAGATGACCCCGCACCCGATCGAGTTCGTGCACTACTACTCGCTGTAAGGACCTGGAGCGGGCTGCGGCCCGCCTGACCGGGACGATTCGTGATGCCGGGGCCTGAGAGGGCTCCGGCATTTGCTTCTCCGCCCATCTCTGAAAAGAAGCCTTGGATTCATGTATATAATCTTATAACAGAACAAATAATGAATCCGAAGCCGGCGACGGCGTCAGGATCGATGACCCTGGACAGAGCGCATTGGCTCGTCGCCGCCCTCCGCGTCCGCGCGGCACGGCCCGGGCTTAGCGCCCGCTGCAGGGCTACGATCAGTTCCAGCCGTGCGTACCGACCGGCTTCGCGGAAGGTGGCCGGGAAGCTTATACGGACCGGTACATCGAGCCATATTTGCGGAGCACGTATGGAGTTGGGACCCTGAGTTTTCACAACCCGGGCCGTCGTCTCAGATTTCACATCCATACTGCCGACCCTCGAATCGATAGAAGTCGACATGGAACCTTCCCCGGAATTTGAGGAATTCGGACGCCGGTTCATACAAGATCTCGACACGGTCGCATCGAATGACGAGGAGATCTACAACTTCGTGTTGAAGCATTTTCGGGGCGAAGAGCGCGTTCGTCTGCGCGACTTCATCGATCATGCGCTCCGCGAAGCCTCGGACAGCGAGTTGCTGCAGCTCTGGGGATCTGTTGATGCCGACATCTATTTTCCGACGGCTGCCGATTTGAGGGCGATGCTGACGGGTGCGCGGGACCGGCTTTGACCCGCAGGTATCGAGCTTGACGGGGCCGCCGCACCGTCTCCACATGGGCCCCTCGATGGACGATCCGACTCGCTGCGATGGCGCGAAGCAGGAAGGCGCGGAACCGCGCGAGGCGGCGGCTGGGGCGGCTGCCGCCGACACCGGAATTCCTGCGGTTCGGCTCACTCTTCCACCAAGACATCATGGAGGACCACGAAAGCCTCGAGGCTGCCATGCTCTGGATCCTCAGGAGCTTCAAGGGCGAGGAGCGGCGCAGGCTCCGCGATTTCATCGGGCAGATTCTGAGCAGCGATTTGTCTCCGGAGGAGTTGGACAAGCTCTGGCGCTTGGCGGTGACCGACTGGTGGGTCGAGCCGAGCGGGTTCCGCTACTTGTTCAGCTTCGTGCATGATCACCTGCGCAAGGGGCTGTCGCACGGCCCGTCCTCCGCGGGCGCCCGTTAGGCCGTGAGGCGCGCATGCTCACCCTCGACCACCTCGCCGTCGTCGCCCCGACCCTCACGGAGGGCGTGGCGCACGCCCGCGCGAGCCTCGGCCTCGACATCCCCGAGGGCGGGCGCCACCGCGAGATGGGCACGCGCAACCACCTGCTGCGCCTCGGCCCGGCGCTGTTCCTCGAAGTCATCGCCGTCGATCCCGAGGCGCCTCATCCGGGGCGGCCGCGCTGGTTCGGCCTCGACGACGGGGCCCGGGTGCGGGCCGATTGGGAGGCCGGGCGGCGCCTGCGGGCCTTCGTGGCGCGCACGGACGACCTCGACGGCCTCCTCGCCCGCCATCCCGGCCTGTTCGGGCAGGCGGAGCGGATGAGCCGCGGCGATCTCGCCTGGCGCTTCGCCGTGCGGGCGGACGGGGGCCTGCCCGAGGACGGGCTCCTGCCCTGCCCGATGGAATGGGGGCCCGGCGGCAGCCCGGCCCGCGCCATGCCGGACCGGGGCGCGCGGCTCCTCGCCGTGCGGGTGGAGCATCCGAACCCGCAGGACGCCGCGGCCCGCTACGCCGCCCTCGGCCTGCGGGACGCGCCGGAGATCCGCCCCGGCCCCGTCCTGCGTTTTACAGCGGAGATCGACACCCCGGCCGGCCCCCGCACCCTGTCCTGAGCCGGGCCGGACGCGCTAGGCTCGAGCCGGACGACCCCAGATTCGGAGAACGCCATGTCGCTCGTGGTCCCGGTGATCCTCGGCTCCGTCCGCTCGGACCGGCAGGGCCTGCGCGCCGCCCGCTTCCTCGTGGGGCAGCTCGAGGCCCGCGGCCACGCGGCCCCGCTGGTGGACCCCGCCGAGCTCGGGCTCCCGCTCCTCGACCGGATGTACAAGGAATACCCGAAGGGCGAGGCGCCCGAGCCCCTGGAGCGGCTGGCGAGCCTCTACGCCCGCGCCGACGCCTTCCTGGTGGTCTCGGCCGAGTACAACCACTCGATCCCGCCGGCGCTCTCGAACACCCTCGATCACTTCCTGGAGGAGTACTTCTGGCGCCCCTCCGCGATCTGCTGCTACTCCGCCGGCCAGTACGGGGGCGTGCGCGCGGCCATGCAGCTGCGGGCGATGCTGGCCGAGCTCGGCACCCCGAGCATCCCCTCGCTGCTGCCGATCCCGCGCGTCGGCCGGGCGCTGGGCGAGGACGGCACGCCGGCCGAGGACTGGCTGCCGAAGGCCGCCGGCCGCTTCCTCGACGAGCTGACCTGGTACGCCGAGGCCCTGCGCGCCCGGCGGCAGGCCGGCACGCCCTACTGACGAAGGACTGTTGAAGGCTCACGCCCAGCCCGCTGGCATCGCCCTTGCCACGCGACCCACGTTGCGGCGCAGGGCGGATGGGACATGAACGACGCGGTTGCACGGGTGCGGGACGCCCTCGCCGAGCTGATCAAGGCGGCGCTCGCCTCGGACGATGCCCTGAGCCTCGGCTACCGCGAGGCCGCGCGCGGGCGGTTCGGCGCGCTCGTGGCCGAGCCGCCGGACCCCGCGGCGCTGAACCTCGATGGCGCCTGGACGCTGGCGATCCAGGCGGCCGAGGCCCCGGAGCGACAGGCGGAGCAGGGACAGGTGAACCTCACCCTGCCGCGGGGCTGCCCCTTCACCCTGGCGGAGCTGACGGACAGGGGCCTCGACGTGGACGCCGCCGTCGAGCGCGTGCGCAAGTCGGCCTCGACCGGGTGAGCGCCGCGCCCGGCCCCGTCGCGGGTGCGGCCTCGGGCGTTGCCCGCGGGCGCTCCCGACACCATCTTGGTTGAGATGGCCGCGCGACGGCCGGACGTCGTCGCTCCGGGCCGAGGCTCGCGGGCGCTCCTCCCGCAGAATTCTCCCCCTTGGCCAAACGCATCCAGACCCACCCCGAAGGCACCCTCCCCACCCGCGAGCAGATCCTCGCCTTCGTCGCGGAATCGACCGAGACGGTCGGCAAGCGCGAGATCGCGCAGGCCTTCGGCCTGAAGGGCGCGGCCAAGATCGGGCTCAAGCGCATCCTCAAGGAGATCGAGGCGGACGGCGCCGTCGAGCGCTCCCGCGGCGGCTTCTCCCAGGCCGGCCGGCTTCCCGCCGTGGTGCTCGCCGACATCCGCTCGCGCGACCGGGACGGGGACCTCGTGGCCGTGCCGGCCGAGTGGGACGCCGACAAGGGGAAGGCGCCCACCATCGTCTTGCTGATGCCCCGCGGGGGACGGCGCCCGAAGGCCCCGGCCCCGGGCATCGGCGACCGTGCCCTGATCCGCGTCGAGCCCGAGGGCGGCGCGCCGGACCGCTACACCGGCCGGCTCATCAAGGTGATCGGCCGGAACAAGGCCGAGGTCATCGGCGTGTTCCGGGCCGGCGCCCAGGGCGGCCGCATCGTCCTGGTGGAGAAGCGGTCGCAGGGCCGCGAGATCCTGATCCCGCCCGGCGAGGAGGGCAAGGCCGAGGACGGCGACCTCGTGAGCGTCGCCATCGAGCGCGAGACCCGGTTCGGCCTGCCGAAGGGCCGCGTGCGCGAGCGCCTCGGCTCCCTCGGTTCCGAGCGGGCCGTGAGCCTCATCGCGCTGCATCTCCACAACATCCCGCACGTCTTCGCCGAGGCGACCCTCAAGGAGGCCGACGCGGCCAGGCCCGCCGCCCTGAAGGGGCGCGAGGACTGGCGCGCCGAGCCGCTCCTCACCATCGACCCGCCGGACGCCAAGGACCACGACGACGCCGTGATGGCGCGGGCCGACGACGACCCGGACAATCCCGGCGGCTTCGTGCTCACCGTGGCGATCGCCGACGTCGCCGCCTACGTGCGGCCGGGCACCGCCCTCGACCGCGAGGCGCTGGAGCGGGGCAACTCGGTCTACTTCCCGGACCGCGTCGTGCCGATGCTGCCGGAGCGCATCTCGAACGACCTCTGCTCGCTGCGCGAGGGCGAGGACCGCCCGGCCCTCGCCGTGCGCATGGTCGTCGCGGCGGACGGCACCAAGAAGCGCCACAGCTTCCACCGGGTGATGATGCGCTCGTGCGCCAAGCTCGCCTACGCGCAGGCGCAGGCCGCCATCGACGGCCACGCGGACGACGCGACCGCGCCCCTCTTGGAGCCGGTCCTGCGCCCGCTCTGGGCGGCCTACGCCGCGCTCAAGACCGCCCGCGACCGCCGGGGCCCGCTCGCCCTCGACCTGCCCGAGCGCAAGGTGCTGATCGGGCCGGACGGCGCGGTCGACCGGGTGATCGTGCCCGACCGCCTCGACGCCCACCGGCTCATCGAGGAGTTCATGATCCAGGCCAACGTCGCCGCCGCCGAGACCCTGGAGGCGGCCCGCCAGGCGCTGATCTACCGCGTCCACGACGAGCCCGCCCTGGAGAAGATGCGGGCGCTCGGCGAGGTGCTGGCCTCGGTCGGCATCAAGCTGCCGAAGGAGGGCGCCCTGCGCCCGGCGCTGTTCAACCGGATCCTCGGTGCGGTGGCCGAGACCGAGCACGCCACCTTCATCAACGAGGTGGTGCTGCGCTCCCAGGCGCAGGCGGTCTACGCCGCCGAGAACCTCGGGCATTTCGGCCTGAACCTGCGCCGCTACGCGCACTTCACCTCGCCGATCCGGCGCTACGCGGATCTCATCGTCCACCGCGCCCTCATCAGCGCCTGCCGGCTCGGGCCGGACGGCCTCGGACCGGACGTCTCGGTGGCCGCGCTGAACCAGGTCGGCGAGCAGATCTCGGCCGCCGAGCGGCGCGCCATGGCGGCGGAGCGCGAGACCATCGACCGGTTGATCGCCCATCACCTCGCGGACCGGGTCGGAGCGACGTTCGACGGCCAGATCTCGGGGGTGACCCGCGCCGGCCTGTTCATCAAGCTCGCCGAGACCGGGGCGGACGGCTTCGTCCCGATCTCGACCCTCGGGGCCGACTACTTCCGGCACGAGGAGGCCCGGCACGCCCTCGTCGGCGAGCGCACGGGCGAGACGCACCGCCTCGGCGACCGGGTGGAGGTGCGCCTCGTCGAGGCGGCCGCCGTGGCCGGGGCGCTGCGCTTCGAGCTGCTGACGGAGGGCCGCAGCCGCTCGGGGGCCGGGAAGGGGCCGAGCAAGGGCAAGGGGCCCGCGAAGCCGCACCGGCAGGGCCCGCGCGGGCGCCCGGCCGGCATCCGCACCACGGGCTCGCGGCACCGCGGCTCGCGGCGCTGAGCGAGCGGGCACACGAGGAGACTTGCAGGCATGGCGCTCACCGAAGCCCCCGTCCGCACCGGCCTGGTCCGGTCCATGGCCCGCGGCTTCCTGGGGCGCTGCCCCCATTGCGGGGAGGGCCGCATCTTCGGGCGCTTCCTCAAGGTACGGCCGGACTGCGAGGCCTGCGGCCTCGAACTCCACCACCATCGCGCCGACGACCTGCCCCCCTACCTCGTGATCTTCATCGTCGCCCACCTCGTCGGCTACCTCATCCTCGAGGTGGAGATGGGCTACGACGTGCCGCTCTGGTTCCAGCTCACCTTCTGGCCGACCTTCACCCTCGGCCTCGCCCTCGTCCTGCTGCAGCCCGTGAAGGGCGCGGTGGTGGGCCTGCAATACGCCCTTGGCATGCACGGCTTCGCCACGCTACCGGAGGCGCGGGACGGGCCGGAGGAGACGCGCGGTGGAACGGACGACGGAACCCAGGGCCCCGGCGCCCCCCGCCTCCGCCGCGCCTGAGGGGGCGCGCCAGGCCGCCCTTCGGCCGCGCGACGCGGCGACGCTGATCCTGCTCGACCGGCGCGGCCGCAAGCCCAAGGTGCTCATGGGCCGGCGCAACCCGGCCCTCGTGTTCATGCCGGGCAAGTTCGTGTTCCCGGGCGGGCGCATCGAGGCGGGCGACCGCCGCATGAGCGTGGCGGGCGCCCTGCCCGACTACGCCGAGGCGGCGCTCGCCCGCCGCGTCACCCGCCCACCGCACCATCTCGGCCGCGCCCTGGCGCTCGCCGCCATCCGCGAGACCTACGAGGAGACGGGCCTCCTCGTCGGCACCCGCGCCTACGGCCCGCCCGACGCGGTGCCGCCGGGCTGGGAGGCCTTCCGGAGCCACGGCGTGCGGCCGGACCTCGAGGCGCTCCACCTCGTCGCGCGGGCGATCACTCCGCCGAAGCGCGTGCGCCGCTTCGACACCCGGTTCTTCGTGGCCGAGCGGACCGCCGTCGCGGCGGAGGAGCCGGGCCGGGTGGGCGAGACCCGGGAGTTCGTGGAGCTCGCCTGGATCGACCTCGCGGCGGCGCGCAAGCTCGACCTGCCCCACATTACGGGCGTGATCCTCGACGAGCTGGAGGCCCAGATCGCGGTCGATTTCGCGCCCCACCGCGAGATCCCGCACCACGACGAGCGGCACGGCAGGCGGCGCCGCAGCATCCTCTGAGGCCGGCCCCGGGGGCGGGCCCGCCCTTGACGCGCGCTGGCCGATCGGGCATTGACCCGCGCGTATTCGGCCGGGCCTCCCCGGCCATTTTGCGTTTCGCTCGCATGCGGAATGCCGCAATCCTCAGGAGCGCCGCACCATGGCCAAGGCCGTCACCGTCAAGATCAAGCTCGTCTCCACCGCCGACACAGGCTACTTCTACGTGACGAAGAAGAACTCGCGCACGCAGACCGAGAAGCTTTCGATGCGGAAGTACGATCCCGTCGCGCGCAAGCACGTCGAGTTCAAGGAATCCAAGATCAAGTGAGCGCCGGGCTCGCGCAGCGAGCCTGCAGCACGCCGCGAAGCCGCCCTCGGGCGGCTTCTTGCGTTTCGGGCCCACGATGACGGGCGAATACCTCGAAGGGCGGTGTTGTGCGGACCCGCGTCCGGATCACCCTGGGACCTCGAACCGATAGGGTGATCCCATGCTCCTGCTTCGCACCGCCGCGGCGCTCGCCGCCCTCGTCGCCCTCACGGCCGCGACCCCCATGCAGCGCCAGCCCACGCCCGCCGCGCTCCAGGGCGGCCCCTCCACCGAGCAGGCGAGCGCGGACCAGCAGATGAACGCCTCCGCCCTCGGCGAGGCGCGCCGGAAGGCCGACGCCCAGATGAGCGTCTGGGAGGCCAAGGTGAAGCGGAGCCTGAACGGGATCTGCCGCGGCTGCTGAGCCACCAGCGCCGCCAAGCCAGGCACGGGACTCGACCGGGCGGGCGCCCTCCCCTAGTCCTGTCCCGATGATGCAGGCAGCCGCGCGGGACGACGCCGACGCGCCCGAGGAGCTGCTGCGGCGGCTCCGCCGGGGCGAGCTGGCGGGCATCCGCGCCCTACGCCTGCCGGCCTGCGGGCTCACGGAATTCCCGCCGGAGATCCTCGGCCTCGCCGACACGCTCGAACGGCTCGACCTCGCCGGCAACGCGCTCACCGGGCTGCCGGGCGAGTTCGGCCGGCTGCGGCGGCTGCGGGTGCTGTTCGGCTCCGGGAACCGCTTCGCGCGGCTGCCGCCGGTCCTCGGCGACTGCCCCGCCCTGAGCCAGGTCGGGTTCCGCGACACCGGCATGCGGGAGGTGCCGGCCGAGGCGCTGCCGGCGCGGCTGCGCTGGCTGACCCTCACCGGCAACCGCATCGCGACCCTGCCGGACGCCCTCGGGGAACGCCCGCAGCTGCAGAAGCTGATGCTGTCGGGCAACCGGCTCGACCGGCTGCCGGAGAGCCTGGCGGATGCGGGGCGCCTGGAGCTCCTGCGGATCTCGGCGAACCTCTTCGACGTCCTGCCGCCCTGGCTCGCGCGCCTGCCCGCCCTCGCCTGGGTCTCCTGGGCCGGCAACCCGGGTGAGCCCGCCTTGCCGGCCGTCGCGGCGCCCACCATCCCCTGGTCCGCGCTGACCGTCGGGGCCCCGCTCGGCGCGGGCGCCTCCGGCATCGTGTCGCGCGCCGCGTGGACGGCCGGGGCCGGGCCCGCACGGGCGGTCGCCCTCAAGCTGTTCCGGGGCGCCATGACGAGCGACGGCCTCCCCGAGGGGGAGATGGCGGCCTGCCTCGCGGCGGGGGACCACCCGAACCTCACGGGCGGCCTCGGCCGCGTCGCGGACCACCCCGAGGGGGCCCAGGGCCTCCTGCTCCGGCTCCTGCCGGACGGGTGGTCGGCGCTCGCGTCCCCGCCGAGCCTGGAGAGCTGCAGCCGGGACGTCTACGCGCCGGCCCTGCGCCTTCCCGCGGACGTCGCGCTGCGGATCGCCGGCGCCGCCGCCCGCGCGGCCGCCCACCTGCATGGCCGGCGGCTGCTGCACGGCGACCTCTACGCCCACAACGTCCTGTGGGACGGGACTTCCGGCGAGGCGGTGCTGAGCGACTTCGGCGCGGCCTGCGTCCTGCCCACGGGCGAGGCCGCCGCCCTCGAACGGATCGAGGTCCGCGCCTGGGGCCTGCTCCTCGGCGAGCTCCTCGACCGCTGCGAGCCGGAACCCGCCGGGATCAGGGCCCTGCGCGAACTGGAGCGGGCCTGCACCGGGCCCGATGCCGGCGCCCGCCCGCGGATGCACGAGGTGGTCCGCCGGCTCGGGACGGCCTGAGGCGACGGGTCATACCAGATCCGATTGATCCCTTCGGGATGGCGGATCTGGGCTTCGCTCACGCGCCGCGCGGGCTCGCTGATACGGGCTCCGCTTCGATCAAGCGGAGCCCGTATCAGCGGTGCTCCTCGGCGCCGAGGAGGCGCCCGATCTCGGCCTCGCCCGCCGCCCGGGCCTGCTCGGGCGACGGGTGCGGGCTGTCCGAGCGGCGGAAGAGCTTGCCCCGGTCGCGGATGACCCAGGTGAAGTGCCCGGCGAAGTCACGGCTCGCACGGATCTCCAAGGTGTAGAGATGCCTTTGATTCGCGCCCATGCCCGAACTATGGCGATCTCCCCCCGCTCCTGCCAACTGGGACGCATCGTCTCTCGCGCGCCCGCGCGGGGACCGTCAGAACTCCGGGCCTTTCCTCAGAACTCCATGTCGAGTTCCTCGATCTCGTCGGGCTCGGCGGCCGCGGCGGCGGCCCATTCGGTCATCAGCGGCCAGGCCAGGATGTGGTCGCGGTAGGCGGCCGCCCGCGGGGGCAGGTCCACGTCGTAGGTGCGGAAGCGCGTGCAGACCGGGGCGTACATGGCATCGGCGAGCGTCGGGTGGTCCCCGAACAGGAACGGGCCGCCGTAGCGGTCGAGGCAGTCGTCGAAGATCGTCACGATGCGCTCGATGTCGCCCTTGGCCCCGTTGAAGATCCGGAAGTTCGGGTGGTGCGCCCGGAGGTTCATCGGCAGCGCCGAGCGCAGGTTGATGAAGCCGCCGTGCATCTCGCCCGCGATCGAGCGGCAATGGGCCCGCGCCACCGGGTCCGCCGGCAGGAAGCCCGCCTCCGGATAAGTCTCGTTGAGGTACTGGGACAGGGCGAGCGTGTCCCAGACGACGATCTCCCCGTGGCGCAGCCGGGGGACCAGGAAGGACGGCGACAGGTGGAGGAGTTCCGCCCGCGTCGACGCGTCGGAGCCCGAGAGCACCTCCGTCTCGAAGTCGAGGCCGGCCATCCGGCAGATCAGCCAGCCGCGCAGGGACCAGGAGGAGTAGTTGCGGCTGGAAATCGTGAGCGTCGCCGCGGTCATCGGTTTTCCCTCCCGGTAGGACTGTCGTGCGCGACGGGCTCGATCCGAGAGCTCGATCCAAGAGCCCGATCCAAGAGTCGTGCCGCCGCCCGCTCCGGACCCATCCTGGCACGGCCCGTGCCTACGCCGAAGAGCGGAGTGATGCAGTGGCACCACAGCCCTGTGCCTTCGTACTTTTTGGCGGTTGCGGGCTCAACGCACCCGGATAATTCTTCACGCACAATGTTCTTGCAGCGCACAGAGGCGTGGCTGCCTTCTCCTTCCGCCGTTGAGACCCGGGTTCCGGGCCCTGCGCGCACGAGTGCCAGCCCGATGCTCTACGACGCGTTCGAGATCCAGACCGACCTCGCGGAGCGCACGCGCGCCTGGGGCCGGGTGCTGCACGACGCCGTCTCCCCCTGGGTCTCGGCCGGCCATCGCGAGCCGGCCACCTGGTGGTCGGCCGGCGCCCGCATGATGATGCGGGCCGGCCTCACCTTCGCGCGGCCGGCCTACGGCATCGACACGGTGAGCGTCGGCAACCGCGTGGTGCCGGTCACCGAGGAGCCGGTGGCCCGCACCCCCTTCGGCACGCTCCTGCGCTTCCGCAAGGACACCGACACGGAGCAGCCCAAGGTGCTCGTGGTGGCCCCCCTGTCCGGCCACTTCGCGACGCTCCTGCGCGGCACCGTCCGCACCCTGCTGCCCGACCACGACGTCTACATCACCGACTGGCACAACGCCCGCGACGTGCCGCTGGAGGCCGGTCGCTTCGGCTTCGACGATTACGTCGACCACCTCGTGGGGTTCCTGGAGGCGATGGGCGGGGGCGGCCACCTCGTCGCGGTCTGCCAGCCCGCCGTGCAGGCCCTGGTGGCCGCCGCCGTGATGGCCGAGGCCCGCAACCCCGCCGCGCCGCGCAGCATGACGCTGATGGCGGGCCCGGTCGATTGCCGGATCAGCCCCACCTCCGTGAACATGCTCGCCACCTCGAAGCCGATCGCGTGGTTCGAGAAGAACCTGATCAGCACCGTGCCGCGGCGCTACGCGGGGGCGGGCCGCAAGGTCTATCCCGGCTTCATGCAGGTGACGGCCTTCATGTCGATGAACGCCAAGCGCCACATGCAGGGCCACGCGGACCTGTTCTGGCACCTCGCCAACGGCGAGACCGAGAAGGCCCGGGCGATCGAGAGCTTCTACGACGAGTACTTCGCGGTGCTCGACCTGCCGGCGGAGTTCTACCTCGAGACCGTGCGGATGGTCTTCCAGGAATACACCCTCGCCAAGAACGAGCTCAGCTATCGCGGCCGTCGCCTCGACATGGGCGCGATCCGGCGCACCGCCCTGATGACGGTGGAGGGCGAGCGCGACGACATCTGCGCGGTCGGCCAGACCATGGCGGCGCACGACCTCTGCACCGGCCTCGCGCCCCACATGAAGAGCCATCACCTGCAGGCCGGCGTCGGCCATTACGGCGTGTTCTCGGGCCGCCGGTGGGAGGGGCAGACCTACCCGCTGGTGCGCAACTTCATCCAGTCGCACAACTGACCCGCGCGGGCCGGCGGCCGAGCGCGATCAGCCCGGCCCGCAGGGGCCGCTCGAACAGGCGCCAGGACGCCGCGGCCAGCGCCAGGCTGATGGCGAGGTCGAGGACCACCCCGGCCGCCGGCGTCGGCGCGAGGCCGAGGGGCGCCAGCAGGCGCCCGGCGTGGACCACCGGGTGGAACAGGTAGGCCCCGTAGCTGACGAGGCCGATGCCGCGCAGGATCGGGGTGTCGAGGAGGCGCACGGCGACGGCCTCCTGGTTCTGGACGATCTGCACCAGCAGCAGCGCGACGAGGAGGCCGCTCACCCGGCCGAGCATCAGCCACAGGCCGGTCGGCGCGGCGACGAGCGGGAGCAGCACGAAGATCAGGAGCGCGAGGACCATCGCGGCGCTGCCGCGAAGGAGCCGCGGCAGCGGCCGCCCGGCCGCGAGGCCGGCGAGTCCGCCGAGGGCGAGCAGGGTGAGGTTCACGAGCGGGTTCACGTCGAACGCGACGCGGTCGCCCCCGGCCCGCCACAGCACGACGTGGGAGAGGATCCCGAGCCCCACGAGGCCCGCGCAGGTCGCTCCGAGGCGTGCGCGGGGCAGGTAGAGGACGAGGGGCGCGAAGACGATGTAGAACTGCTCCTCGACCGCGAGGCTCCAGAGATGGCCGAGATCGGTCCCCCAGCCGTGGCGCTCGACGTAGAGGTCGGTCAGGTAGAGCCAGTTCGCGACCTGCCGCCCGGTCTCCCCGAGATCGACGAGGCCGTGCAGGCTCAGGGCCGTGAGAACGGCCAGGAAGACGTAGTAGACCGGCGCGATCCGCGCCGTGCGGCGCCCGTAGAACGCCGCGAGCGCCCGGCCGGGCGTCAGGTCTCCGGCCTCGACGGCCTCGCGTTCCCGCGCCAGGATGCGGGTGATCAGGAAGCCGCTGAGCACGAAGAACAGCCACACGCCCGCGCTGCCGAGCGCGTCCGTGCGGGTTGTCGGGACCTTGTGGCTGACGAAGACCATCAGGAACGCGATGGCGCGCAGGCCGTCGAAGCCGGCGATGCGCCCGTCCCGTGCCGTCATCCCGACCGCTCCCGCGGGCCGCCGCGGCCCTGCGGGAGCTTGGCGCGGGCGGAGCGGGCCGCCCACACCCTCAAAAGGTGGAGGCTCAGCGTCCGTCGGGGGTCCGGACGCCGAACCAGAGGTCCTTGACCTGGTCGAGGTGGACCTTGGCGCTGTAGCTCGCCACCGGCAGCGCCGTGAAGCGCGCGGTCAGCCGCCCGACCGCCTGAACCACCCCGTAGGAGAAGATCACCCGGTCCCGCTGCGCCGTGATCAGGTTCACCCGCGCGTTCAGCAACTCCTGCTGCGCGTTCAGAACGTCGAGCGTCGTGCGCTGGCCGACCCGCGCTTCCTCGCGCACGCCGTTCAGCGCCACCTCGTTGGCCTGGACCTGCGCCTGCGAGGCGATCACCCGCGCCTTGGCGGCCTCCAGACGTCCCCAGAAGTCCACGATCTGCGCCCGGACCTGGTCGCGCACCTGCTCGGCCTGGATCCGGGTCTGGTCCACCTGCTCCTTGGCCTGGCGCACCTGCGCGTAGACCTGGCCGCCCTCGTAGATCGGGATCGATATCCGCCCCAGGATCGAGGCCGTCAGCCCGTTCGAGTTGGCCAGCTGCTGGTCGTAGCGCTGGCTGACCGCGCCCTGCAGGCTCACCGTCGGGTAGAGCTGGCCCTCCAGCACCTTCACCTGCGCCTCGGAGGCGTCCACCGAGTGCAGCGCCGAGACGATCTGCGGGTGCTCCTTGAGCCCGATCTGCACCGAGGCGTCGAGGCTTGCCGGCACGAAGCGGTCCAGCGGCCGGCCCGGGGCGAGCTGGCGCGGCTCGACGCCGATGACCTGGCGGTAGATGCCGATCGAGGCGCGCAGCTGCGCCTCGGCCGCGCTGACGTCCGAGCGGGCGCCGGCAAGGCGCGCCTCAGCCTGGGCGACGTCGGTGCGGGTGACCTCGCCGACGTTGAAGCGGTCGCGGGTCTGGCGCAGCTGCTCTTCGAGCACCTCGACGTTGTTGCGCCGCAGCTCCAGCGTTGCGGTGTCGGACAGGACGTTCATGTAGGCCTGCACGCCGTTGTACAGGACCGTCATCTCGGTGAAGCGCAGGGTCTCGCGCTGGCTGTAGACCGTCGACTCGGCGCGGCGCGTGTTGTTGTCCGTCTGGAAGCCGTTGAACAGCGTCTGGTTCACCGTCAGACCTGCCCCGCCCGGAAGCGTGGTCGAGCGGAAGCTGTTGCCGCCCCCGCCGCCGAGGGCGCCGAGCGTCGTCTCGGACGGGAAGGTGCCCTCGAAGCGCGAGACGGAGATGTCGGCGCTGAGGTTGACGGTGGGCCGGTAGCCGGACTGGGCGATGGCGACGGTCTCGTCCGTGGCGCGCACGCCCGCGCGCCCGGCATTGAGCTGGGGGTTGCCGCCATAGGCCCGCGCCAGGGCGCCCTCGAGCGTCTCGGCCCGGACCGGACCTGCGGCCAGGAGGCCGGCGCTCAGGAGGCCGGCACCCGTGGCCAGGACCGCCTGACGAAGCGCCGGGCGACTCGGCCAAGCTCTGCGTTCTCTCACGTCGATCAGCCCTTACGCGTTGAACCCGCCTCGCCCGATGGCCGCGAAACGCGGCCGTTCTGGGCCGGGCAGTCACCCGGTCCCGCCTCCCGGCGCGATCATAGGCGAAGCGCGGCCTTATCGCACCGCGGCTGACGCAAAACCGCTCAGAATGACAGGAGCTGATCCATAAAAGAGACACAGCTGCGCAGCCGGTCACGGCCCGGCAGCGAGCCCCCCGTGCCAGATCCGGTCGATTCCTTCGGGATGGCGAATCTGGGCTTCGCTCATGGGCCGCGCGGGCTCGGGCGACCGGCTTCAGTGCAGCCGCACGCCGAGCGCCCGCGGCCCGGCCTGATGCGCGAGACGCTGGCCGACATGCCACAGGGCCTGGGCGATCAGGTCCTTCAGGACGCGATCCTCCTCGCCCGACGCGCGGCGATGGGCTTCGAGGAGGGCATCGGCGACACTCTCCGTCGGGTCCTGCAGCGTGCATGCTGCGGGCAGCGGACCGGATCCGGGCAGCGGGTTGGCCCTGTGCGCGTCTTCGAGGCGCCGAAGCAGATCTTGAGAATTCCTGACCGTGCAGCGTGTCTGCTCGATGATCTCACGCATATCCTGCAGCAGTCTGGCATTCTGCATACAAATCGTGCGAGCGTTCTTCATGGCGCACCCCCCGATGCCGCGTGGATGTAATGTGCGCTTCTGCACGATAACAAATCAACGGGAGCGGGAGGCCAGAGTTCTACCTAGCGCCGCGACATTTCCGCGGTGGATGACTGAGATCTTCGGAACGCTCAGCGCGCGGCCCCTCTCCGCGGACGGGGCGCGTGGCTGCCCGGTGGGCGACGCCCGCAACCGTTTTCCTAACGGACACGCTGAAACCAACCGCCGCCCGCTTCATTCCCCTCATGTCGAATTAATATGGATTAAGAGCGAACCCGGAGCGTGGAGCGCTGCCTCCGGGACGGAGGAAGCATGCGCCAGGAGAACCGCTTCGTCACGGATGCACTCGACGGGTCAGCCTCGCTCGTGGCGCGCGGCGTCGCCCGCGCCCTGGAAAATTCCTACGACACGAGCGCCGTCCTCCCCGAACGGCTGCGCGACCTCGCGCTGATCCTTTTGGAACGCGACGCGCCTGCCCGGAAGGGGCTTCCGGGCGCGACGGACCGCCCCGGCCAGCCGACGCGCCTCGTCCTCGTCGTCGAGGACGACCCCGAGATCCGCGACCTCGCGGTGGCTCTCCTGGAGGAGACCGTGCTCGACGTCGTGGCCTGCGACAGCGGCGAGGCGGCCATCGACCTGCTGCGGCAGCACGGGCCCGATGTCGCGATGCTGTTCACCGACGTCCACCTGTCGGGCGCCGTGGACGGCATCGGCCTGGCGAATTCGGTCAACTGCCTCTGGCCGGAGATCCGGCTGGTGGTGACGTCGGGCGAGGCCGCGCACCGGACGCGAGAACTGCCCGGCGCCGCCGTCTACCTCGACAAGCCCTGGCGCGCCCTCGACGTGCTGGTCCAGGTCGACCGCGCCGTGCGCCGACCGGCGGACGGCCTGTAGCCGAGGGCCGGGTCGAAGCTCCGGGCAGCCGCAAACCCGGCCGGCGACTTGCCCCGGCGTCCAAATTCAATGTTCGGGCGTCCCAGAACCACCGGGACGTCAGTAGGATACTTGTCTCCGGCGGTCCTTCACGCCTAAGCTTGGCGCTGCGTCCGGCGGCTCGCCGGGCGCGGACCAGCCCGGCCGGTGTGCGATGAGCGAGACCTCAGACGATTTTTCGATGTCCTCGGACGCGCCGGATTCCGGCTTCGGGGCGGGCTCGGACGTCGTGGACGCCCCCCAGGGCTTCGGCGAGCGCTTCGGCGGCAGCATCGGGGCCCTCGTCGTCGGCCTGCTCCTCGTCCCGCTCGCCGCCATCGGCCTGTTCTGGAACGAGGGGCACGCGGTCGGGGTCGCGCGGGCGCTCGCCGAGGCGGAGCGGGTCGTGCGCAGCGTGCCGACCGACCGGCGCGATCCCGCCCTCGACGGACGGCTCGTCCACGTCGCCGGGCACCTCACCAGCCCGAACGGCGTGACGGACGAGCAGCTCGGCCTGCGCGCGACCGGCGTCGCACTGTCGCGGACCGTCGAGATGTACCAGTGGCACCAGCGGGAGACGGGCTCGGGCCAGGAGCGCAAGTTCATCTACGACAAGGAATGGGCCGACCATCCGATCGCCTCCAGCGGCTTCCACGCGCCGGCCGGGCACGAGAACCCGTCCTTCCCGAGCGTCCGCTCCCGGCGCTTCGGCGCGGCGGACGCCCGCATCGGCGGCTTTCCGGTGGGCGCGCAGGCGGCCGGGGACCTCGGAGCGGACGAGGAGGTGGTGCCCGGCGAATCCGCCCTCGCCGCCGCCCGGCGGAGCCTCGGCCGCCCCGTGCAGGTGAGCGGGGGCGGCTACTACGCGGGCCAGAGCCCGGAGGCGCCGCGCGTCGGCGACCTGCGCATCACCTACCGGCAGCTTCCCGAGGGGCCGGCCTCCTTCATCGGCCGCCAGGAGCCCGGGGGGCTCGAACCCTACCGCGCGACGAACGGGCAGTCGGTGTTCCTCGCCAGGCGCGGCACCCACGGGGCGGCCGACCTCGTGGCGATGGGGCAGGAGGACAACCGCATCCTGACCTGGGTCCTGCGCGTCGTCGGGCTGGTGGTGCTCCTCGTCGGCTTCCTGTGCCTGTTCGCCCCCGTGAACCTGCTGGCGAGCTACCTGCCCTTCCTCGGCAGCCTGGTGGCGGGCGCCACCTTCCTGGCGGCCCTCTCGGCGACGCTGGTCGTCGGGCCGGTGGTGATCGCCCTGGCCTGGCTCGCCTATCGGCCCCTCGTGGCCCTGGGCCTGCTCGCCGGGGCGGCGGCCATCGCCTTCGGCATCCGCACGCTGCGGGGCGGCCGGACCCGGGCTGCGCCGGCGCGCGCCTGACCCCTGATCCGTTCGGGCATGAGGCTCGCCCCGCGGGCCGCGGCATGCTCCCATGGGGGCTCAGGGAGAGCCCCGATGCCGTCGATCCGCCCCGCCCGGACGAGAGACCAGTCCGCCGCCCCGCCGGCGCGGCATCGCCTGCCCGTCGCGCTGCCCTTCGACTGGGCCGGCCTGCACGCCTACCTGGCGGCCCGCGCGATCCCGGGCGTCGAGGCGGCGCCGCCGGGCCTCTACGCCCGCACCATCGTCCACGGCGGACGGACCGGGACGCTCACGGTCTTCGCTCCGGACGGTGCGGGCCTGCCCGTGACCGCCAGCCTGCCGGACGCGGATGCGGCCTGCGCTGACCGGGTGCGGCGCCTGTTCGACCTCGACGCGGACCCGGCCGCCATCGGCCGGGCGCTCTCGGCGGATCCCCTCATGGCCGGGCTCGTCGCGGCCCGGCCGGGCCTGCGGGTGCCGGGCGCCTTCGACGGGTTCGAGCTGGCGGTGCGGGCGATCCTCGGCCAGCAGGTCTCGGTGGCGGCGGCGACCCGCCTCGCCGGGCGCCTCGCGGCGGATTTTGGGACGCCGGTGGCGGACGAGCAGGGCCTCGGCCTCGACCGCGTCTTCCCGGCGCCCGAGGCGCTGGTCGAGGCGGACGTGGCGAAGGCCCTCAACATGCCGCGCGCCCGGGGCGCCGCGATCCGGGCCCTCGCGGCCGCCGTCATCGCCGAGCCGGACCTCCTGGCGCCGGGCCAGGGGCTCGCGGCGGCCGTGGCCCGGCTGACGGCGCTGCCCGGGATCGGCCCCTGGACGGCCCAGTACGTCGCGATGCGCGCGCTGCGCGAGCCCGATGCCCTCCCGACCGGGGATATCGGCCTCCTGCGCGCGCTGGCGGACGAGACCGGGCTCCGCCCGAGCGCGAAGGCCCTCGAGGCCCGTTCGGCCGCCTGGCGCCCCTGGCGGGCCTACGCGGTCCTGCATCTCTGGGCGCACGATGCGGCGCGCGTCGCGCTCCCCTGACGCGCCGCCCGGATTGCGCAGCAAGGAACGGGATGCGACGACCGAGGGCGGCGGGAAGGATGGCGGCAGGATCACGGTCCCGCAGGACCCCTTCCGGAGAGACGAGCCCATGAGCCTCAAGGAAGCCCGAACGACCGAGCAGGCCGGAACGATCGGACCCGGAGAGTCCGAATTCTGGGCGGCGCTGGCGGCGCGCGACAAGCGGGCCGACGGGCGCTTCGTCTACTCGGTCCGCACCACCGGCGTGTACTGCCGCCCGAGCTGCCCCTCGCGGGCCGCCCGGCCCGAGAACATCGCCTTCCACGCGAGCTGCGCCGCCGCGGAGGCGGCGGGCTTCCGCCCCTGCCGGCGCTGCCGGCCGGACGAGCCCTCGCCGGACGGGCGCCGGGCCGAGGCGGTCGCGCGCGCCTGCCGGCTGATCGAGGCGGCCGAGACGGCGCCGGACCTCGACACCCTGGCGCGGGCGGCGGGGTTCAGCCCCGCCCATTTCCACCGGACGTTCCGCGCGGCGACGGGCGTGACCCCGCGGGCCTACGCGGCAGCCCACCGCGCGGGCCGCGTCGCCGAGGCGCTCCAGACCGAGGCCACGGTCACCCGGGCGCTCTACGCGGCCGGCTTCAACGCGCCGAGCCGCTTCTACGCGGCCGCACCCGAGCGGCTCGGCATGGACCCCTCGACCTATCGCCGGGGCGGGCCCGGCACGCGGATCCGCTTCGCGGTGGCCGAGAGCAGCCTCGGCGCGCTCCTCGTCGCGGCGACCGAGCGCGGCGTCTGCGCCATCCTCCTCGGCGACGACCCGGACGCCCTCGTGCGCGACCTGCAGGACCGCTTCCCGAGGGCCGAGCTGATGGGCGGCGATGCCGCCTTCGAGGGGTGGGTCGCGCAAGTGGTCGGCTTCGTGGAGGCGCCCCGGCGGGGGCTCGACCTGCCCCTCGACATCGGCGGCACCGCGTTCCAGCAGCGGGTCTGGGCGGCGCTCCGGGCGATCCCGGTGGGCACCACCGCGACCTACACGGACGTCGCCCGCGCCATCGGCGAGCCGGCCTCGGTCCGGGCGGTGGCGCAGGCCTGCGGGGCGAACCGCCTCGCCGTGGCCATTCCCTGCCATCGGGTCGTTCGCTCGGACGGGTCGCTCTCCGGCTATCGCTGGGGCGTGGCGCGCAAGCGCGCCCTCCTCGACCGCGAAGCGCTCCCCTGACCGGCGGGCGCCGACGGGCTCAGGCCGTCAGGCGGTCGCGGACCGGCAGCGCCCTGCCGAGGTCGGGCAGCACCAGCGGCGCGACCGTGACGGGCTCGCCCTCGCGCGCCACCACGACGCTGTTCTCGGGCACCGCCGTCCAGGTGTCGCGATCGCGGTCGAGGGGCTCGGAGGCCACCACGACCCCGTTCGCGGCCGCCCGGTAGTAGAGGCTGTTGGCCGCGTCGTTCGCCGCGTAGCGGAAGGCGTAGAGGTCGTGGCCGTTGGCGAGCGCCGCCGTGAAGCGGAACGGGTGCCCGCCCGCCTCCGCGGCGACCATCCCGGTGAGCGCCGCCAGCGTGCGGCTGGTCGCCGACACGGGGTCGGCCTTCGGCGCGGGGCCCATCAGCCCGGCCCCCAGGATCGCGAGGAACAGGGCCTCCGAATCCGTGGTGCCGGCCCGCGACGGATAGAGGGCGTCGGGGATCAGGTCCTCGACCGGGCGGCGCAGGCGGCTCCAGTCACCGATGAAGCCGTTGTGCATGAACAGCCAAGTGCCGCACGCGAAGGGATGGCAGTTCTGGCGGGTGATCGGCGTGCCCGTCGCGGCCCGGACATGGGCGAAGAACAGGTGCGAGCGCAGGTGGCGGGTGAGGTAGCGCAGGTTCTCGTCCGACCAGGCCGGGCGCACCTCGCGGTAGAGGCCGGGCTCGGGGTGGTCGCCGTACCAGCCGAGGCCGAAGCCGTCGCCGTTGAGCCCCGCGGTCGATTCCAGTGCGTGGAGGCTCTGCGAGACCAGGGAGTGGGCCGGCTCGGTGACGTAGTGCTCCAGGGGGATCGTGTGCCCCCGATAGGCGATCCAGCGGCACATGGGCGGTCCTCCTCCGGCGTCGGTCTCGGTGGCGGGCAATCCCGGGCGATCGTGGAGATTCCACGGCACCGTCTGCGGAGCATCGCGGGATTCTGATCGTCGTGCGGGGCGCCAGCGCCTCCGCGGAGGGCCGCGCCCCGGGCGCGTCCTGCGCCGCAAGGTAGGCGCCCGGGCGTCGATTGCAAATGCGAGGCCGTGGCCCCGCCCTCACACCCCGTGCGTCTGGAGCCAGCTCTCGAGCAGGGAGACCTGCCAGAGCTTCGAGTGGCCCTTGGGGGTCAGCGTGCCGTCCGGGTCGGCGAGCAGCCGGTCCAGGTAGGCGCGGTTGAACAGGCCCCGCTCGCGGGCCGCCGGCGCGTCGAGGACGCCCCGCACGAAGTCGAGGTAGGGGCCGCGGATGTGCTTGAGGGCCGGCACCGGGAAGTAGCCCTTCGGCCGGTCGATCACCTCGGCCGGCACCACCTGGCGCGCCGCCTCCTTGAGGATGTACTTGCCGCCGTCCCGGACCTTCAGCTCGGCCGGGACGCGGGCGGCGAGCTCGACGAGCTCGTGGTCGAGGAAGGGCACCCGCGCCTCGAGGCCCGCCGCCATCGTCATGTTGTCGACCCGCTTCACGGGGTCGTCCACGAGCATGATCTGGGTGTCGAGCTGCAGCGTCCGGTCGACGGCGCCGGCCTCCGGGGCGCGGCCGAAGAAGTCCTCCACGAAGGCGCGGCTGTGATCGTCGCCGACGAGGTCCGGCGCGAGGGCCTCGCGCATCTCGGCGTGGTCGCGGTCGAAGTAGACCCGGGCGTAGTCGCCGGCGGGGTCCTTCGAGCCCATCAGCTTCGGGTACCAGTGGTAGCCGCCGAAGATCTCGTCCGCCCCCTGCCCGCTCTGCACGACCTTCACGTGCTTGGCGACCTCCTGCGAGAGCAGGAAGAAGCCGACCGCGTCGTGGCTCATCTGCGGCTCGGACATCGCCGCGATGGTGGCGGGCAGCGCGTCGAGGGTGCGGGAGGCATCGACCGCGATCCTGGCGTGCTCCGTCTCGAAGCGCCGGGCGATGATGTCCGAGTACTTGAACTCGTCGCCCTCGATGCCGTTCACGGCGTCGAACCCGACCGCGAAGGTCTTGAGGCCCGTCTGGCCCTTGCGGGCGAGCAGGCCCACGAGCAGCGAGGAATCGAGGCCGCCGGAGAGCAGCACGCCGGTCGGCACGTCGGCGATCTGGCGCCGCTCCACCGCGAGCGCCAGCGCATCGAGCACCTGCTCGCGCCAGTCCGCCTCGCTGAGGCCGCGATCCGCGTCGCGGGGACCCACCGTCAGGTCCCAGTAGACCCGCTCGCTCCGGCTGCCGTCGGGCTCGATCGTCAGCAGCGTGGCCGGCGGCAGCTTGCGCACGCCCCGCAGGATGGTCATCGGGGCGGGCACCACCGCGTGCCAGC
The DNA here is from genome assembly GCF_053346035.1 of Methylobacterium sp. A54F. Lineage (NCBI taxonomy): Bacteria > Pseudomonadati > Pseudomonadota > Alphaproteobacteria > Hyphomicrobiales > Methylobacteriaceae > Methylobacterium > Methylobacterium sp. A54F. The sequence goes on along the minus strand of NZ_JBKFBF010000007.1, from coordinate 77,252 downwards.
TCATGTAGTGGTGGAGCGCCACCGGATCGATCGCGGTGTCGACGTCCCCCGCCCGCAGCAGGGCCGGCAGGGTCGAGGCGAAGCGCAGCCGCCCCTTCGCCTCGGCGAGGTAGAGCGGCTTGATGCCCAGCCGGTCGCGCCCGAGCACCACCCGGCCGCTGTCGCGCTCGTGGATCGCGAAGGCGAACATGCCGAGGAAGCGCTCGACGCAGGCCGCGCCCCAGGCGTGATAGGCCTTGAGGACGACCTCGGTGTCGCCCTTGGAGAAGAAGCGGTAGCCCTTCGCCTCCAGCTCGCCGCGCAGATCCCGGAAGTTGTAGATGCAGCCGTTGAAGACGATGGCGAGGCCGAGTTCGGGGTCCTGCAGGGGCTGCTGCGAGGCGTTCGAGAGGTCGAGGATCTTGAGGCGCCGGTGGCCGAGGGCCACCCGGCCCTGAGCGAGGACGCCCCCCGCATCGGGGCCGCGATCCTCCATCGTGCACATCATGGCCTTCACGGCGGCCGGGTCGGCCGGGGCGCCGAAGCTGATCTCACCACAGATCCCGCACATCCTGCCCCCGCCTCCGGTCCGCCCGCCGGCCGCTCTCGCCGGATCGGTCTGCCAACGCTCCACGCGCGCCCGCGTTCGAAATCGATGCGCGGCGCGGCGGATGCGCGGCATGGAACCGGGCAAGGATCGGGCCGCCGCGCGGGGCAGCGGGCCGAGCAGGGAGGACGGTCGCTCGACCCGCCGGCCGTTCGGCTTCACCGTTCTGATGAGACCGGAGCGGCCCATGAAGCTATCGCGGCGTAGGCACCCGGCGGCCAGCCCCATTCGAGGTAGACGGGCCCTCCGATCGGCGGCCCGTTTCCGGAACCGGGCCGGACAGCCTGCGGTTGCGAAAGGCGGATTCCCGATTCCGGCAACCCTCGGAAAGACTCACCATGGACACCAGCACCGTCGGCGTCGGCGCGCAGAGCAGCGCCGCGACAGCGAGCAACCTGATCGGCAGCGACCGGGTGGAAGGAACGGCCGTGCGGCGGGCCGACGGCAGCCCGGTCGGCAGCATCAGCCGCCTGATGATCGACAAGCCCTCGGGGCACGTCGTCTACGCGATTCTCACTCCCTCGGGGGCCGAGGCGGGCGGCGAGCGCGCCCTGCCGTGGCGGCTCCTGCGCTACAACACGGATCTCGGCGCCTACGAGCTCGACCTGACCGACGAGCAGCTGCGCGGCTCGCCCCAGCAGGGCGACGCCTCCTTCGACCGGGCCTGGGAGGAGCACGTGCACAGCTACTTCCACGCGGAGCCCTACTGGAACGAGGCGGCCGGCCGCGCGACCGATTCGCCGCTGAAGGGCGACAAGGGCTGAGGACTTGGGCTGAGGACTTGGGCTGACGGCCGGACAGCGACGGCGCGACCGCCCGGCGGCGGTCGCGCCCCGGCCTCACGCGCCGGGGATCACGCGCTCCGCCCGCAGCCGCGCGAACAGGTCGAAGAAGGCGTCGTCGGTGGGCTGGTAGTCGAGGAAGCCGAGGCGCCGGCACTTGCTCATGTCGGTGACGACCTCGATCGGGCGGCCGAGATCCGCGTCCGTGTGCCAGGCCGAGGCGAGGCGGCTCAGGTCGGGCTCGACGAGGCCGCGGCGGCGGGCGAGATCGGCCCAGACCGGGCCCGCATCGGCGAGCTGCTCCTCCAGTGGCGTCGCCTGCCCCGGATAGGGCGCCGGATCCAGGCCGAACCAGGCCGCGAGCCGGCCCCACATCCAGCTCCAGCGGAAGACGTCGCCGTTCACGACGTTGAAGGCCTCGTCGCGGGCCGCCTCGGTCGTGGCCGCCCATTCGAGCTGCCGGGCGAGGAGGCGCGCATCGGTCATGTCGGTGAGCCCGTTCCACTGCGCGGGCGAGCCCGGGAACAGGAACGGCCGGCCGGTCTCGCGGCAGATCGCGGCATAGGCCGCGAGCGTCACCCCCATGTTCATGGCGTTGCCGAGGGCGTAGCCGATGATGGTGTGCGGGCGGTGCACGCTCCAGCCGAACCCGTCGCGCGCGGCCGCGGCGAAGACCGCGTCCTCCTGGGCGTAGTAGAAGTTCTCGATGTCGAGGCGGGGCTGCTCCTCGCGGAAGGGCGTGGCCGGCAGGTTGCCCCGCCCGTAGGCCTCGAAGGGCCCGAGGTAGTGCTTGAGGCCGGTGACGAGGGCGACGTGGCGGACGCTGCCGCCCGGGCGCACCGCGTCGAGGAGGTTCTCCACCATCGCGGCGTTGACCCGGATGTTCTCGGCCTCCGTCGCCTGGCGCAGCCAGGTCGTGATGAAGACGTGGCTCGGCCGGTGCCCGTCGAGCGCGGCGCGCAGCGCGGCCGGGTCGAGGAGGTCGGCCGCGACCGGCACGACCCCCGGGAGGCCGGTGGGGGGCCGCCGCGCGAGGCCCGCCACCTGCCAGCCCCGGCCCGCGAGGTGCCGGGCGAGGTTGTTGCCCACGATGCCGCTGACGCCGGCGATCAGTGCTGTCCGATCCATGTCCGATCCCTGAGGTTTCCCGGACAACCTGCGTGGACAGCGAGCGATCCCCGCCGGTCAACCGCCGGACAGGAAGGCGGCGAGGCGCGGGGTCACCCGGTCGGCGGCCTCGACGTTCAGCATGTGGGCGACGCCCGGCAGCACCTCGAACGCGGAGCCCGCGATCCGCGCGTGGATGGCCTCCCCGAGGGCGGGCGGCGTCGAGGGGTCCTGCTCCCCGGAGATGATCAGCGTCGGGGCCGTGATGCCGCCGATGCGCTCCCGCAGGTCCATGTCGCGGATCGCCTCGCAGGCGCGGGCGTAGCCGATCGGCGGGGTGGCGAGCACCTGCGCCCGCACGGCCTGCGCGGCGGGCGTCTCCCGGAAGGCGGGCGTGAACCAGCGGGCCAGGATGGTCTCGGCCAGCGCCGCCATGCCCGCCCGCCGGGCGGTCGCCGCGCGCTCGTTCCAGGCCGAGACCGGTCCGAGCTGGGCCGCCGTCGCCATCAGCACGAGGCGGTCGACGCGCTCCGGATGCGCTGCGGCCAGTGCCTGGGCGGTCATGCCGCCGAGGGAGAGGCCGACCACGTGGGCGCGCCCGATGCCGAGGCCGTCGAGGAGGCGGACGAGGTCGCCCGCGAGGTCGTCGAGGGTCGTCGGCGCATCGAGCGCGTCCGACAGGCCGTGGCCGCGGGTGTCGTAGCGCAAGCAGCGATAGCGGCCCGAGAGGCTCGCAACCTGCGCGTCCCACATCGCGAGGCTGGTTCCCAGCGAGTTGGAGAACACGACGGCGGGCGCGTCCGGCGGGCCGTCCAGCGCGTAGTTGAGGCTGTGTCCATCGAGGTCGAACCGGGGCATGGCGGCTCCGCTGGGTCGGGGTTGTCCCGGTGCGTCCTGCCGGCAGGACCGGCCCCGCGCAACCCCGTTGCGCGCCGGCGCGATCCTGATCACTCTGGCGGCGGATCGGGGGCTGCCGCGACGCGGCCCCGATCCCCGGGAGGCGAGCATGCACGACGAGGGCGGCCAGGGTCACGACCACGCGCCGCAGGGCGGCGAGCATGAGCACGCGCCGCCCGAGGGGGCCGAGCGCTGGAAGCACGACGGGGTGCGGGTGATCCCGGGCGACCGGCTCGACCCGAACACCGCCCAGACGCCGGGCATGTTCCGGCAGGCGGCGGTCAACGCGGCCCGCGTCGGCGCGCAGCGGATCTGGGCCGGCACGGTGGCGATCGAGCCGGACGCCAAGACGGGCGTGCACCACCACGGCGCCCTGGAGAGCGTGATCTACGTGGTCTCCGGCCGCGCCCGGATGCGATGGGGCGAGCGGCTCGAATACGTGGCGGAGGCCGGGCCCGGCGACTTCATCTTCGTGCCGCCCTACGTGCCCCACCAGGAGATCAACGCCTCCACCGACGAGCCCCTGCACTGCGTGCTGGTGCGCTCGGACAACGAGGCGGTGGTGGTCAACCTGCCCGACGTCGCGGCCGCCGAGCGGCCCGAGACGGTCTACTGGGTCGACCCGATCCACAGGCACCCGTAGGAGACCCGGCGACACGGCTCGGCGGAAGGGAGGACGCGGCGATGTTCAGGGCGATCCGGATCGACAAGGACGCGGACGGCTACCGGGCCGCCCTCGCGGACCTCGCGGAGGAGGACCTGCCCGACGGCGACGTCACCGTCGACGTCGCCTACTCGACCCTGAACTACAAGGACGGCCTCGCCATCACCGGCAAGGGCCCGGTGGTGCGCGCCTTCCCGATGGTGCCGGGCGTCGACCTCGTCGGCACCGTCCGCGAATCCCGCGACGCGCGCTACCGGCCCGGCGACCAGGTGATCCTCAACGGCTGGGGCGTCGGCGAGACCCGCTGGGGCGGCCTAGCCCAGGTGGCCCGTCTCAAGGGGGACTGGCTGGTGCCGCTGCCGGCCGCCTTCACCCCCCGGCAGGCCATGGGGATCGGCACCGCCGGCTACACGGCCATGCTCTGCGTGATGGCGCTGGAGCGCCACGGCGTCGAGCCGGGGGCCGGGGAGGTCGTGGTGACGGGGGCGGCCGGCGGCGTCGGCAGCGCCGCGGTCGCGCTGCTCGCCCGCCTCGGCTACCAGGTGGCGGCGGTGAGCGGGCGCCCGGAGGAGGCCGCCTACCTGCGCGACCTCGGCGCGGCCGAGGTGATGGAGCGCAGAGCCTTCTCGGAGCCCGGCAAGCCGCTCGCCCGGGAGCGCTGGGCGGGGGCCGTCGACGTCGTCGGCGGCCACACCCTCGCCAACGTCTGCGCCGCGACGCGCTACCGCGGCATCGTCACCGCCTGCGGCCTCGCGGGCGGCATGGATTTCCCCGCCACCGTCGCGCCCTTCATCCTGCGGGGCGTCACCCTGGTCGGCATCGACAGCGTGATGTGCCCGCGGCCCGAGCGCCTCGCGGCCTGGGAGCGCCTCGCCCGCGACCTCGAGCCGGACAAGCTCGCGGCGATGACCGGCGAGATCGGCCTCTCGGAGGCGATCGAGACCGCCGGGCGCCTGATGGCGGGCCAGGTCCGCGGCCGCCTCGTGGTCGACGTCAACCGCTGAGGCCGCCCGGACGGCGCTCGGGTCCGCCTCAGGGCGTGCCGCTCCCCTCGGCCGGGCGCTCGGCCTTCGCCCGCTCCTCGGCGACGAGGACGCTCGCGAGGAGCTTGCCGGCCGGGCTGCGCGGCAGGCCGTCCCGGAACTCCAGGGCGCGGGGCACCGCGTGGCGGCCGATGCGGTCCGCCAGGAAGGCCTGGAGGGCGGCGAGGTCGAAGGGCGCGGCGCCGGGCTTCAGGGTGACGAAGGCCTTGGCGGCCTCGCCCCGGTAGGCGTCGGGCACGCCGATGACGATGCACTCGGCCACGTCCGGGTGCTCGTGGATCGCGTTCTCGATCACCGCCGGATAGACGTTGAAGCCGCCGGAGATGATCATGTTCTTGCGCCGGTCGACGAGGTCGAACACGCCGTCCGCGTCCATGCGGCCGATGTCGCCGGTGAGGAACCAGCCGTCGCGGAAGGCCGCCTGCGTCGCCTCCGGCTGGTCGAGGTAGCCCGCGAAGAGGTTCGGCCCCCGGATGGCGATCTCGCCGACCTCGCCGGGGGGCAGCGCGCGGCCGGGATCGTCGAGGGCGACGATCCGCATGGCGAGGCCGGGCAGCGGGATGCCGATGATCCCGGGGCGCAGCGGAATGTCCCGCGGCAGGCGCGTGCCCGCCGGCGCCGTCTCCGTCATGCCCCAGCCGATCGAGAGCGGCACGCCGAGCAGCCGGCTCAGCCTGTCCTGCACCGCGAAGGGGAGCGGGGCACCCCCGCTCATGCAGGCCCGCAGGGAGCTGAAATCGACCGCCTCGACCCCAGGCCGGTGCAGCAGCGCGAGCCACATGGTGGGAACGGCCGAGAGGTTGGTGGCGCGGGAGACGGCGATGTCGTGCACCAGCGCCTCCACGTCGAAGCGCTGGTGCAGCAGGATCAGGCTGCCGGCCCGGATCGCGCGCAGCAGCACGGTGGTCAGCGCGTAGATGTGGAACAGGGGCAGGACGCAGATCGCCCGCGCCTCGGCCTCGATGGCGTCGCGGTCGGCCCCGGCCTCGTCCCGCCAGAGGCGGTACATCGAGACCGCGGCCGTCAGGTTGCCGTGGGTCAGCATGGCGGCCTTCGGCAGGCCCGTGGTGCCGCCGGTGAACTGCAGGAGCATCACGTCGTCGGGGCGCCGCGCCGGCCAGGCGGCGGGCGGGGGCGCCGCCTGCAGCCGGTCGAGGGCCACGACGCCCGGCCGCTCCGGCACCGGCAGCGGCGCGGCGACCTCCGAGGGCCCCCAGGCGGCATCGTCGCCGACGATCACCGTGTCGACGGCGCCCGCCTCCAGGAGCGCGAGGGCGCCCGGCAGGAAGCCCGGCAGGTTCGTGGTGACGAGGACCCGCGCGCCGCTCACGGCGAGCTTGTGCGACAGCTCCCGCGGCGCATCGAGGCCCGAGAGGTGGACGACCCGCAGGCCGGCGCGCGCCGCGGCGAAGAAGGCGAGCGGGTGGACGGGCGTGTTCGGCAGGTAGAGGCCGAGGGCCGTGTCGGGGGCAAGGCCCAGGCCGACGAGCCCGCCCGCCAGCCCCTCGACGGCTTCCGCGAGTTCGCGGAATCCGATGGTCCGGCCCCGGAAGGCGATGGCGGGCCGGTCGCCGGCCCGGGCGACGCCGGCCGCGAGGAGATCGGGGATCGTGCCGACCTCGACCGCCCCGTCCCAGTCGCAGGCCTCGGGGAAGCGCTGCCGCCAGGGCGGCCAAGCCTCTGGTCCGGCATCGCGCGACGGTGCGACCGCCGTGGGGCTCGGCCCTCTCGACATGCGTATCCTCCGCGGACGTCCGGTTCCCGGATCTGCCTCCTTGTACCGCTCCGGGCCCCGTCCCGGAAGCGCCGAGGGGCCGCCGAGCGGTCCTCAGGCCAGCAGCAGGCTTTCCGGATGGGTGATCGCGATCTGGATCAGCTCCGCCTGCGAGCCGGCCCCGAGCTTCCGGCGCATCTCGGCGCTCGCGTTGACCACGGTGCGGTAGCTCAGCGACAGCACGTCGGCGATCTCGTGGTAGGACTTGCCCTTGCCGAGCAGCGACAGGACCTGCAGCTCGCGGGCGCTGAGGCGGGCGAACGGCGCGTCCTGGGATTCGAGGCGCAGCATCGCGACGGCGGTGGCCGTGCCGTGGTCGAGGTAGAAGCGCCCGGCCCCGACCGCGTCGAAGGCCTCGAGGAAGGCCGCGACGCCGGCATCCTTGCGCACGAAGCCGAGCGCCCCGCACTCGAGGGCCCGCGAGACCACCACCGGGTCGGCGTGCATGCTGAAGACCAGGATGCGGGTCTTGGGCGCGAGCGCCCGGATCCGGCGGATCAGCGAGAGGCCCGAGAGGCCGTCGTCCTGGAAGCGCAGGTCGGTGACGACGAGGCCGGGCCGGTGGCGGTGGAACGCGCGGTACCCCGCCACGATGTCGGGCGCCTCGTACACGCTGAGGCGGCCGCCCTCCGCGACGAGGTGGCGGAAGCCCTGCAGCACGATCGGATGGTCGTCGACGATCAGCAGGCCCGTGGCGGAGGCCTGCCGCGCCGGGAGCGTCCCGGCCGTCATGGCCGCGCGCCGGCCTCGGCGAGGCGCGCCAGGGCGGTCGCGTGGTCGGCGCCCTGGGCGCGGGTGTTGTAGTAGTGCTGGCACATCTCGCCGAAGAGACTCTTGTGGCGCCCCCGGAGGGCTGCGATCCCGCCGAAGCCGGACAGGATGCCCTCCGCCGGCTCCGCGACGCCGAGCTCGCGGAGCATCCCGCCGAGCTGCGCCGTCCGGTTCGCAATCATCCGCGGATCCTCGATGAACCCGTCCTTCGTCCGGCGGAGCGCCTCCTGCAAGGCCCGGACGTGGGGATCGTCGGCGGGCAGCGGGTGGCCCGCCTCGCGCCCCGCGAGCCAGCGGGCCGGGTCCGTCGCGTCGGTGGGGCCGAGCCAGGACGCGAGCTCGCCCTCCGTGGTCGCGGCGACGACGGCCCCCGCCCCGCCCTCGCCCGACTCCGCGGCCGGCTCCGCGCCGCGGTCGCAGGCGGCGAGGAGGGCGAGCCCCGCCAAGAGGAGGCGCGCGCCCCTCACCGCCCGCCCTCCCCCGGCACCGCGACGAGGCTGCGCGGCCCCTCCGGCACCGGGATGCGGCCGACCTCCCGCAGGCCGGGAAGGTCGATCACCGACACGTCGTCCGAGAACCAGTTCGCCACGTAGGCCCGCTCGCCCGCCGCCGCGACGCCCTCGGGGTAGCGCCCCACCGCGACGCGGCCGACGGGCCGCAGGCTCGCGGCGTCGAGGACCGTGAGCGTGCCGGCGCCCTGGTTCGTCACCAGCACGCGCCGCCCGTCCGGGCTCGCGGCGACGCCGTAGGGCATCGGCCCGGCCGGGACGGTGGCGAGGGCCCGCAGGGCGCCGGTGTCGATCACCGTGAGGCTGTCGCTGCGCACGTTGGCCACGTAGAGCCGGTCCTCGGCTGGGCTGAGCGCGAGGGCGAAGGGCGCCTCGCCGACCGGGATCGCCGCGACGAGGGCCATGCGGTCGCCGTCGACGACGCTGACCCGGCGGCTCTCCCGGTCCGCCACGAAGAGGCGGCCCCGGCGGTCGAGGACAAGGCCGGCCGGGTCGGCGCCGACCGCGACGCTGCCCGTGACGTCGCCGGACTCGGGCGAGACGCGCAGCACGCGCCCGCCCGCCCAGTCGCCCACGAAGAGGCTGCGCCCGTCCGGCGCGGCGGCGAGGCCGAAGGCTTGCCCGGGGACCGGGATGCGCCGCAGGACCCGGCCGCCCGCGGCGTCGAGCACGGAGACGCTGCGCCCGTCCGGATGGCTGAGGTAGAGCCGGCCGGCGCGGTCCGCCGCGACGACGGCCGGCCCCGCCCCGACCGGGACGGGCGCCCCCGCGGCGGATTCCCCGGTGATCGCGGTCACCGCCCCGCCCTGCTGGCTCGCCACGTAGAGCGTCGCCGCCGAGCCGGGGGCGGCGGTGCAGATCAGCCAGGCGGCCAGGGCGGAGGCGCGTCTCCGGGTCATTGCGAGGGCTGCGCCTCCAGCTTGGCCTTCAGGCCCTTGAGGCCGTCGCCGAACCAGCGCTCCATCGCCGCCTTGCCGGCGGCGTCGTTCAGCTCGTCCGGCGGCTCGTTGCCGGTGTCGCCGCGATAGAACCGGCCGCTCCAGGAGACGCGGGTGCCCTCCCCCTCGGGCGCCAGCGCGAGGGTGGCCGAGTAGGAGGAGACCGGCAGCGCCTTCAGGTCCGGCTCCGACATCCGGTAGGAGTAGCTGCGCTCGGCGTCCTTCCGCTCGTCGAGGCTCTCGCGCAGGGTGCCGCCGCCCCGCAGGGTGAGCGTCCGGGTCGCCCCCGGGGCGTCGCCGGTCGCCGTGCCGCGCTCCACGTCCGGGTGCCAGCCGCTCAACGCCCCGAACGGCCCCGCGACCCGCCAGACGGCGTCGGGCTTGGCCTTGATGACGATCGACTGGGCGACCTTCTGGGGGGTCGGGCCGTGGGCGAGGGCCGCCGAGGCGGCGAGGAGCAGGCCGGACAGCAGGAGGGTCGGGCAGGCGCGCATGGTCAGGCTTTCCGAAAGCGGGGGCGGGCGCGGTGCGGCGCCAGGTAGGCCCCGAGGAGGAGGACGAGGGCGGCGCCCCCGAGGAACGGGCGCGGATCGAGGCGCCCGGGCAGCGCGCGCGGCGTCGCGGCGTCCCGCAGCGGGCGGGTGAGGTCCATGCCCGCCTCGAGGTGGGCGTAGGCGAGGCCCGTCTGGGCGGCGAGCGCCCGGAGGTGGCCCTCGCGCACGGAGGAGAGGTGCTCCGTCCCCTTCGCGGCGGCGGAGCCGAAGGGGGCGTTGCGGGGGTTGTAGCCCGCGCGGCTCTCGGCATCGGGCGGCGGCGGGCCGAAGCGGTTCTCCTGCTGCACGTCGGTCTCGCTCACGAACCCGGCCTCGCGGCCCCGGTCGTCGAAGCGGGGGATCGGCGCGAGGGCGTAGCCGCCGGCGCCGACGATGAGGCCGCGGACCGCGCCGGGACGGCCCTCGAACGGGGGCGGCCCGGCGGCGGGAAGCGGCGGCGTCTCCTGCCCGTCCGTGACGAACAGGAGGTCGGTGCCGAGCTCGCCCGCGAGCGCGACGGCCCGGTGCAGGCCGGCCGCCACACGGCTGTCCCCCTCCCAGGCCATCCGCTGATCGAGGGCCGCGATCGCCCCGTCGAGGGGCGCGAAGTCGGCGCAGACCTCGATCGGCGCGAAGAGCAGGAAGGGGCGCCGCTCGGTGAACAGGCCGAGCGCCACCCGGGAGCCGCAGGGCAGCTCCGTCACGAGGCGGCGGAGCGCGGCCTTGGCGGTGTCGAGGCGGCTCGCCGGTCGGCCCCCGGCCGCGTAGTCGCGCACGCCCATGCTGCCGGTGATGTCGACCACCGCGAGCAGCGCGACGCCCTGGCGCGTCAGCGGCAGGGGCGGCGCGACGAGGGCCGCGCAGGCGAGCGCGAGGGCGCCGGCCAGGGCCTGGAAGCGCGCCCCGCGGAGGTTCCGGGCGACGGGCGGGCCGAGGCTCACGGCCCGCCCCGCGGCTGGCCCGGGATGTCCGTCCAGATCTTCTTCGGCTCCGCCTGGAGCTCGTCGCCGTCCTGGCGGTCGAACTCGGGGAAGTCGCGGACGAGGCGCGAGGCCACGTCGAGGTTGAACTTGGCGTCCCAGTCCTCCGGCCGGTCCCGGAGGGCGCGGCGGTAATCCTGTCGGGCGAGGGTGACGAGGGGGCCCGCCCGGTCGAGGTCGTTGGCAGTGAGCAGGGCTAAGGCCCGCCGCATCCGCGCGTTCGCGACCCGGTAGCGGGCACGGGCGGCGAGGCCGGGCGCCCGGCGGTCGAGCGCCTCCACCAGGGGCTCCGTCTCCGCGATGCGCTCGCGGGTGGCCAGGAAGCCGATCCGGGCGAGGACGAGCTCGGGTGCCGCCTCGGGGTCGACGGCGATGTCCTGGCCCGCCGCGAGGGCGCCGATCCGGCGGTCGGCCTCCGCGAGGCGCCAGGCCGACAGGCCGAAGCCGAGGGCCGCCGCGGCGAGGAGGATCGGCAGGGCGAGGAGGAGGTGCGGCCGCAGGCGCCGCCTGAGCCCGCCGAGGCGGGGCCGCAGCGCCGGACGGGCGGGCAGCGCGCGCCACGCCCGCGCCGCGAGCGGGCTTGCCGGTGCGCCCGTCATGCGGCCCTCCTCCGGGTCTCGTCGGCATCGGGGGCGGCGACGCTTGGCCGGGCCGCGGCGCTTGGCCGGGCCGCGGGGCGGCCCGCGAGGTCCGTCTCCGCGAGCTTGGCGAGGACGAGGAGCGCGAGCCCGAGGGCCGCCGCCCCGTAGGCGAGGCCGGCGAGGTCGCGGCGCGGGCGCTGCTCGGCGTAGGGGATGGGGTCGCGCTCGAGCGCCTCGATCTGCCGGATCGCCCCGGCCACGGCCTCCGGGCCCTCGGCCTCGAAGGCCCGGTAGGGCGTGCCGAGGCTGCGGAAGAACAGGTCGAGGTGGCGCTCCGGCGCGGCCTGGGGCGTGTCCTCGCCCTGCGGGCGGTCGCCGATCGCGGGCGAGCCCTCGGTGCGCAGGAACAGCCAGTAGAGGTTCGGGCGGATCCGCGCGAAGGCGGCGCGCAGCTGGGCCTGCACCCGCGGGTCGATCACGGCGGCGCCGTCCGAGACGAGGAGGAGCACGCGGGAGATGCCCGGCGCGTCGGCCGGGAACTGCGCGAGCGCCATGCCGAGGCCGCGGGCGACGTTGGTGTAGTCGAGCCCGGGCCGGTCGATGGCGGCGATGGCGGCCCGCACGGCCTCGTGCCGGTCGGTCATCGGCAGCACCAGCATCGGCGCGGTGGAGAAGGCCGTGACGGCGAACTGGTCGTGGGCGCGGTCGCCCACGAAGGCGCCGAGGAGACGCCGGGCGGCGGCGGCCTTCGATTCCTCGGCCCCCGAGGGCTGACGCCCCGCGAAGGTCTCGTTCATGCTGCCCGAGCGGTCGATCAGCAGCGAGATGCGCGCGCCGATGCCGATCCGGGTCACCGTCTCGCCGACGCGGTAGGGGCCCGCGAGGCCCAGCACGAGGCCGGCTATGGCGAGGATGCCGGCCGCGGCGAGCAGGGCGGCGACGGCGCGCGAGAGGGCGTCCGCCGGGGCCGCCGCCGCGGAGGAGATCGCGGCCCGGCGGCGGGGGGCGGCGAGAAGCGGCAGCAGGGCCAGCGGCAGGAGCCAGAGCCAGGCGGCGCTCTCCACCCCGAGGCGTTCGAACCAGGCGCCCATCGGTCAGGCCGCGCGCTCGCGCGCCGCGAGGCGGCGCAGCATCGCCTCGATCTCGGCCGCGGGCAGGGCCGCCCGCGCCGCCTCCGTGTCGCGGCCGAAGAAGGCGAGGCGCGAGGCCGCGAAGGCGCGGGCGAGGGGCTGGGCCTGCGAGCGGAAGGCCGGGTGGCCGTCGAGGAAGCCGGCCAGGTCGTCGGCCAGCACCCGGGCGCCCGCGGTCTCGTCGACGCCCCGGTGAAGCGCGAGGAGCGCCGCCCGGTAGGCGGCCGCCTCCAGGCCCGCATCCCCCGCCGGCCGCGGCTGCCGCCGCACCCGCCGCAGGGCCGCCGCGAAGGGGCGCCCCCGGCGCGGGGCGAAGAACCACCACGCCCGGTCCCAGGCAAGGACGAGCAGGGCGAGGCCCGCCAGCGCGAGGGCGGCCAGCGCCGCGAGCGCGTCGGGCCCCGGGTCGGGGCGCGCCGGCGGACCGTCCGGGCGGAGGTACTCGGCCGGGTCGTCGCGCTTCGGCGGCTGCACCTCGCGCAGCGGCGAGACCCCGAGCGCCCAGGCCGGCACCTGCGCGGCGGCCGTGGTCGCGCCGCCCCGCTGCTCGCTCACCAGCGTCACCGCGAATCCCGGCACCTCGAGGCTCCGGGCGTCGAGGGCCGCGTAGAAGGTCTGGTAGGTCAGCCGCAGGCGGATGCGGTTTTCCGCGCCCTGCGCCGTCTCCTCGACGGCGACCTCGCGCAGGTCGAGCCAGTAGGTCACGGGGCCGGGCACCGGCAGGGAGGCCCGCTGCAGGCCGAAGCCCGCATCCGCGCGGATCTCGACCTGCGCCCGGACGAGGTCGCCCAGGACATATCCGAACGGCCGCGGGCTGCGCACCTCGACCGCGCGGACCTGCGCGACGGCCGCGCCCGCGCAGAGGCCCGCGGCCAGGGCCGGAAGGAGCGCCGGAACGCGGAGCCAGGGGGAGCGGGCGCGCATGCGTCAGGTCGCCAGGAGGTGCCGGCTCAGGGCATCGGCGTCGAACCGCCCCGCGAGGCGGAAGGGCGGCCGCGCGAAGAGTCCGGCGAGGTGGCGCAGCCGCGCGAGGCGGGCCGCCTCGCGGGCGATCCAGCGCCGCCGCAGCGCGGGGCGCATCAGCACGAGGCGCCGGCCGGCGCCCTCGAGGTCGTCGAGCTCGACGAGCCCCCAGGCCGGCAGGTCGGCCGCCTCGGCCTCGTCCCAGAGGAGGACCGGCACGACGTCCTGGTGGCCGAGCGCGGCGAAGACCCCCTCGACCAGGGGCTCCGGCCAGCGGAAGTCGGAGACGAGGAACACGAGCCCCGGCCTGCTCCCGAGCAGGCGGGGCGCCAGGAGCAGCCCCTCCGCGCCGGCACCCCGGCAGGGCGCCCGCGCCACGCGCGCCGCCATCTGGACGGCGGGGCCGCGCAGGCGGGTGGCGGGCAGGAACAGGTCCTCGCGGACCGCGTGGTCGCAGCCGATCAGCCCGAAGGCGTCGCCGATGCGCGTCGCCGAGGCGGCGAGGGCCTCGCAGAGCTGCCCCGCCAGCTCCATCCGCCGGGCCGCGCCGCTGAAGGCCATCGAGGCCGAGAGGTCCACGAGGACCCAGATCGGCACCGGCGTGCGGGCCTCGAAGCGGCGCACCCGGATCCCCTCGAAGGGGTCGCGCAGGCTGGCGCGCAGATCGATGCGCCGGGCGTCGGGCTGGCGCAGGAACGGGACCTGGTCCCGGAAGGTGCCGAGGCCGCCCGCGTCCCGGCCCCGATGGGCGCCGAACCGGGCGCCGCCGGGCCTGCGGCGCGGCAGGTAGATGATCTCGGCCGTGCCGGGCGGCGCTGGGGGCTCCTGCGTCACGGGGCCGGCACCGTCTCGAACACGGCCCGGCAGAGAGCCGGCATGATCGCGGCGCGGCGCATCTCGTGGATCGGCTCCAGGAACACCCGGTGGGCCATCACCTCGGGGAAGACCGCCCGGATGTCCTCGGGCACCAGCCAGTCGCGGCCCTCCAGCCAGGCCCGGACGCGGGCCGCGCGCACCAGGAAGGCGACCCCGCGGGGCGAGGCGCCGCCCTGGACGAGGCCCTCCATGGCGAGGCCGGGCAGGCGGATGCCGGCCGCGTCCGGCCGCAGCAGCGCGTCCCAGAGCGCGACCACGTAGGCCTCGATCGCGGGCGCGGCCTGCACGGCGTGCTGGATCGCCGCGGCGATTCCCGCGATCCGCGCGTGGTCGAGGACGCCCTCGGCGACGCCCGCGATCAGCGCGTCGGTGTCGTGGAAGCGCGGATCGAACACGAGGGCCCGCCGCACCTCCGCGGCGCGGGGCGCCTCGAGGCCGATCTCCATCAGGAAGCGGTCGCGGGCGGCCGCGGGCAGCTCGAAGGTCTCCTCGCGCTCCACGCGGTTGCGGTCGGCGAAGACCTGCAGGTTCGGGAACAGCCAGGTGCGGCCGAAGGCGTTCACGCTGCGCTCGGCCATCAGGCGCAGCAGCAGCGCGTGCACCTGCGGGCGCGCCCGGTTGATCTCGTTGAAGAAGAAGACCGAGAGGTCCTCGGCGCGTGCGAGGACGGGCCCCGGCTCGATGCGGGGCCGCCCGTCATCGGCCAGGTAGGTGTGGTAGATCAGGTCGGTCGGCATCATGTCGACCGTGCCCTCGACGCGCTCGTAGGCCCCGCCGAGCGCCCGGGCCACGGCCCGCAGCAGCGTGGTCTTGCCGACGCCGACGTCGCCCTCGAGCATGACGTGCCCGCGGGCGAAGGTGGCGATGGTCACGAGGCGGATCGCCCGCTCCTGGCCGAGGACGGCCTTCGACAGCTCCGCCTCGAACCGGCCGGCGGCCGCGCGCCAGTCGGTCAGCAGGGTGTCGCCGTGGCGAAGATCGTTCATCGGGATCCGCTTGCCGCTTCGCGCATCGGTGCCGCGTCCCGGCCCTGCGCCCCGCGCCGGCCCGGCGCGAGGATGCCGGGCGGCCCGGGACGCGGCCGGGACAGCGTCAGTTCGACGAGATCTTAATTCGAAGAAATTTTGGACACGTCGTACTCGAACTTGCCGGTCTTCTTGAAAGCCTCGACGCGCTTCTTGTTGCGCTCCTCCATCTGCTTGATGGAATCGGCCTGCTTGTTGAGCTCCTTCGGATCGTGCTTGGGGTCGTACTTCGAGCCGGCGACCTTGTCGGGGAAGCCGGGCTTGGCCTCCCAGCAATTGCCGGCCGCCTTGCACTTCGTTCCGTCGTAGGCCGCCGCCGGCAGGGCGATCAGGGCCCCCGCAGCCGCGAGAGTCGCAGCGATGACGATCCGCATGGTTTCCTCCATCCTGGTGTGACGCGGGCGGTTGAGGCCGCCCCTTGACCGCGCCGACGGGCGCGACACGACTTCCCGGCCGAGGGGCTAGTCTTCCAGCGGCTTGCACTGGCCCTTGGCATCCTTGGGAATGACTTCGCCCTGCTTGTAGGGCGTGTAGGCCTTCTTCTGCTCGTCCGAGAGCCAGAGCGCGTCCTTGGCGGGCCCGGTGTAGAGGTGCCGGATCCAGGCGATGACCTGCAGCATCTCGTCGGGCGTCAGGTTCTCGTTGTGGGGGCCCATCATGCCGTTGGCGCCGCCGAAGATCGTCGAGAACAGCCCGGTATCCTGGGCGTTGGCCGGATAGGTCCAGTAGTTGTCGTTGAGGCCCGGCCCGAGCTTGCCCTCGGCAAGGTGGCCGTGGCAGCCCGAGCAGGAGGTCGCGAACAGGCTCTCGCCGTTGCGCAGGCAAGCCTTGTCGTCGATGTAGAGGTTGCGCCCGCTCTCGAAGAACGTCTTCACGGCCGGGGTGTCGCGCCCCCCCTCCTTGCCCTGCGCGGTGTCGAGCTGCTCGCCCGTGACGGTGTTGCGGAAGACCAGGCCCGAAGCCGGCCCCGCCTGCGGCTGCGCCAGCACCGCCGTGCTCCCCGCGGCCAGGGCGAGCGCCAGCAGGGCGGCCCATTCTCGTCTCGTCTTGATCATCGCTGTACTCGGCTGGACTGCACGCGGGTCGGCTCGAGGCGTCAGTTCGAGAGGGGCTGCACGGGCACCCCCTCCTGCCGCAGGATCTCGGCGATGCGGGGCTTCGCCTTGTCGAGCGCGGCATCGAGCGCGGCCTTCAGGGCGGTGTCGTCGCGGCGCACGCCCATCGCCTGGTCGAAGCTCTGCGGCACCTTCCGCCCGTCGCTGCGGACGGTGTCGTCGGGCACCGGCGTCATGCGCAGGGGCGTCGTGGAATCGCGGACGTAGCGCGCCACCTCGGGGGCGAAGGCCACGGCGACGTCGGCCTTCTCGCCCACCACCTCGCCGACCATCCGGCCCGGGTCGATCTGGGTGTACTGGTTGCGCGGCGCGCGGAAGTTCACGAGCGAGTAGAGGTAGGCCATGTCCTCCTCGTAGCGCCCGATGTCCTTCAGCATGGCCTCGCCCGGGGAGCCGAAGGCCACCACCATGTGGCCGGCGCTCTTGAGGCGCGGGTCCGCCCAGGAGCGCACGTCGAGGTCCCGGTCGGCGCGGGTGATGAAGACGTAGCCGCTGCGGTAGTAGGGCTTCGTGGTGAGCACCCGGGGATCGTCGCTGTCGAGGCCGACGACGACGTCGCAGAGCCGCTTCTCCAGACCGTCGCGGACGAGGTAGATCGCGGGCTTGGCGATCCAGACGAACTGGGCCTTGCGCCCCATCGCCTCCGCCACCGCCGCGGCGATCCGGTTCTCCAGGCCCGAGCCGTCCTTCAGGGACAGGGGGGGCTGCTCGGCGGCGCAGACCCGCAGGAGGCCGGGATCGGCGGCGGGCTCGGCGGCCTTCGCCGCATCGACCTTCGCCTTCGGCTCCTGGGCGGGGGCCGGGAGCGCCCACAGGCCGGCCAGCGCGAGCAGGGCCGGGAGGACGGCGCGGCATCCGTTCACGAGCGACATCGCTTGTCGTTTCCTCTGAGATGTTCGGAGAGATCACGCGGACCGGGCATGGCGTGCCGGTGGGGCCTTCAGGGCCCTCCCGCCGGCCCGGGGGCCGGTGGGAGGGGTCTGCCTGCGGCCGCAGGCCGTTCGGCTTCGCGGCCGCTCCTTCGAGGCGGCTACTTCGAAGCCTGCCGGTCGTACTCGCCGACGTTCGGGTCGTCGTAGGGGCCCTTGCCGTCCAGCGAGAACACCATCACGCCGCCGCCCATCTGGGTGTAGTTGGCGAGCTTCTTGAAGGCGCCGACCGCGCCGAGGCCGGCCGTCGGATCCTGCAGGTCGAAGACGAGCCCGACGCCCGGCCAGCCGCCGACGCCGTAGTAGATGGCGACGTACTGCGTGCCCTTGTGGGAGTAGGTCATCGGGTAGCCGATCGCCCCGGACGGCAGCTTGAACTTCCAGAGCAGGTCGCCGTTGTCGGCGTTGCGCGCCTTGATGTAGCCGTCGAGGGTTCCGTAGAGCACGAGGTCGCCGGCGGTCGCGGTCGTGCCGCCCCAGACGGCGAACCGCTCCATCTTCTCCCAGTTGAACTTGCCGGTGATGGCGTTGTAGCTCTTGATCTGGCCGAGGCCCTCGTAGTTCTGCCGGTCACCCTTCGGGCCCGGATACATGTTCAGCGTCGCGCCGACGAAGAACTGGCCTGCCCGGTAGGGCAGCATGAAGGGCTCCCAATCCATACAGATGTGGTTGATGCCCATGTAGAAGGCCTGGCGCTTCGGATCGTACGAATCGTGGCCCTGGTTGTGGTAGCCCATCGCCGAGGGGCAGATGTCCTTGGCGAGGTGGTCCATCCGGGTGCCGTACTCGGGGTCGCGCACCGGCTGGCCGGTCTTCAGGTCCACCGACTTGAACACGTTGACGGTGTCGTCGATCTTGTTGGCCGAGACGAGCGAGCCGTCCGTCCGGTCGAGGGTGTAGAC
This sequence comes from Methylobacterium sp. A54F, assembly GCF_053346035.1. Taxonomy (NCBI): domain Bacteria; kingdom Pseudomonadati; phylum Pseudomonadota; class Alphaproteobacteria; order Hyphomicrobiales; family Methylobacteriaceae; genus Methylobacterium; species Methylobacterium sp. A54F. Next base: position 59,147 of record NZ_JBKFBF010000007.1, on the reverse strand, counting down.
GATGCCGTTGCGGTCCGGATGGGTCAGGAGCTTGCGGTCCTTGCCGTCCTTGTCCTTCTGCTCGGAGAGCATCATCACGTTGACGCCGGCATAGTCCCACTCGTCGTGGGGCGTCTTCTGGTAGCCGAACTTCGCCTCGCCCGTGTCGACGTCGCGGCCGAAGATCGTCATCGTCCACTTGTTGTCGCCGGGGCGCATCGTCTCGTTCCACGGCGCCGGGTTGCCGGTGCCGAAGTAGATCAGGTTCGTGCCGGGGTCGTAGGCGTACCAGCCCCAGTTGGTGCCGCCGCCGATCTTCCAGGCGTCGCCCTCCCAGGTCGCGGTGCCGAGGCCCTTCTGGCCGTAATGGGCGTTCTTGATGTTGAAATCGTCGGCGAGCAGCAGGTCCTTGTCGGGCCCGGTCGCGTAGGCGCGCCACTTCTGCTCGCCGGTCTTCACGTCGTAGGCGGTGAGGTAGCCGCGCACGCCGAGCTCGGCGCCCGAGGAGCCGATGATCACCTTGTCCTTCACCACGTAGGGGGCGATCGTCAGGGTCGAGCCGACCTTGATGTCGGAGTTCTCGATCTTCCAGACCGTCTCGCCCGTCTCCGCGTTGAGCGCCGCGACGTGGCCGTCGAGCTGCGTCTTCAGGATCAGGGCCGGGGTCTTGCCGTCGCCGGGCCAGTAGGCGAGGCCGCGGTTGACGAGGTCGCAGCAGGCGACCGAGCGGGCCGCCGGGTTCTGCTTCGGCTTGTCCTGCCAGAGGATCGTGCCCGGATCGTCGAGGCTCAGCGCGAAGGTGTTGTTCGGGAAGGAGGTGTGGACGTACATCTTGCCGTCGACGACGAGGGGCGCGCCCTCGTGGCCGTTGAGGAGGCCGGTCGAGAAGGTCCAGGCCGCCTTGAGGTTCTTGACGTTGTCCTTGTTGATCTGCTTCAGCTCGCTGTAATTGTTCGAGTCGTAGTTCTTGCCGGGCATGACCCAGTTGTCGTCGCTCTTCGACATCTCGACGAGCTTGTCGTTGGCCGCCGCCATGGTCGACAGGCCGATCGGGGCGAGTGCCACGATCGCCAAGGTCGAGACCGAATTCAGGAACCTGCTCATCCGTTCGTCTCCTCGCCTGCCCGCCCCGCCTTTCGGCCTCGCGGCATTGATCGGCTATTCCCATTCGAAACGCGGGAGCAATTCCAATCCGTCCGCCAGAGCCTCATATATTTCCTAAGTAAAAACTCAGAAAACTGAGACTTATGAGAGACTTATTATTGCTCCGTTGCCTTACATTTCTAGGCTTTCATTGCGCAAAAAGTCTTCAGGCGGTTCGACATTTCTAGACAGGACAATCCAGCAATTTGCTCAGGACGATTGTGTAGCATCCGGATCGTCTTGACCTTTCGCCGCGACCGGGCGCACGAAAGGAGCGCAAGCCCGGCGGCGAGCGGCGCACCGGCCCGCGCACCGGCCGGGGCATGGGAGGGATCTCCATGGTTCGCATCCGCGTCGCGCGCCGGGCGCGGACGCTCGGCGTCCTGCTCCTCGCCATCGCGGCGGACAGCGGCGCGGCCGCCCCGGACACGACGCGGACGGCCGCCCTCTACCCGCAGGACAGTCGGCGCGACCTGACGGGCCCCGACCTCGCGCGCTACCGCGGGGCCGGCGTGCTCTGGTGCCGCCGGCCGGACGGCGTCCCGCAGAAGGCGGCGGCGGCCTGGCTCGCCGCCGATCCGTCGCTGGTGCTCCTCAACGCCCACAACTTCCGCAACCGGCAGCTCGAGGTCACCCGCCCGGTCTCGGCCTGCTACTTCCAGATCGGGGGCCGCAACTACGACTTCGTTCCGGAGAGTTTGCGCCTCGGCACGGCCGCGGATGCGCAACGCCTCCACATCACCGACGACTGGGCGATCCTGCGCCTCGCCACCCCCGCGGACGCCGCCCCCCAGCCCCTGCCGGAGTCCCCGGCCCTCGCCACCGGCGACGTCTCGGTGCCGGTGGTGATGGTCTCCCCCGCCGGCCACGAGAACTACCCGGGCCCCAGCAGCCTGGAGCGCTGCACGATCCACCGCATCGATCCGCCGAGCGAGGGCGCGGTCCGGCGGGCGCGCCACGATTGCAACGACGGCTACGGCGGCTCGGGCTCCGGGTTCTTCGACGCGCAGGACCGCCTGATCGCGATGCAGAGCGCCTCCCTCTCGATGAACTCCCGCCACGCCTTCGATATCGAGTACCATTACGGCTCGGCCCTGCTGATCGAGGGCGCCGTGCTGGAGGCCCTGCGGCAGGAGCGCGACCGCCTCCGGGCGGGCTCGTCGCAGTGAGGGCTGGATCCGGGGGCGTCCGGCCTCGGCCGGCGGTCCCGGGAACGGCGGCTCGGGCCAGCCCGTTCCTGGCCTGATGCCCGGGGCCCGTCCCGCCCGCAGGGATCAGCAGAGCGGATCGAGCATGGACGCGCCGGCTGTCGTGAGGTCCGAGGAGACGCCGTTCTGGTCGGCGCTGTTCACCGACCGGCGGATCGCGCCGGCCCTCGGCCTCGGCTTCACCTCCGGCATCCCGTTCCTGCTCGTCTACGCGACGCAATCGGCCTGGCTGTCCGACATCGGCATCTCGCTCGCCACGATCGGACTCCTGAGCGAGCTGACCCTCGCCTACAAGTTCAAGTTCGTGTGGGCCCCGTTCCTGGACCGCTACGACCCGCCGCTCCTCGGGCGGGCGCTCGGCCGGCGGCGCGGCTGGATCGTGGTGGCGCAGTTCGGCGTCATGGTGATGCTCGCCGGCATCGCGTTCGGCGATCCCGCGCACTGGCTCGCCTGGACCATCGCCTTCTCGGTGGCCCTCGGCTTCGCGGGCGCGACGCTCGACCTCGTCATCGACGGCTGGCGCATCACCAGCGTGCGGCCGCCCGAGAAGCAGGCGGTGCTGTCGTCCTGGACGGAGATCGGCTGGCGGGTCGGCAACCTCGCGGCCGGCGCCGGCGCCCTGTTCCTGGCCGACCGGATCGGCTGGCGCGGCGCCTACCTGTGCATGGGCGCGCTGATGCTGCCGGGGATGCTCGCGGCCGTCCTCGCGCCGGAGCCCGCGTCGGACAAGCGGCCCCATCCGGAGCGGGCCGGCTTCGTCGACACGGTCTGGGCGCCGATCCGCGAGCTCCTGGCCCGGCTCGGCCCGATGGCGCCGGCGATCCTGCTGCTCGTCGCGGGCTTCCGGATGCCGGGCTACGTCGCGAGCGCCATGGCGATCCCGCTGTTCAAGCACCAGGGCTTCTCCAACACCGACATCGCCACCGTCACCAAGCTCTTCGGCTTCTGGATCGGCCTCGGCGGCACCTTCCTGGCCGGCGCCCTGATCCCACGGATCGGCATGCTGCCGAGCCTCCTCATCGGCACCGTGGCGGGATCGGCCTCGCACCTGAGCCTCGCTTATCTCGCCGCGCACGGGGGCGACGGCGGGACGGCCTTCTGGACGTTCGCGATCAGCGTCGGCATCGACGGCTTCGCCTACGCGTTCGCCTCGGTCGTCCTCATCACCTACATGTCGACCCTGGCCTCGACCGACCACGCGGCGAGCCAGTTCGGGCTGCTGACGTCCCTCTGCGCCTTCCCGGGCAGCCTGCTGGCCGGCCTGTCGGGCTTCGTGGTGGAGCGCACGGGCTTCGCCTGGTTCTTCGTCGGGACGTCGCTGATCGGCCTGCCGGTGGCGCTCCTCGCGTTCTACGTCTGGGCCAAGGTCGGCATCTCCGACGAGGCCGCGCCGCAGCCCGCCAAGCCGTCCTGAGCTGACGCACGGCAGGCCGGTCCGCCCGGTCAGCCCGCTTCCGGCGCGGCGCCGATCCGGTCGAGCTCCGCGACGACATCGGCCGGCAGCGCCAGGTCGGCCGCGGCCAAATTTTCGCGCAGGTGCCCGACCGACGACGTGCCGGGGATCAGCAGGATGTTCGGTGCGCGGCGGAGCAGCCAGGCGAGCGCCACCTGCATCGGCGTCGCGCCGAGCCCCGCGGCGATCCGGGACAGCGTCGTGGATTGCAGCGGGCTGAAGCCGCCCAGCGGGAAGAACGGCACGTAGGCGGTGCCGGCCGAGGCCAGCGCGTCCACGAGCGCGTCATCCGCCCGGTGCGCGAGGTTGTAGGCGTTCTGCACGCAGACGATGTCGGCGATCGACCGCCCCTCGTCGACCTGCCGGGCCGTCACGTTGCTGAGGCCGATGTGGCGCACGAGGCCCCGGCGCTGCAGGTCCGCGAGGACCCCGAGGGGCTCCGCGATGGAGCCTTCGGCGGGCCCGTGCACGTCGAACATGATCCGCAGGTTGACGACGTCGAGGACGTCGCGGCCGAGATTGCGCAGGTTGTCGTGGACGGCTTGCGTCAGCTCCTCGGCCGAGAAGGCCGGGTTCCAGGACGCGTCCGCGCCCCGCTTCGCCCCGACCTTGGTGACGATGACGAGATCGTCCGGATAGGGATGCAGCGCCTCGCGGATGAGCTGATTGGTGACGTGAGGCCCGTAGAAGTCGCTGGTGTCGATGTGGTTCACGCCGCCGGCAACGGCCGCGCGCAGCACCGCCACGGCGCCCGCCGGGTCCTTCGGCGGCCCGAACACCTGCGGCCCGGCGAGTTGCATCGCGCCGTAGCCCATGCGCCGCACGCTGCGGTCGCCGAGCGTGTAGGTCTGTGCCGTGTCGAGATCGGTCATCGGGTTTCTCCTGGCTGATGCCGCCGGATCTAGTCCCGAAGCCCTTGCGTGATAATCCAGGGCAATCGGCACGGGCTGTGCGGGAGAGCGAACAATGTCGGCGGATCTCGGGGACCTCGCGGCCTTCGTCGCGGTCGCGCAGGCGGGTGGGTTCCGGGACGGGGCCCGGGTGCAGGGCGCGAGCGCGTCCGGCCTGAGCGAGGCGGTGCGCAGGCTCGAAGGGCGCCTCGGTGTGCGCCTCCTCAACCGCACGACGCGCAGCGTCGCGCCGACCGAGGCCGGGGCGCGCCTCCTCGAACGGCTCGCTCCGGCCATGAGCGAGGTCGCGGCGGCTCTGGACCTCGTGAGCGCCTTTCGCGACCGCCCCGCCGGGACGCTGCGGCTCAACGTGCCGGTGAGCGCCGCGCGCCTCGTCCTGCCCGCGATCGTGCCGCCCTTCCTCGCGGCCTATCCGGACATCCGCCTCGACGTGATCGCCGAGGACAGCTTCGTCGACGTCCTGGCCGCGGGCTGCGACGCCGGCATCCGCTACGACGAGCGCCTGGAGCAGGACATGATCGCGGTGCCGATCGGCCCGCGGGCGCAGCGCTTCGCCACGGCCGCCGCGCCCGCCTACCTCGACCGGCGGGGGCGCCCCGGGCACCCGCGCGATCTCCTCGACCACGCCTGCATCCGCGGCCGCTTCGCGAGCGGCGCGATGACGGCCTGGGAGTTCGAGCGGGACGGGGAGGTCGTGCGCGTCGAGCCGAGCGGCCCGCTCGTCGTGCGGGTCGGTGCCGCCACCGACCTCGCCGTGGACGCCGCGGTCGCGGGCGTTGGCATCATCACGCTGTTCGAGGACTGGCTCCGGCCGCACCTCGACAGCGGCGCCCTGGAGCCCGTGCTGGAACCCTGGTGGCAGCGGTTTGCGGGGCCCTTCCTGTACTATCCGGGCCGCCGGCACCTGCCCCCGCCGCTGCGGGCCTTCGTCGACTTCATCGGGGCCCGCCGTCGCTCGCCCTGACGGCGCCCGCCTCGTCCGCCTGCAGGGTCTCGAGGTAGGCGCGCAGGAGGGCTGCGCGCCGGGGTCGGAAGCGTCGTCCGGCCGCCTCCAGCGCCTGCACGCGGTCGATCCGGAACATCCGGAACGCCTCGCGCAGGCAGCACCAGGCCAGCACGACGAGCTGCCGCTCCGCGTGGACGATGGCGAGCGGCAGGATGGTCCGCGCGGTCGCGGCACCGTGCTCGTCGACGTAGCGGATGGCGAGCGCCTCCTCGCGCCAGCACGCCTGCCGGATCGCGTCCAGGTTGCCCACCTCCGCGTAGCGCGCCTGCGGCCGGTACACCTTCGAGACGGCGTGGAGCAGGTCCTGCTCGCGCTCGTCCGGCAGGGTGGCGGCGACCTTGGCGAGGACGGAGGCGGCGGCCGCGGCGAGGGCCGGATCCCCCAGGCTGCGGACCTCGGCCATCCCGAGCGCCAGGGCCTCGACCTCGAGCCGGTTCAGGGTCTGCGGCGGCAGCGCATCGTCCTCGACGAGCCGATAGCCGTAGCCGCGCTCGCCCTCGATTCGGGCGCCCGCCGCCCGCAGGCAGTCGATGTCGCGGTAGAGCGAGCGCAGGGAGACGCCGGTCTCCTCCGCCAGGCGCGCGGCCGTCAGCGGCGCGGGCAGCACGCGCATCGCGTGGAGCAGCCGGAAGAGCCGGTCGGTGCGCGCCATCGTCCAACTGCCGGTTTCTGTCAGTTGGGCGGTGGTACAGCGGGCTCATGGGCCCTGGCAACGGGCCCCGATCCGGAGGCTGGCATGACGACGATCCCGACGACGATTCAGGTCACGACCCATCTCAACTTCCGCGGGCAGGCCCGGGAGGCGCTGGACTTCTACCAATCCGTGTTCGGGGGCGACCTGACGATCGTCACCTACGCGGATCTCGGCGCCGTGCAGGACCCCGCCCAGGCCGGGCAGGTGATCTGGGGTCAGGTGGCGTCGGACCGGGGCTTCCACGTGATGGCCTACGACGTGCAGTCGGATCGGTCCTGGAGCCCCGGCGAGAACGCGTTCTACGTCTCGGTGCGCGGCTCCGCCCCGGACGAGATCGCGGCGTACTGGGAGCGGCTGAGCGCGGGCGCGACGATCCTGCAGCCGCTCGGCCCCTCGGGCTGGTCGCCGGTCTACGGGATGCTGCGGGACCGCCTCGGCGTCACCTGGGTGCTGGACGTGGCGGCCGAGCCCGCGGGCGGCTGACCCTGCCCCCGGGGGCCGGCCCGCAGGATGGGTCGGGAGCGCCCTACGCGAAGGCGCCGGCGCCGCTGCCGAACTGCGCCGCGGTGACGCCCGAGAGCTCGACGGTGCCGCCCCCCGACAGCCGCAGCAGGACGGACCCGTCCGCGGCCGTGCCGGCGGTGTAGGTCTGGCCCTGCAGGTCCAGGCGATCACCGGAGGCCTGGTCGAACCCGAGGATCAGGTCGGCGCCGGCATTCGGGCCGAGGACGTAGCGGTCCGCTCCGAGGTCGCCGGACAGCACGTCGTCGCCGAGGTCCCCCGAGAGCACGTCGTTGCCCTGGCCCCCGAACAGGGTGTCGGCGCCCTGCCCGCCGTAGAGGCTGTCGGCGCCCTGGCCGCCGAGGACGAGGTCGGCGCCCCGGTTGCCGAAAAGGCGGTCGTCGCCGCGGTCGCCCGACACATAATCGTTGCCGAGGTCGCCGTAGACCGCGTCCGCGTCCTGGCCGCCGTAGAGCGTGTCGGCGCCCTGGCCGCCCCGGAGCTGATCCGCGCCGCGGCTGCCGAGGATCAGGTCCGCGCCCGCGTTGCCGTAGGCGGTGTCGTCGCCCGCGTTGCCGAAGATCCGGTCGTCGCCGGCGAGGCCGCTCATCAGGTCGTTGCCGGCGCCGCCCCGCACGGCGTCGCCCACGGCGCTCCCGACGAGGACGTCGGCCCCGAGGCCACCGGAGATGGGCACGCCGTCGTTCAGGACGCTGGCGATGATCTGCGCCGCCTGCGCCGGGGAGACGTTGTCGGCCCCGGAGGTCGAGCCCGCGAGCGAGGTGTTCAGGTCCTCGGCGTAGTGGATCAGGAGATGATGCTCGTAGGCCGCGGTGAGAAACAGCCCGGCGCCGACGGCCTTCACGCTGTCGGGCGCGCCCGGATAGAAGAAGGCCGCCGCGCCCTGCACCTCGAGCCTGTCGAGCGGGTCGCCGATATAGGTCGGGTCGCCGTAGCGCACGACCTGGTCGTTGCTGAGGAACGGGGCCTCGTAGTTCGGGTTCGAGCTGAAGTTGCCGACCGGATCTCCGAACTCGACGTAGTTCGTCAGGCTCGACACCCGCCCCGCCGGGATGGTGGTCAGCGGGATGCCGGGGCCTCCGAAGGTGGCGCCCGACAGGCCGGTCTGGGCGGCCACGTACTGCACCTCGGCGGCGCCGAGGGAGTGGCCCGAGAGGTAGATGTCGCTGCGGGCATACCCCTGGGCGGTGGCGGCGGCGATCGCGGTCTGCGTGAAGGACAAGGCATCGCCGTAGGCCGGCGGCGATTGCGCCAGGTAGATCTGATAATCCGCGAGGACCTGGGCGATCGCGAACTCGGGATCGTCCTCGAAGCTCCCGAGATCCGTCCCCTCGAACGCGATGATGACCTGCCCCGCGCTCGTCACGAAGGCGGCGCCGAAGAACCCGTTCGCATCGACGCGCGCCGTCAGCGGCTGCCCGTCGACCGTCAGCAGGCGCAAGCTGGGTGGTGTCTCGCCTCCATCGTAATATGCCGAATGCGCAGCGTTGATCAGATCAAACGTGGACGGCACCGGCATGATACACTCCGAGGCAAGGCCAGCACTCGTCGCATGGACTTTCCATGAAATCAAATTTCATGGTCAAGCTTAGAACAGGGGCGGGATTGTATTGAACTCATCAAGCGCGCGACGCACAAGGATTCGATTCCAGCCGCCGGTGCGCCGAAGCCCTGTACCGGAGCCGCGGCGCCGTGTTCGACCTTTGGCGTAGGGCCGCGGCGCTTGATCGGACGGCGCGGGCGGGCGAGCATCCGGGCTCGCCCGCGCCGGAGGCACCAGGCCCGGAGCGCGGGCCCGTCCGAGCGGCCCCAGCTTGGATCGGAGAACCCCACCGATGACGATCACCCGCCATGCCTCGGGCCCCCTCCTGGCCGCGGCCCTCACGCTCGGCCTCGCGAGAATTGCGGCGGCGGCCGAGGAGCCCGAGAAGGTGCTCGCCGAGACGGTGCAGTCGGAGCTGGCCCAGACGCGCCGGGTCATCTTCGTCTGCCCGAAGGACCAGCTCCTGACGGTCGAGTTCCTGAACTCCGAGCCCGGCAAGCCGGCGATCGTCCGGCCCCCGGGCGGAGCGGCCGTCACCCTGCCCGAGCAGCTCAGCGGCTCGGGCTTCCGCTACGCCGACGACACCCACGAGTTGCGCGGGAAGGGCCAGGAGGTGACGTGGACGGACGCGGCCCAGCCCCCCGTGGTCTGCACCGAGCAGACGCCGACGCCGCTCGGCACCGAGCCGAAATGAGGGCGAGCCCGCGCTCGGAGCATCCGAAGTGCTCGCCGAGCCAGACGGAAGACATCGCGCTAGACGACGTCCTGCTGATCGGCTCTGTCTGAGATGGAAATGGTGGGCGCACTAGGGTTCGAACCTAGGACCCGCTGATTAAGAGTCAGCTGCTCTACCAACTGAGCTATGCGCCCTCATCGCTGTACAGCGATCTGCCGGGGTCACCAGTCCCCGGCGAGGTGGGGGCTGATACCAAGGCTGCCGGGGGCTGTCCACCCCCGGTGCCGCGGTTTTTTCGCCTACTCGGCCGCGGTGTGCTGGGCGTGCAGGCGCACGGCCGCCGCCGAGAGCTTGTTGAGGGCCGAGAGGTAGGCCTTGGCCGAGGCGACGAGGGTGTCGGGGTCGGCGCCGCGGGCCGTCATCGAGCGGTCGCCGGCCTTCAGGCGCACGGAGACCTCGGCCTGGGCGTCGGTGCCCTCGGTCACCGCGTGGACCTGGTAGAGCTCGAGCTGCGCCACGTGCGGCACCAGCGCGTGGATCGCGTTGAACACCGCGTCCACCGGGCCGTTGCCGTCCGCCTCCTCGGTGAAGGTGCGGCCGTCCATGTCGATCTTCATCGTCGCCCGCTGCGGCCCCCGGGTGCCGGCGATGACGGAGAGCGAGACGAGCTTGATGCGGTCGTGGGCGGTGGCGAGGTTCTCGTCCACGAGCGCCTCGATGTCCTCGTCGTAGACGTGCTTCTTGCGGTCGGCGAGCGCCTTGAAGCGCTCGAACACGTCCTGGAACTGGTTGTCGGTGAGGTGCAGGCCGAGCTCGTCGAGCTTCGAGCGGAAGGCCGCCCGGCCCGAGTGCTTGCCCATCACCAGGGAGGTCTTGGAGAGGCCGACCGAGGCGGGGGTCATGATCTCGTAGGTCTCGGCGTGCTTCAGCATGCCGTCCTGGTGGATGCCGCTCTCGTGCGCGAAGGCGTTCCGCCCGACGATCGCCTTGTTGTACTGCACGGGGAAGTTCGTGGCGTGCGACACGAGCTTCGAGGCGCGGGTCAGCATCGTCGTCTCGATGCCGGTCTCGTAGGGCATCACGTCGCCGCGGGTGCGGATCGCCATGACGATCTCCTCGAGCGCCGCGTTGCCGGCGCGCTCGCCGATGCCGTTGACCGTGCACTCGACCTGCCGGGCGCCGCCCTCGACGCCGGCGAGCGAGTTGGCGATCGCGAGGCCGAGGTCGTTGTGGCAGTGGACCGAGAACACCGCCCTGTCGGCGTTCGGCACCCGGCCGCGCACCGCCTCGAACATGGCGCGGTACTCGGCGGGCGTCGCGTAGCCCACCGTGTCGGGCAGGTTGATGGTGGTCGCCCCCGCCCGGATCGCCGCCTCGACGCAGCGGCAGAGATAGTCGATCCCGGTGCGCGTCGCGTCCATGGCCGACCACTCGACGTCCTCGACGAGGTCGCGGGCCTGGGCGACGGTCCTCAGGATGATCTCGACGACCTCGTCCTCGGTCTTGCGCATCTGGTGCGCGAGGTGGATCGGCGAGGTCGACACGAAGGTGTGGATGCGCCCCCGCCGGGCGTGGCGCACCGCCTCGCCCGCCCTCGCGATGTCGGCGGGAATCGCGCGGGCGAGGCCTGCGATCACCGCGCGCTTGGAGCGCCGGGCGATCTCGGCGACCGCCTCGAAGTCGCCGTTCGAGGCGATCGGGAAGCCCGCCTCGATGATGTCGACGCCCATCGCGTCGAGAAGCTCGGCCACCGCGAGCTTCTCGTCGAGGGTCATGGTGGCGCCGGGGCACTGCTCGCCATCGCGCAGCGTCGTGTCGAAGATGAGCACGCGGTCCTTGGCCGTGGCGCGGGGGGTGCTGGTCTGGTCGGTCGTGGTCATGGTCCGTTACCCTGTCGCGGCGCGCCGGCGGATCCTCGCGCGGCGGCCTTCGAGCCCGTCGGTGTGGCGAGGCATCCCCTGAGAGCCCAGGCGCTCGCGCCCGGACGGCCCTCAGGGGCGGGTAAGGAGCAGGCGGGCGAGGCGCGCGCGCGACCGCGATGCCGCCGGGGCGGCACGGACGATCACGGACGCGGAGCCGGCTCTGGCCAAGGCTCGTCTCTCCCCGAGGGCACCGGGCGGGGCGCCGCGCGCGGGCCGCCCTGGAATCAAGTCCGGTTACCTAGCGGCGGGTCGGGCAAAACACAAGCAGCCCGCGGCCCCCGAAAGGCCCTCCGGAACCGGTCCGGCCATTGCCGCGACGGGGTCCGCGGCCTAGCTCCCACCGGCCCGCGGCCTGCCGGCCCCGGAGGCCCGCCTGACCGAACCCGGATGGAGACGCCGACATGCTGCCCAACCCCCTGCGGACCCTCGCCCTGCCCGCCCTCATGCTCCTCGCCGGCAGCCGGCCCGCCAGCGCCCTCGAGGTGCAGCGGTCCGCCGAGGTGGCCGCGCCGCCCGCCAAGGTCTGGCAGACGATCGGCGACTTCTGCGGCATCGGGAGCTGGCACCCGGCGGTCGAGACCTGCACGCCCTCCGAGAAGGACGGGCGCAAGCTGCGGACCCTCGCGCTCAAGGGCGGCGGCACCATCGTGGAGGAGCAGGTGAGCCGCGACGACAAGGTGATGAGCTACACCTACGCGATCGTGGAGAGCCCGCTGCCCGTCACCGACTACAAGTCGACGCTCTCGGTGGCGCCGGACGGGTCCGGCTCCAAGGTCAGCTGGAGCGGCAGCTTCGCGGCCAAGGGCGCCCCCGACACCGTCGCCAAGGACGTGATCGAGGGCATCTACGACGGCGGCCTCAAGGGCATCTCGGAGAAGGCGCGGTAGCGGTTGACCCCGGCGGTGGCCGGGCGCAAACCGGCCGCCGAAGCGGTGCCGTAGCGGGCGCCGCCGCCCTGGGGTCCGTCCGCCGGTCATGGAGCCGGCGGACGGACCCCGAGTCCTTTCGCTGTCGTCGGTCTGCACGGAGAACCGGTCACCACGGCTCCCGGACCAACTCTAGGGATGCCCCGTGCCGCTCCGTCGAACCTGCGCCCCCGCCGCCGCCCTCGCCGTCCTCGCCCTGCTGGGAGCCTGCCAGTCGCGGACGGCGCCGCCGCCGGTCGTGGCGGCGGCCGCGCCGGTGGTGGCGCCGGTGCCCCCCGCCGGCCCCGGCTGCGGCCCGGCCATCGCCCGCACCAAGGCCGTGGTCGACAGCGACGTCGCCACCGGCAACCTCAACGAGCCCGTGGGGGCCCGCTTCAACGCGGACCTCGCGCGCGCCGCCGAGGCCTGCGCGGCCGGGCGGCAGGGGGAGGCGCTGCACCTCCTCGCCGCCGCCAAGAGCCGCTACGGCTACCCCTGAGCCTCAGGGCTCGAGCACGCTCGCCAGGTAGGCCTGCACGAAGCCCGGCATCCGCACCGGGTCGATGTCGGCGCGATTTCGAGCCACGACGATGCGGGCGAGCTCCGGCTCGTCCTCGCGGCTGCGGTGCCGCTCGATCCGGGCGCGCAGCGGCTCGGCCGCCTCCGGGAACCGGACCGGCTGCAGGAAGGCGAGCTGGCGCTCGCCGCCGCGCAGCATCACCCAGCCCTCCGCCCGCCCCTCGGAGACCGACAGCCCCGTCTCCTCGTGGAACTCCCGGGCCGCGCTGCCCGCGAGGTCGACGGCCTCGCCGCGCAGGTCGTCCCGGTCGGGCGTGCCGCAGGGGAAGTAGATCTGGCCCGCATTGGCGGTGTGGCCGCCCATCTCGCCGAGCAGCACCGCCCCGTCGCCGGTGCGCGGCACGATCGCCGCGAAGGCGTTGGCGACGTGCGCGTCCGGCGAGCCGGCGTCCCGGTAGGCGATGAAGGGCGCGTAGGTCGTCTCGAAGAAGCGCACCGTGCAGGCGCCGCCGAGGCATTCGCAGCCGCAGGCGAGGAGCACGGGACCGTCGAACAGGCCGGGCTTGTCGGCGCGGCGGCGCTGCCAGTTCGCCGCGATCATCGCGGCGTTGTCCCGGGCCCAGGCCCAGTCGTGCGCGACGAGGCGGGCGTCGAGGCGGTCGAGGCAGGTGACCGTGAAGCCGTGCGGGCGCGCCTCAGGCAACGAGACGGCCCTCGCTGACGACCACGGCGGAGCCTCCGATCTCGACGGAGCGCAGGGCGCCCGCCTCGATCACCACCTGGAGGGCGATCTCGCTCGGCCGGCCCATGGCGACGCCCTGGCGGATCGTCGCGTCGTGCGTGCCCTCGCCCAGGGGCTCGAACTGCATCAGCACGCCCGCGAAGGCCGCGGCGGCACTGCCGGTGGCGGGGTCCTCCGCCACGCCGAGATGGGGCGCGAACATCCGGGCCTGGTAGCTCTGGCCGAGGCCCTCCGGGTCCTGCGCGTAGAGGTAGAGCGCCATCGGCTCGGGCAGGGCCGCGACGGCGGCGGGCGCGAGCCGCGCGGCCGCGAGGCGCTCGACCGAGTGCACGGGCACGAAGCAGAAGGGCACGCCGGCCGTGTGCCGGCTCGGCGCGTGGCGGCCGAAGCCGAGCGCCTCCGGCGCGAGCCCGACGGCCGCGGCGAGCGCCGCCGGCTCCGGGCCCTCGCCGAGGTATTCGGGCAGGCCCGGAAGCTTGAAGCGGGCCCGGCCGCGCCCCTCCCCGGTCTCGACCACGCAGGAGAGCGTGCCGATGCTCTCCTCGAGCCCGAAGGCCACGGCATCCGCGACACCGGCGCGCCGGTCCCGGAGTGCGAGCAGCACCGCGGTGCCGACGGTCGGGTGGCCTGCGAAGGGCAGCTCGCGGGCGGGCGTGAAGATGCGCAGCCGTGCCCGGTGGCGCGCGCTCTCGGGGGCCAGGACGAACACCGTCTCGGACAGGTTGAACTCGCGGGCGATGGCCTGCATGGCCGCCCCGTCGAGCCCGTCCGCGTCGAGGACCACGGCGAGGGGGTTGCCGGCGTACGGCGTCTCGGTGAACACGTCGAGGGTCACGAAGCGGCGTGCGGCCATGGTCGGTCCCGGCTCCCGGAGGATTCGTCCGCCAACGCTTCGTCGCCCCGGCGCGTTCGCGCAAGCGGGAAACCTGAAAGCGGGAAACGTGCCCGTCTCCCCGGGGGGCCGTCAGCGCCCTCAGGCCGGCTCCACCGGGAACGTCTCGCTCGGCGCCACGAACTCGTCCTGGGCCGCCACCGTCAGGATCTCGCGGGATCCGGCCTCCGCGGTGCGGCGCAGCAGGCCGTAGACCGAGGCGCCGGCCATGCCGAGGGCGAGGGCGGCCGAGCCGGTGCGGGCGTAGTGCACGAGGAACAGGGCCGCGATGCAGTCGCCCGCCCCGTTCACGTCGAGGTGCAGGCGGGGCGTCCGCAGGCGCCAGAAGGCCCCGCCCTCGCCGGCCAGGAGGTCGACGGCGTCGGCCGGCGTCGCGTCGGTGGCGAGGGAGGTCACGAGCACGACGCGGGGGCCGCTCGCCTGGAGCGCGGCCACCGCCCGCTTGGCCGCCGCGACGGTGCCGGTCTCGAGGCCCGTCAGGATCTCCAGCTCGAACTGGTTCGGCGTGACGATGTCGGCGGCCGGCACCGCCCGCGCGCGCATGAAGTCCGGGATGCCGGGACGGACGTAGACGCCCCGGCCGATGTCGCCCATCACCGGGTCGCAGCAGTAGAGCGCGCCCGGGTTCGCGGCCCGCACGGCCGCCACCGCCCCGAGGATTGCGGTGCCGATGTCGGCCGAGCCCATGTAGCCCGAGAGCACGCCGTCGCAGGAGCCCAGCACCCCGCGCTCGCCGATGCCGGTGACGAGCTCCTCGATCGCCGGCCCGTCGAACACCCGCCCGCGCCAGGCCCCGTAGCCGGTGTGGTTCGAGAACTGGACCGTGTGGATCGGCCAGACCTCCACGCCGAGGCGCTGCATCGGGAAGACCGCGGAGGCGTTGCCGACATGGCCGTAGGCGACGTGGGACTGGATCGACAGGACCTTCATGCGGCACCGGAACGCGAGCGCGACCGCGCCGTGTTAGCGCCATTCGGGCCCGCGCGCATCCGGGCGCGCGGGTGACGGACGGCTCGCACGCGGGACGACTTGCTGCACGACTGGCGGGACGACTTGCTGCACGACTTGCGGGACGGCTTGCTGCACGACTTGCGGGACGACTTGCGGGGCGCCGCGCCAGCGGCCACACGGGGTTCAGGATCGCCAGGAGACCCCGGACCCGCATGGACCTCGAAGCACTGCGCACCGCGGCCCTCGGGTTCGTGGAGTCCCACAAGGCCTGGACCCCCGCCATCGCGGGCCTGCTCGCCTTCTGCGAGTCGATCGCCTTCCTGTCGCTCCTGGTGCCGGCCACCGTCATCCTCGTGGGGATCGGCGCGCTCATCGGGGCGGCCGACATCCCGTTCTGGCCGGTGGTGCTCGCCGCGGCCGTGGGCGCGGCGCTCGGCGACTGGCTCTCCTACGAGTTCGGCCGCTACTTCGGCGAGGATGCCAAGCGGATGTGGCCGATGCGACGCTACCCCGAGATGGTCGCCAAGGGCGAGACCTTCCTGGGCCGCTGGGGCGCCGCGGCGGTGGCGGTCGGGCGCTTCTTCGGGCCGGCCCGCGCGGTGGTTCCGCTGATCGCCGGGATGTTCGGCGTGGCGCGCCTGCCGTTCCAGGCGGCGAACCTGCTCTCGGCGCTCGCCTGGGCGTTCGTGCTGCTCGCCCCCGGGGCCGGGCTGCTCACCTGGTTCCAGGGCTGAGCGGGCGGGTTCAGGCGGCGGGGTGGGAGGACAGGAAGAAGGCGTGCCGGCCGAGCGCGGCGCGCTGCGCCACCCGCGGGTCGGCCGCCGCAGCCGCCGCGTCGAGGCCCAGCACGTCGCCGTCCCGGATCAGGACGCCGAGGCCGTGCTCGTGGTCCCAGTCGCAGTCGAAGACCACGCCGACGAGGACGCTCCCGCCGGTCGGGTGCAGGTGGAGGGCCCGGGGGGACAGGGTGGAGGCCGCGTTGCGCCGGGTCGGCAGCGCGACGGCCTCGTCGCCCGGCACCAGCCCGAGCACGTCGGCGATCCGGAGCCGCGACCGGCACAGGGCCGCCACGATCGCGCGGCCGAGGCGCGCCTGCTCGGCGACGAGCCGGGCCAGGGCCCCGGTCTCCGAGCCGCTGAGCACCAGGCGGGCGCGCCCTTCCGCATCGCGGACGGCCACCCAGCCCGGATCGCGGCCGCAGGCGGGCCGGAACAGCCCGCCCCACACGGACAGCCTGATCTCCAGGCCGGACTCGGCGGTACGCCGGCAGCCCATCACCGCGCCACGCGCATCGATGAAGGACGCACCGTCCATGCTTAGCCCCGACGTCCGCACCGAACCCGACCGTCATACAACATACAGGTGCACATGCATACAACTATAGTGTGTGCACCGCCCCGCGTATAAGTGCCGACGGGCACCTCGGCGGAGCACCCGACAACCTTGCGCCGCACCTGCGGTGCCCGCGCCGCATCGACACGACTCGGCGGACCTGATTCGATACGACCGAGTCCCGCCGCGCTTCGAGAGCCCCGATCCGCCGTGTCCGCCGCCCTGTCCCTCGCGCCCGAGCCCCCCGCTCCCCAGCCGCTCGGCCTGCTTCCGGCCGACCGGCGCCAGTCGCCGGTGGCCGCGACCCTGCAGCGGGGCGTGCGCCGGCTGTTCGCCGATCTCGGCCACGTGACCATCCCGGAATTCTCCCTGGCGAACGGGCGGCGCGCCGACGTGATCGCCCTGGCACCGTGCGGGCGCCTCACCATCGTCGAGATCAAGTCGAGCGTGGCGGATTTCCGCGCCGACCGGAAATGGCCGGACTACCGGGACTTCTGCGACCGCTTCTACTTCGCGATTCCGGAAGGCCTGCGGCCCGAGATCATCCCCGAGGAGGCGGGGCTGATCGTGGCCGACGCCTTCGGGGGGGCGATCCTGCGCGAGCCCGGGACGCACGCGCTGAGCGGCGCCCGCCGCAAGGCGGTGACGCTGCGCTTCGCCCACAGCGCCGCCCGCCTGCTGCACGCCCTGGCGGATCCCGGGGCGGTCCGGGACGGCGCCCTCTGAGCCGAGGCGCGGCTCAGGAGCGCCCGCTGCGGCGGGCCGCGACCCGGGCGAGCGCGGCGAGGTCCTTCTCGCCGTCGCCGTGCGCCACGGCCTCGATCAGGTTGTCCCGCAGGACGCTCGCGAAGGGCAGCGGCACCCCGGCCGCCTCGCCGGCCGCGAGGGCGAGGCGGATGTCCTTGAGGCCGAGCCTGAGGTTGAAGCCCGGCGGCTCGTAGCGGTCGGCCGCGATGAGGGCGCCGTAGCCCTTGTAGACCGGGGACGCGAACAGCGTGCTCGTCAGGAGATCGAGGAGGTCCGCCCCCGCGACGCCGTGGCCTTCCGCGAAGGCGGCCGCCTCGCCCATCGCCTCGATGGCCGAGACCAGCATGAAGTTGCCCGCGAGCTTCACGGCGTTCGCCCGCTCGGGCACCTCCCCGAAGCGCCACGTCCGCGCCCCCATGGCGTCGAGGAGGGGCGCGGCCCGGTCGAGGGCGGCGGCCTCGCCCGCCGCCACGATGTTGAGGGCGCCCGCCTCGGCCGCGTCCGGCCGGCCGAAGACCGGCGCGGCCACGTAGGCGACGCCGGCCCGCCCGTGGATCGCGGCGAGGTCGGCCGCGAGCGCCACCGAGATGGTGCTCATGGAGAGGTGCAGGCCCGGCCGCTCGGCCCGGTCGAGGAGGCCGGCCTCGACGATGACCGCGCGCAGCGCCGCGTCGTCCGCCAGCATGGTGATGGCGGCATCGCCCCGGAACGCCGCCTCGGGGCTCGCCACCGGCACCGCGCCCGCGATGCCCCGGGCGGCCTCCGGCGAGCGGTTCCAGACCCGGACGGTGTGCCCGGCCCCCACCAGCCGCGCCGCCATGGCGCGGCCCATGCGGCCGAGCCCGAGAAATCCGACGTCCATGCATCCCTCCTGCAAGCGGGACCCCTGATGTAGTCCTGCGTCAATGGCCGTCCAAAAAGTCCAGGGCCGCCCGGTTGAAGCGGTCGGTGGCCTCCAGGTGGACGAGGTGGCCGACGCCGTCGAGGACGAGGGCGCGGCCGTCCCGCATGCGGCCGGCGAGGCTCTGCGCGTGCTCGGCGTTGCGGCCCATGCCGGCCTGGAGCTCGGGCGGGGCGAAGGGCTTGCCCGGCGCATTGTGGTCGTTGCCGCCCATCACGAACAGGGTCGGGGCCGCCACGAGGGGGATCTCGTGGACCACGGGCTGGCCCCAGATCGCCTGGTAGCTGTTCACGAAGGATTGCAGCCAGCGCCGGTATTCGCCCGAGCCCTTCACCCGCTCGCGCACGGCGACGAAGGGCTCGATGGCCGAGTCCGGCAGGGTGAGGGCGTAGCTCGTGCGCAGCTGGCGGCGGTAGGCGTCGGCCGTGAGGGCGCCCTCCCGGGCGAGCAGCTCCGCATCCGAGACGGGGGGCACCGCGAAGCGGTAATCCTCGAGGCCGATCGGCGCCTCGAGGACCAGGCTGTTGACCCGGCCCGGGGCGTTCCGGGCGAGGCGGACCGCCAGCATCCCGCCCATCGAGTGCGCGAGGACGTCGACCCGGGCGAGGCCGAGGCTGTCGAGGAGCGCCACGGTGTCGGCCGCCATCCGGTCGAAGGTGAAGGGGCCGACCGGCTTCGAGGACTTGCCGAAGCCGAGCTGGTCCGGGACCACCGCGCGGTAGCCGGCCCCGGTCAGGGCCTCGATGACGGGCTGCCAGTAGCTCGACGGGAAGTTGCGGCCGTGCAGGAGCAGCACGGTGCGGCCGTTGGCGGGCCCGGTCGGCGCCACGTCCATGTAGGCGAGGCGCTGGGCCTCGCCGTCGCGGGTCAGGTCGAGGGTGCGGACCGGGTACGGATAGGCGAAGCCCTCGAGCGCGATGCCGAGCGGCTCGGCGGAGGCGTCCTGCGCGTGGGCCGGGGCGCCCACCAGGCAGAGGGCGGCGAGGAGGATCGACATCAGGCTCGGGCGGGACGGCATCGCGGGTGGAGCTCCATGAACGCGAGACGGGTGACATAGGACACTTGAGGCCCGCGCCCCGCGCCGATATCGCCGGCCGGAGCCCCCGCAGCCTTCGGGCTGCCACGCACAACGCCCGAGGCGACCGCGATGGCCGAACCGGCCGGCCCCCGGCCCGCGCAAGCGCCGCACAACGCGGCGGACGGCCTGCCCGCGCGCGAGCGCCTGCTCGCGATGCTGGCCATCGGCCTGGCCATGACCATGGCGGTGCTCGACGGGGCCATCGTGAACGTGGCGCTCCCCGTGATGGCCAAGGACCTCGCGGTGCCCCCGGGCTCCGCGATCTTCGTGGTGAACGCCTACCAGATCGCCGTGACGGCGGCGCTGCTGCCGCTGGCGGCGCTGGGCGACATCCTGGGCTACCGGCGGGTCTACCTGACCGGCCTCGCGGTGTTCGTGGCGGCCTCCCTCGCCTGCGCGCTGTCGCCGAGCCTGCCGGTGCTGATCGCGGCGCGGATCGCGCAGGGGCTCGGGGCGGCGGGCATCATGAGCGTCAACATCGCGCTCGTGCGCTTCGTCTATCCCCACCGGATGATCGGGCGGGGCGTCGGCAACGTCGCCCTCGTGGTCGCGGTGGCCTCGGCCGCGGGGCCGACGGTGGCCGCCGCCATCCTGTCGGTGGCGTCCTGGCCCTGGCTGTTCCTCGTCAACCTGCCGGTGGGGCTGCTCGCCCTCCTGGTGGCCTCGCGGACGCTGCCGCTCACGCCCCGCAGCGGCGCCCGCTTCGACGCGCCGAGCGCGCTCCTCAACGCCCTGACCTTCGGGCTCCTGATCATCGGCATCGACGGCCTCGGCGAGGCCGGAACCCGCGGGCCGGCGCTGGCCGAGATCGCCGCGGCGCTGATGGTCGGCGCGGTGTTCGTCTGGTACCAGCTCCGCCTGCCGGCCCCGCTGCTGCCCGTGGACCTCCTGCGGATCCCGGCCTTCGCGCTCTCGATGGCGACCTCGATCGCGGCCTTCGCGAGCCAGATGGTCGCCTACATCGCCCTGCCCTTCTACTTCCAGGACGTGCTGCACCTCTCGGAGACGCAGACCGGCTTCCTGCTGACGCCCTGGCCCCTGGCCATCGCCGCGATGGCGCCCATCTCGGGCCGGCTGGCCGACCGCTACCCGCCGGGGCTCCTCGGCGGGCTCGGCCTCGCCGCGATGGCGGCGGGCCTCTCCGGCATGGCGCTCCTGCCCGCGCAGCCGGCGACCCTCGACATCGTCTGGCGCCTCACCCTCTGCGGCCTCGGCTTCGGGCTGTTCCAGTCGCCGAACAACAAGGTCATCATCACGAGCGCGCCGCGCGAGCGCAGCGGCGGGGCGAGCGGCATGCAGTCGACCGCCCGGCTCACCGGGCAGTCGCTCGGCGCCGCCCTCGTGGCCGTGCTGTTCGGGCTCGTCCACGGCACGGGCCCGGAGCACGCCGTGAGCCTCGCCCTGTGGAGCGCCGTGGCGCTCGCCGGGGCCGGCGGCGTGGCGAGCGTCCTGCGACGGCAGCCGGGCGGCTGAGCGCCCGAAAAAGGAGGCACCCATGGACATGGATCTCACGGGCCGCAGCGCCCTCGTCACCGGATCGACGGGCGGCATCGGCTACGCGATCGCGAAGGCGCTGGCGGGGCTCGGTGCCCGCGTCGGCATCAACGGGCGGACGGAGGCGCGGGTCGCCTCCGCCATCGCGCGCCTGAAGGCGGAGGCGGGCGGCCCCGAGCCCTTCGCGGCGGTCGGCGACGTGGCGGGGGCGGAGGGGGTGGCGGCGCTCGTCGGCGGGCTGCCGGCGGTCGACATCCTCGTGAACAATACCGGCATCTTCGAGCCGAAGCCGTTCTTCGAGATCCCGGATGCCGACTGGCAGCGCTTCTTCGACGTCAACGTGATGAGCGGCGTGCGCCTGTCGCGCGCCTACGCGCCCGGCATGGTCCGGGCGGGCTGGGGCCGGATCGTCTTCATCTCGAGCGAGTCCGCCCTGAACATCCCGCAGGAGATGGTCCATTACGGCATGACGAAGACGGCGCAGCTCGCCGTCGCCCGCGGCCTCGCCGAGACCGTGGCGGGCTCGGGCGTGACGGTGAACAGCGTGTTGCCGGGGCCGACCCTGTCCGAGGGCGTGACCGACTTCCTGAAGCAGATGGCGCCGGACGCCGAGCACGCCGACCTCGACGCGCTGGGCCGGCAGTTCATCGAGCAGCACCGGCCGACGTCGCTGATCCGGCGGCTGGCGGACGTCGACGAGGTGGCCAGCATGGTGGCCTACCTGTGCAGCCCCGCGGCCAGTGCCACGACCGGGGCGGCCCTGCGGGTCGAGGGCGGGCTCCTGCGCGGCATCGCCTGATCACCCGGCCTGATCACCCGGCCTGAGGACGGCCGGGGCGACGCGAGCCTCCGCGGGGCCGAGGCCCGGCGGAGGCTCCGCGACCGGCCTTGAACGCGTCAGGACTTCAGATGCGCGGCGAGATGCTTGTTCATCTCGAACATGGTGCACTTGTCCTTGCCGAAGACCTTCTTCAGCTTGTCGTCGGCGAGGATCTCGCGCTTGTTGGACGGGTTCTGAAGGTTGTGCTTCTTGATGTAGTCCCACACCTTGCTGACCACCTCGCCGCGCGGGAGCGGGCTGGTGCCCACGATCGCGCCGAGCTCGGCCGACGGCTTGAGGGGCTGCTGCAGGGCGTTCGGCTTCGCGGCGGCGCCCTTGGCCGGGGCGGCCTTGGCCTTGGGGGCAGCCTTCGCCTTGGGGGCGGCGGCCTTTGACTCGGTCGACTTGGTTGCCATGAGCTTCCTCCGTGTCCCCGCGGACGAGCGGGCGCGTGGCAGCCCCGCCTAGGGGCGGCTTAGCTGCAACAACTAAGCGGTGCTGACTGCGTTCCAAGGGGAAACCGCCCTCGCGGCGGCTCCAGTCCACAGATTGCACATGCTGCAGCGCCGAGAGGCGCGTTCCGCGGGCTCCGGAAACCCTTGGTTAAGCCCGTTCCGGGACGATCGGCCCATGTTCCTCGCCGCCACGCTCCTCGCGCTCTGCTCCGCCAGCGCCCTCCTCCTGGCCCTCGGCCTCGGCGTCGCCCTGGAGCCGGGCACCGGGCGGGACCCCGGACGCCGTCCGGGCCTCGTCTGAGCGGCCCCGGGTCGGAACCGGTCCGCCCGCGCGTTCTTTCTCCGGTCAGCCGCGTCCGTCCGGACGCACCCTGACCGGGAGCCGCCATGCCGACCGACCTGCCGCCGACCTCCGCCCAGCGCGACCCTAATTCCCGGGACTCCTTGCACGAGCGCGGCTTCCGCAAGCCCGGTTCGATGGAGCTCGACCCCTCCGGCGAGGGCCTGCCGACCGACGAGACCCCGCGCCTGATCGCCTCGAACAAGGTGGAGGGCACCGCGGTCTACAGCCCGGCCGGCGAGCACCTCGGCTCGGTTCACAACTTCATGGTCGACAAGGTCTCGGGCCAGGTCGCCTACGCGGTCCTCGCCTTCGGGGGATTCCTGGGCCTCGGCGAGCAGCACCATCCCCTGCCCTGGCGCGCCCTGACCTACAGCCCCGAACTCGGCGGCTACGTGGTCGACATCGATCGCGACACGCTCGCGGGCGCCCCGAGCCACGGCCCCGGCGAGGATGCCTTCGCGGATGCCGGCTACGGCGGCCGCCTCGACGATTATTACGGCCGCGGGACCGTGCCGACGAGCTGAGACCGGGCCGCGATCCGGCCTGCCGCCGCCGCTGCGCGACGCAAGAACAACCCCTGGTGATCTTGCGTCGCACGCAATCTTCTGTAGCATAAATTATAAATCATAAGTGGCATTCGTATTTTTTGCTACTTTAGTTTTCATTTTTGGTTGGAGCATCCATGAATTTCCGCCAGACCCGTGACTTTGCGCGGGGGCTCAGCCATGGCGTCCGCTCCTCCGGGGCCGGGCGGCCGGCGCAAGCCGCCCGCGGATGACGCAGTGCGTCGCCGGTCGGCCCGGCCCGGGCCCCGTTGCGCCGGGCGCGATCCCGCCTGCCGGATCCCCGCCCCAGACACGACCGCAGCCGGCCGGACCGCCCCTTCGATGAACCCCTCGACCATCGCGTTCTCCTCCCGCGAATTCCTCCGGATGGTGGAGTCGTTCGGCCTGACCGGAACCTGGGGCTGGAACTTCGAGCGTCGGGACTACGTGTGGTCCTCCGGGCTCTTCAGGATCCTCGGCATCGAGGACATGACGGTGCGCCCGGACCACGACCTCTTCCGCAGCCTGATCCACCCGGACGACCGCTATCAGGTCGAGGAGGCGACCCAGATCATCAACGAGGGTCTCCTGAGCGACCGGACGGTGCGCGTGCTGCGCCCGGACGGGACGATGCGCGTCGTGATGACCCGCAACAACGTCTACTTCTCGCCGGAGGGGCGCCCCACCGGCGCGGCCGGCGTGGTGATCGACGTGACGAGCCAGCAATCCGCGGCGCTCGCCATGCGCTTCCAGAGCGACCGGCAGCGGGCGCTCTTCGACCAGTACGGCATCATCCCCTGGGTCGCGACCACGGACGGCCACGTCATCCATGCCCCGGGCTGGTGCGAGCTGACGGGCCTGGCCTCGGAGGATCTCTTCGCGCAGTGGCACCGCCCCATCGTCCCGGAGGAGCGCGCCCAGGCGCTGCAGCGCCAGGCGGCCCTGCGGGAGCGCGGGAGCGCCTACGTGCTGGACGTCACCGTGGATCTCGCGCGGGGCGGCCGCCAGCGCCTGCGCCTGGTGTTCGCCCCGATGACCAACGCGGCCGGAACCGTCACCGAGTGGGCGGGGCTCTCGTTCCCGCAGACCGCGACGTTCGGCGGCCCGCGGCGCGAATCGACGGAGGCCGACGCCGCGATCCGGGGGCTGCACCTGCGCGCGGCGCGCGGCCTCCTCGACTGGACGCTGGTGGACCTGGCGCAGGCGAGCCAGCTCTCCCTCTCGACCATCCGCCGACTGGAGGATGACGCCGAGGGCCTGCTGGCCCGCAACCGGCTGGCCGCGGTCTCCGCCCTGAAGCAGGCCGGGATCGGCTTCGCGATCGACAGCGACGGGGTGATCTCCGTCGCCAAGCTCCGCTGACCAAGCCCCGCTGACGAGGAGGCCCGCGGGGGGCGCCCCCGGATTTGCCGCCTAGAACTTGCCGCTCAGAACTTGCCGCCGAGGCCGACGCCGCCGCCGGGGCTGAGCGAGGGGGCGAGGCCGCCGCTGTTCGGGCCGCCCTCGGCGCCGCCCTCGATCTCGTCGCGACGGATGCGCCGCGGGCCCGCATCGGCCGCACGGGCCTCGCCGCGGGCGTTCTTCGGCAGGTCGAGCTGGCGGGTCGGCCGCGTCGCGAGGGGCTGGCCCTCCTCGTCGGTGCTCGTGGTGCGCATCGCGCGGCCCGGCAGGGCGCTGCGCAGGGACGGGGGCGGCCCGACATCGCTCGCCGGCATCACGCCGGAGCTGCCGCCGAGGGCCTGGCAGCCGGCGAGCGAGGCCGCGACGAGCGCCGCCGCGCCGGCTCTCTGGATAAGCGACATGGGGTGGTCCTCCGCCGGGTCGGGGGACCCGCCTTCTTTCTTCGCCGCCTCTCTACGACGGGGTTTTGGCGAAAACCAGACGCGGGGCGGACACGCCCGGGCACGAAGCTTGCGCTGCGCCGTCATCCGCGGCCGCGGATCCACAACTTCGCCTTGGTCGGCGGGCAGACCGACCGGGCCACCTTCCGGAACCGGGCGCAAGCGCCGCTGTTGTGACCGGAACCGCCGACCAGCCACCGAGGACACCGCGTGTTCAGAACGATCCGGATGATCGCGACAGCGACGATCACCCTTTGGGCCGCGGGCGCCGGCGCCCAGAACGCGTCGGCTCCGGCGAGCGCACCGGAGGCCGCGCCGCCCGCCGTCGCGCCGCCCCCGGCCACCCCGCAAGTTGCCCCACAGGTCACCCCGCAGCCGGCGCCGCAGCAGGGCACGCCCGCCACCGTGCTCGACACGCAGGATTACGAGAGCCTGCTCGGCAAGGGCGTGCGCGGGCTCAACGGCGACGAGCTCGGCCGGGTGATCGACATCATCATCGACAAGGACGGCCGCCCGCGGGCGGCGATCATCGATTTCGGCGGCTTCCTCGGGGTCGGCTCGCGCAAGATCGCGGTGGACTGGCGGGCCCTGCGCTTCACCACCGACGGCAAGCCCGGCCGCCTCGTGCTGCAGCTCAGCCGCAACCAAGTGCGGGTCTCGCCCGAGTACAAGCCCGGCGAGCCGATCGTGGTGCTCGGCCCCGCGAGCCCCGGCGGCACGCCGGAGGGCGAGGCGGCGGCCCAACCAGCCGGACAGCCCCCCGGACAGGCGCCGGCCCCCGCCGGACAGCCGCCGGCCGCACAGGCCCCCGTCGCGCAGCCGGCGCCCGCCCAGCCCGCCGCGACGCCACCCGCCGAGGGCGCGAAGCCCCCGGAGCGGGCTCCGGATAGATGACGGTGGCCCGCTTGAAGCATCGGCGCGCCGCCCCCTCGCGCGAGCGCGACCTGCCCCGGCACGAGATCCGCGCCCGGCCGGTCCGCCTGAAGGAGGCGGCTGCCGAGGCCGTGGCCGACCCGATGCCCGAGCCCGCTTCCGTGGCCCCCCAGTCGGCCGTCCTCTCCCGTGCGAGCCGTCGCGGGCTCGACGCCTTCGCGTTCTTCGTGGCGAACCTGCAGACCGGGTTCGGGCCGTTCCTCGCCGTCTACTTCACCCAGGCCAAGTGGACGCAGTCGGACATCGGCTTCGCGCTCACGGTCGGAAGCCTCGTGAGCCTGCTCGGCCAGGTGCCCGGCGGCGCCTTCGTGGACGCCGCGCGCTCGAAGCGCTTCGCGGCCGGCTTCTCGGTGACGGCGATCGCCGCCAGCGCCTTCGCGCTCGCCATGTGGCCGAACTTCCTGATCGTGCTGCTCGCCATGGCGGCCCACTCGGCGGCAAGCTGCGTGCTGACGCCCGCCATCGCGGCGATCAGCATCGGCCTCGTGGGACACGCCCGGGCCGGCGAGCGCCTCGGGCGCAACGCGAGCTTCCAGGCGCTCGGAAACGCCCTGGCGGCCGCCGGGATGGGCGCCTGCGGCTACTACGTCTCGAACGACGCCGTGTTCTACCTCACGGCCGGGCTCGTGGTGCCGACGCTGTTTGCCCTCTCCTTCATCCGGGCCGACGAGGTGCGCAGCGAGCCGCCCCCCGCCCCGGCGGCCGGGGCCCCCGGCCCGGGCGCGCTGCGCACCCTCGTCACCAACCGCGCGCTCCTGTGCTTTGCCGCCTGCATGACCCTGTTCTTCCTGGCCAACGCCGCGATGCTGCCGCTGGTGGGCAGCGTGCTGACCCTGCGGGCGAGCGAGACCGCCACCGCCCTCATCGCCGCCTGCATCATGGTGCCCCAGGGCGTGCTGGCCGTGCTGGCGCCGAGCCTCGGGCGGGCGGCGCAGCGCTTCGGCCGCCGGCCGATCCTGCTCCTCGGCTTCGCGGCCCTGCCCCTGCGCGGGCTGCTCTTCGCCTACACCGACAACCCGACGCTCCTCGTGGGCATCCAGGTGCTCGACGGCATCTCGGCCGCGGTTCTCGGCGTGATGGTGCCCCTCGTGGTCTCGGACCTCACCCGCGGCACCGGACGGTTCAACCTCGCCCTGGGCGCGGTCGGCACCGCGATGGGCATCGGGGCCGCGCTCTCGACCTCCTTCGCGGGCCTCGTGGCTGACCGCTACGGCAGCCACGACGCGTTCCTCGGCCTCGCCTTCGTGGGACTCGCGGCCTTCCTGCTCGTCGCCACCATCATGCCGGAGACGCGCCGGGCCGAGCCGGAGGCGGGGCGCTGAGCGCCGCGGCACCGGATTCGCTTCCGCGCAGCCCGACGCTCAACTCGCGTTCAGCTTCGATGGATAAAAGCGTGCGGCACGAACGAGGGCATGCAACGTATGGCGACGCTGTTGCGTTGCCGCTGGGGATCAGTCCGTCCCTGATCGGCCCGCGACCCCTCCTCGTCGTCCGTCAGGTTCGGTAGACACGACATGGCCATCGCGATGGAAGATCTCGACACGTACGCCGATCGGCCCTGGGCCTTCGTCGCGCGCTACCTGAAGCGGCGCGCCCTGCCCCACGCCGTCATCCTCTGCGCCGTGCTCGGCGCCGTGGGCTTCTCGGTCTCGACCGACTACGCCCTGAAGGGCGTGGTCGACGCCCTCGGCAAGGGCCCCGATGCCGGGCTGGTCTGGGGCGCGCTGGCGCTGCTCGTCGCCTTCATCGCCGCCGACAACCTACTCTGGCGCGTCGCCGCGCTCGTCGGCGCCTTCACCTTCGTGGGCGTCACCGGCGACATCCGCCGCGACCTCTTCCGCCACATGACGGGGCATTCCCCGACCTTCTTCGCCGACCGCCAGCCCGGCACGCTGGCCTCGCGCATCACGGCGACCTCGAACGCGATCTTCACGGTCGAGAACATGTTCGTGTTCAACGTGATGCCGCCCTGCGTCGCGGCCTGCGGCTCGCTGATCTACATCGCCACCGTCAACCTCACCATGGCGGCGGTGCTGGCGGCGATCTTCGCCTCCGTCGTGGTGCTGATGTTCAAGATGGCCTCGGCCGGCAAGCCGCTGCACCACGACTTCGCCGCCAAGGCCGCGAGCGTCGACGGCGAGATGGTCGACCTCGTCGGCAACATGCAGCTCGTGCGCGCCTTCTCGGCCTTCAAGCGGGAGGCGATCCGCTTCGAGGGCACCATCGGCACCGAGATGAAGGCCCGCCGCTCCTCGCTCCTCTACCTCGAGAAGCTGCGCATCGTGCACGCCATCCTCACCGTGCTCGCGGTGCTCGGCCTGCTCTACTGGGCGATCACCATGTGGGAGGCGGGCCGCGCCACCAACGGTCAGGTCGTCCTCGTCTGCACCCTCGGCATCCGCATTCTGGCGGCCACCCGCGACCTCGCGGTGGCGCTCGTCGACGCCACACAGCACACCGCCCGCCTCTCGGAGGCGCTGCACACGCTGCTGCAGCCGCACGACCTCGTGGACCACCCGGAGGCCGAGCCGCTGACCGGCCACGGCGCCAAGATCGACTTCCAGCACGTGGCCTTCAACTATCCGGACGGCCGCAGCGTGTTCACCGACTTCGACCTCGCCATCGAGCCGGGGCAGCGGGTCGGCCTCGTCGGCAAGTCGGGCGGCGGCAAGTCGACCCTGTTCTCCCTGCTGCAGCGCTTCTACGAGGTTCAGGGCGGCAAGATCCTGATCAACGGCCAGGACCTCGACCGCGTGACCCAGGAGTCGCTGCGCGAGGCCATCACGGTGGTGCCGCAGGACGTCTCGATGTTCCATCGCTCGTTGCGCGAGAACATCCGCTACGGCCGGCCCGACGCCTCCGACGAGGACGTCTGGAAGGCCGCCGAGGCCGCCCACTGCACGGACTTCATCAACGCCCTGCCGGAAGGCTTCGACACCATCGTGGGCGACCGCGGCGTGAAGCTCTCGGGCGGACAGCGCCAGCGCATCGCCATCGCCCGCGCGATCCTGAAGAACTCCCCGATCCTGCTCCTCGACGAGGCGACCTCGGCCCTCGACGCCGAGTCCGAGGAGGCGATCCGCCACGCCCTCGCCAACCTGATGGCGGGCCGGACCGTCATCGCCATCGCGCACCGGCTCTCGACGCTCAAGGACTTCGACCGGATCGTGGTCCTCGAGGGCGGCCGCATCATCCAGGACGGCTCGCCGGACAAGCTCACCCACCTCGACGGGTTCTATCGCGAGCTGATCAAGAAGGAATCGATGTCGCTGGCGCTCGCCGCGGCGTGAGGCCGGCGCGAGCCGCCCCCTACTCGGTCACCACCTTGTAGCCCTGTCCGACCCTGAGGGCGGCCCCGCGCTCCAAGCCGTTCAGCACCAGGAAGCGGTCGAGGGCGCGGTCCGGCGCCGCCATGCGCCGGGCGAGCTCCTCGGCCGAGGCGGACGGGGCGGGCACGATCGCGAGGCGCAGGGCGCGCAGGTTGCGAGTCTCCTCCGGGGAGACGGTGGCGAGGCTCTCGGTCCAGCGCCGGAAGGCCGGCTCCGGGTCGGTCGCCCCCTTGGCGGCCATGATCATCCGGTAGGTGGTGTCGCCCACCCGGATCGCCGCGAGGCGGAAGGTCCAGTCCTTGCCGCGCGACAGCGCCACGGCCGCCGGGTGCCCGGCGATCGTGCGGGCCTCCACGGAGGCCGCCTCGATCGCGTCGTTCCAGGTGGCCTTCAGGACGTCGGCGAGATCCTGGCCGGCGCCGGCCTCCACCTGGTCGAACAGCAGGCGGCGGCTGCCCTCGTTGGTGGTGCCGAGCACAGCCGCCTTTGTGTTCTCGATGGTGAAGCCGTCCGGCACCTCGAAGGCGATGCCGAGGCCCGGATGCAGGAAGCGGCGGCCCCGCACCACGCCGTCGGCCGGGTTGTCGCCGTAGGCGAGGCCGTCGATCGCCGCGAGGTAGCGGGCCCGGTCGTCCGCCCCGAGGCCCGGCGCGCCGGTGCGCCGCGCGGCGCGGGTGACGAGGCTGATGCGCTCAGCGGTGCCCGGGTGGGTCGCCAGCATGTCGGGCTCGGCCGCGGTGCCGGTGCCGGACTTCAGCGCCACCGTCCGGTTGAGGACGCTGAGGAAGCGGCCCGCCCCGAAGGCGTCGTAGCCGGCCTTGGCGAGCGTGCGCACGCCGACCGCGTCGGCCTCCAGCTCCTGCTCGCGGGAGAAGCGGGCCAGCGCGAAGCGCGACTGGTTCTGGAGCTGGGCGCCGGTGGCGGGGTCGTTCAGCACGTCGGCCACCACCTTGCTGACGAGCTGCGAGCGCAGCTCCAGCTCGGTCCGGGCGTTGGCGTGGGCCAGGGTGACGTGGGCGATCTCGTGGGCGAGCACCGCCGCGAGCTCCGAGGTGTCGGAGGCGAGGGCCAGCAGGCCGCGGGTGGCGTAGAGGCGCCCGTTCGGCAGCGCGAAGGCGTTGATCACCGGGCTGTCGAGGATGGTCACCTCGTAGGTCCGGTCGGGCCGGTCGCTCGCCTTGACGAGGCGGTCGGTGACCTCGTTGAGGAGGCGCAGCGCCGCGGGCGCGCGGTACTCGCCCCCGAACGAGGCGACGAGCTTGAGGTGGTCGGCGTCCGAGCCGCGCTCGCGGCCGGTGGTGCGCGGCGCCTCGGCCGGCACCGTGACGACCGCCGGTGTCAGGACCGCCCCGGTGTGCTCGCCCGCGCAGGCCGAGAGCAGCAGCGGCAGCGCGAGGGCGAGCCCCCGGCGCGGCCGGCCGGCTCCGCGGATGATGCTGCGTTCCAAGACCCCGCGCATGGCCCCTCAGCGCCGAAGCGCCCGCTCCCTGTCCGCCTCCCCGAGGGGGCGTGCCGCCTCGCCGAGGAGTTCCAGCGCGTCGGCGCTCGTCAGATCCAGCACCGGCCCGCGCCCGATCTCGACGATGCCGCGCACGCGCACGGTGCGGCCCCTCAGCCCCGCCGCACTCAAACCACGTTCCTGGAGCCGGCGCCAAGTGCGTTTCGACACGGTGACGGTCAGCCCGTCCTCGCCCCGCCGCACGAAGTCGAGATAGGTCCGCGCGGCGCGCTCGCCGACGTTCAGGAGCCGCCCCTCCGCCACCAGGAAGCGCCCGGCCCGGGCCCGCAGCGCCGCCCCGTCCCGCGCGTCCCGGACCGGCTCGCGCGCCCAGAGCCCGCGCCCGCCCGCGCGGGCACCCGCCTCGACGGCGAGGAGCGCCGGACGGCAGAGCACGTCCCCCTCCCCCGCATCCGCGTGGGCGAGGCCGGCCTCGATCAGGCCGCCCGCGAGGTCGGTGCCGTCGGCCTCGTCGGCGGCGTCGATCCGGATACGGCCCCAGCGGTCGGCCTCTCCCCGCGCCGTCACCGCCAGCGCCCGGCCGGCGCGGGCCCGGAGCCAGCCCTCCGCCTCGGCCGCGGCGACCGGGTCCTCGGGCCAGCGCAGCGACCCGAGGAGGGCCCGCGTCCCGGAGGCGAGCACCACCTCGCCGCGGGGCCCGAGGGCCTGGAGGGCATCGCCGCGCGTGGAGGCCGCCCGGCACTCGGGCGCGCCGGCCCGGGGGGCCGCCGCCGCCGGCAGGGCGGCGATGAGCCCGAGGGCGGAGGCCAGGGCCGTCCGCCTCCCCAGCCCGATCGATTCCGCAGCGCATCGCATGGGGGCATGATGGCCGAGACGGGCCCGCTCCGCACCGGGCGGCGGCCGGTTTGCGGCGGCCTGCGGCCGCGCGGCCACAGGCCTCCCGGGCGGCCCTCGCCGCCCCCGGCTCGGTTGGCCTCGCCTCGCGTTGGTGCTATGGCAGCCGCGGTTGTCTCCGTAGCTCAGTTGGACAGAGCACAGGTTTCCTAGAAGCAGCAATTGGGCGCCGGACGGGAAACCGTGCGGTGGATCCGCTCAAAGTCGGGGAAAGCTCCCGGCGCCAGGCCCCCCGGGGCGCGGCGCCCTGCCGATCCCGAGCCAAGCCCGAGACGCCGGCACCCGCCGGCCCGGGAAGGTGTAGAGACTAGACGGGCGGCGCCTAAGGGTCCCCAGGGCCTAGGGCGAAGGGATAGTCCAGACCACGAACGCCCGGACCGTGCGGGCGGCGGCGAAAGCCGAAGCGGTATGAAACCTGGGGTCGCAGGTTCGAACCCTGCCGGGGACGCCACTCCTCCACCCGCCGTCAGCCTACGGCTGCGTGGTCCGCTTGCGCCGCTCCGCGAGCTGGCGGAGGACGGCGCGGATATGCGCGCGCAACGCCTCGTCGCTCGGCGGAGACTTCGGATCCTGTGATTCGGGCACGGCGGGCATGGGACGCGGGGCCTCTCGGCTCTGCCCGGTGCTCAGCCGGGTCAGCGCACGCTTCATAGCCCAGCCTGCCGTCGCTTTCGGCGGAAAATACAACAATAGGTAGTATTATACAGCGGATAATCGCAGTCAGGCTGCCCATCCGCGGCCTGGGCCGCGTGGAGGCCGGTCCCGTTCGGGTTCCGGATCGTAGATCTGGCCGTCGGACTGCTGACATTCGACGCGGGACACTGCGTAATGTGCCTCGGCCGCCGTGACAAAGGTCCGGCCGAACCTTAAGCGTATCGTCGGCGGTCCGGGGGGGTCCGCCCAAGCGAGCCGGCAGGCAGACGAGTCGATCCATGGCAGGGCAGAAGACCGATCAGCGGGACGTCTTCATCGGGCAGCGCATCGCCGAGACACGCCGGCGCGCGTCGCTCACGCAAAGGCGCGTGGCTCAGAGCTTCGGCATGTCGGCCGCACAGCTGCAGAAGTACGAGAAGGGCACCAACCGGATCAGCGCGGTGCACCTCGACATCTTCTCGCGCATGACCGGCGTTCCGCTGGAATACTTCTTCCAGGGCATGGAGCGGACCGACGACGTCGCCGCCTCCGGCTTCGCCGAGGAGCACCAGGACCCCTACGTCGCCGGCGGCCCCTGGCAGGGACTCGCCGATGCCATGGCGCGGCACGTCTCCGAGCACTTCTCCGAGACCGCCAAGCGCGACTTCGCCGCCGCGGTGCACCTCCTCGATCGCAAGTTCAACGGCTGAGCGACGTCGACCGACCTACCGACCGCTTCGTTTGATATAGCGGACACGTTCGTCATTTCGTCTTGACCGCCCGGCGGAGGCGGTGCGAGAACGGCCGCTAACGCAGACCGGGTTCCAGCGCCGCGAGCATTGATGGCGCGCCCGCAACCGAGGGTTGCCGAGCCGATGCCGCGCTCCGATTTCCTGTTCACGTCCGAATCCGTGTCCGAAGGCCACCCCGACAAGGTCTGCGACCGCATCTCCGACACCGTCGTGGACGCCTACCTGGCCGCGATGCCGGAGGCCCGGCTCGGCGTGGAGACGCTGGCGACCACGAACCGCATCGTCATCGCGGGCGAGGTGCGCGGCCCCGATTCGGTGACGTTCCGGGATCTCGAGCACCTGACCCGCGAGGCGGTGCGCGACATCGGCTACGAGCAGTCGGGCTTCCACTGGAAGAACAACGACGTGGCGATCCACCTGCACGCCCAGTCGGCAGACATCGCGCAGGGCGTCGACGCGGCCGGCAACAAGGACGAGGGCGCGGGCGACCAGGGCATCATGTTCGGCTACGCGGCCGACGAGACGCCGGAGCTGATGCCGGCCCCGATCTTCTACGCCCACAAGATCCTCAAGGACCTCGCGGATGCCCGCAAGGCGAAGCAGGGCGACGCGGCCGTGCTCGGGCCGGACGCCAAGAGCCAGGTGACCGTGCGCTACGCCAACGGCCGCCCCGTGGAGGCGACCCAGATCGTGCTGTCGACGCAGCACCTCGACGAGTCCCTCGATTCGGCCGACGTACGCGCCATCGTGGAGCCCTACATCCTCAAGGCGCTGCCGGAGGGCTGGGTCAACGAGGGCACCGCCTGGCACGTCAACCCGACCGGCAAGTTCGTGATCGGCGGCCCGGACGGCGATGCCGGCCTCACCGGCCGCAAGATCATCGTGGACACCTACGGCGGCGCGGCGCCCCACGGCGGCGGTGCCTTCTCGGGCAAGGACCCGACCAAGGTGGACCGCTCGGCGGCCTACGCGGCCCGCTACCTCGCCAAGAACGTGGTGGCCGCGGGCCTCGCGCGCCGCGCCACCATCCAGCTCGCCTACGCGATCGGCGTGGCCAAGCCGCTCTCGATCTACGTCGACCTGCACGGCACCGGCACCGTCGACGAGAGCCGCCTGGAGGCGGTCCTGATGGACGCCCTCGACCTGTCGCCCCGGGGCATCCGGACGAAGCTCGGCCTCAACAAGCCGATCTACGCCCGCACCTCCGCCTACGGCCATTTCGGCCGGGCGCCCGAGGCGGACGGCGGCTTCTCCTGGGAGCGCACCGACCTCGCCGGCAGCCTGAAGTCGGCCCTCGCCTGACCCCCGTGACGGCGGGGCGGGACGAGATCCCTCCCCGGCCGGGCGAGGGCGGCGAGCCGGAGCGCGCCTTCTTCGGGCGCCGGAAGGGCAAGCGCCTGCGCGGCGCCCAGGAGCAGCGCCTCGCGGAGCTGCTGCCGCGGCTGCGGGTCGCCGTGCCGCCGGCCGGCGCGGGGCTCGACCCCGCCGCCCTGTTCGCCGAGCCCCGCGACGAGATCTGGCTCGAGATCGGCTTCGGCGGCGGCGAGCACCTCGCCGCCCAGGCCGCGGCCCATCCGCGGGTCGGCATCATCGGCGCCGAGCCGTTCGTGAACGGCGTCGTCAAGCTGCTGCGCACGGTCGACGAACAGGGCCTGCGCAACGTCCGCATCCGCGACGAGGACGTCACGGCGCTGCTTGCGGCCCTGCCGGACGCGAGCCTCGCGCGCGTCTACCTGCTCTATCCCGATCCCTGGCCGAAGCGGCGCCAGCGCAAGCGGCGGTTCGTCTCGGACGCCTCGCTCGCCGAGATCGCGCGCGTGCTGCGCCCGGGCGGCCACTTCCGCTTCGCCAGCGACATCGACGACTACGCGGGCTGGACCCTGGTGCGGGCCGCCCGCTGCCCGGCGCTCCGCTGGACCGCCCGCAGCGCCGCGGACTGGCGCGAGCCCTTTTCGGGGTGGCCCGGCACCCGCTACGAGGCCAAGGCGATCGCGGCCGGCCGCCGGCCCACCTACCTCACCTTCGAGCGCGTCGCCGGGCCTTGAGGCCCCGCGAGGCCCCTGCGTCGAACCTGCCCGGGTTGCTCAGCGTCATCACAATCGTTGGTAGTATGGGGATCGGGGGCTGGAAAGCTCGGCCGTACCGCCTTGCCGCTGGGCAACGGCGCGTCCATCTTGTCGGCGCCGGCCTCATCGGAGCCGGCGGGGTGCGTGATGCCGCGCGGTCCGGCACGCTTGCGCCGGTGGGGCGAGGGATCGGTATTGGACGATCAGTCTGATCAGGGGCTCGCGGCCGCGGAAGCGTTCGATCCGTGGCGGGCGGCCTTCGACGAGGCGGCGGTCGGCCTCGCACTCCTGGCACCGGGCGGCGGGCACATCGCCGAAGCCAATCGCAGCCTGTGCGCGTTCCTCGGCCACCCGGCGGGCGGCCTCGCGGGGCGGCCCCTCGCCGACCTCGTGGCCTCGGCGGGCGAGGGCCTTCCGGACGGCATCGAGATCTGGCGTCGGGCGGATGGCCGCGAGGTCGAGGTGCGGGTGCGCCGCGGCGCGGGGCGGGTGGCGACGCTCGTGGTCGAGCCGGTCGATGCCGACGAGGCGGTGCGGGCCGCCGAGAACCGCGACGCGCTGGTGGCCGCGGGCCTCGGGGAGTGGCGCTGGGACTCGGCGAGCGGCCGCATCAGCCTGTCGCGCCGCGCCGCGCAGATCCTCGGCCATCCGCCCGGCCCCTCGCTGACCTGGGCCGAGATGAAGGCGGGCATCGCCCCGGCGGAGGCCGCGCGCATCGCGCGGACGGTGCGGGAGGCGCTGGACAGCGGCCAGCCCTACAGCTTCGAGTGCCCGCTGACCCGCGGCGGCGACGGCAGCCGCATCGTCATCGTCGCCCGCGGCCAGCCCCTGCGCGCCGCGGACGGACGCGTCGCCGGCATGGTCGGGGTCGTGCAGGACGTGACCACGCGGGTCGAGGCCCGCGACGCGCTGGTGGCCCGCGACCAGCGCCTGCGGGTCGCCACCTCACTGGCGCGGCTCGGCATCTTCGAGTGGCACATGCTCGACGACCAGGCCATCTGGGAGAACGAGCGGATGTTCGAGATCTTCGGGCGCACGCCCGAGGACGGCACCGTGGGCAAGACCGAATTCCTCAGCGAGATCCTGCACCCGGACGACCGCGACGCGGTGCGCCGGGCGATCTCGCTGGCGCTGCGCGAGGACGTCATCCTCCACACCACGGGGCGCATCCGCCGCAAGAGCGACGGGGCCTGGCGCACCATCGACATGGCGGGCCGTTTCGAGCGCGACGCCCCAAACCGGCTGCCGCGCCGCCTGATCGGCGTCGTGGCCGACGTCACCGACCGGCGCCTCGCCGCGGAGCGGCAATCGCTGCTGATCCGCGAGTTGCACCACCGGGTGAAGAACACCCTCGCCACCGTGCAGGCGATCGTGGGCTCGACGGCCCGCACCGCGTCGAGCATCGAGAGCTTCTACGAGGCCTTCGTGGGCCGCATCATGTCGCTCGCCCACACCCATTCGGTGCTCACCGAGGACACCTGGCAGACGGCGAGCCTGCGCAGCCTCCTCGTCAACGAGCTGAAGCCCTACGCCGAAGGGGCGATGGACGGGCTGACCGACGACCGCGTCACCCTGCAGGGGCCGATGGTCGATCTGGCCTCGGAGATCGCGGTGCCGATCGGCATGGCGATCCACGAGCTGACCACGAACGCCGCAAAGTACGGCGCCCTGTCGAACCGCACCGGACGGGTCGCGGTGCGCTGGGAGGTGGTGCCCGGCGGCCCCGCCGGGACGCTGCGCTTCGCCTGGCGGGAGAGCGGCGGCCCGCCGGTGCAGCCCCCGCGCCGCCAGGGCTTCGGATCACGCCTGCTCCAGCGCGTGCTGACCACCCAGGTCCAGGCGCAGGTGGAGACCGATTACGCCCCGGACGGCTTCAGCCTGACGATGCTGGCGCCCCTGCCCGCGCGCAACGACGCCCTCAACCCGCTGGCCTGATGGCCCGGGCGGGAGCGCCTACTCGCCACAGCCGTTCGCGCGCTCCTGCCGCCGGATCTCGGCGATGTCGGCCCGGTTGCGGGCCGAGAGGGGAACGTCGGCGATGTCGTCGTACCGGCAATCCGCGTTGCCGAAGGCCCGGATCGCGCGGGGCGTGCGGAAGCAGTAGCCCGCATCCTTGTAGATGGCGTTGCGCTCGCCCCAGAGCTCGTCGCACGGGAACGCGGCCCGGGCCGGCAGGGCGGCGAGGCACAGGAGGAGACCGGCGAGGGCGAGGCGGGGCAAGGCGGGCGTTCCGGTGGCAAGGGGCGCCACCATCGCATGCCGGCCGAGCCTTGCCGATGGGGCGGATTACGGGAGCACCGCGCGGGGTGTTCCGGGGGAGGCGCTACGCCGCCCCGCGGGTGCCGGATTCCCCGCCCGCCTCCACGAAGGCCTTCAGCTCGTCGAGGGAGTTGAAGGTGAAGCGTCCCCGCGGGGTCTCCGCCTCGATCGAGCCGTTCGAGAACATCACGTAGGTGTTCCCGCCGGAGGCGTAGGTGCCCACCACCTCGAGCTTCGGCGCCTCGGGCGCGGCAGTCCGGACAGGTTCGGGAGCGGGCTCCGGAGCCGGCTCGGGCTCGAGCTGGACCTCGAAGGGCGGCGGGGCAGGCGTCGGCGCGGGTGCGGCGACCGGGGCGGGCTCGGGTTCGGGCTCGGCGAACAGGTCGTCCTCGGGCACCGCGCCGTCACCGGGCTGGCCCGCGGGCTCGGGCAGGGGCAGCTCGGGCTCGGCGGCCGGGTCCGGCTGCAAGGCCGGTTCAGAGAGCGGCCGGCCCGGCCGGAGATCGTCGAGTGCGCCATCCGCGGCGAGCGCCGCGGTGCCGGGCAGCGCGGCGGCAC
Source organism: Methylobacterium sp. A54F (assembly GCF_053346035.1). Classification (NCBI taxonomy): domain Bacteria; kingdom Pseudomonadati; phylum Pseudomonadota; class Alphaproteobacteria; order Hyphomicrobiales; family Methylobacteriaceae; genus Methylobacterium; species Methylobacterium sp. A54F. The sequence continues at coordinate 21,642 of NZ_JBKFBF010000007.1, read as the reverse complement.
CCGCGAGGGCGGCGGTGCCGGCGGCCGCGGGGGCACCCCCCAGGGTCGGGCGCGGGCGCGAGGCCGCGAGATCGAAGGGCGGCGCGGCGGGCAGGATGCCTGCCGGCTCCGCCGGGGCGGACCGGACCGCCGCGAGGGCGCGCTCCATCCGCTTCAGCCCGGTCGCCACGACCCCGAGGCCGAGCAGCACCGCGCCGGCCGAGGCCGTCGTCGCGCCCGCGATCACCATGGCCAGGCCGCTCTCGAGGCGGACGAAGGGAAATCCCTGGATCACGGCGGCGATGCCGCCAATCATCATGGCGGCGGCGAGCGCGAACAGCGCGAGGATCATGATACTCTCGGGACACCGGCCGGACGTTTGGCCCCTGTGACAGTAAAGCCCCGGTCCCCGATTGCAAAATCGGAAAGCCACACGCGCGGCGGTCGCGGGCCGGCCATCCCCAAGAACACCTGTCCGGGGGCTCTTGCCCTGGGACAGCCGGCGAACGGCCCCCGCGCCCCGGCCGGACGGCGCGCGGGGCGCCGCGCCTTTCCACGGCCGTGCGCGCGGGCGGCGTTGCCGTGGCGGGGCCCCCGACTTACCTACCGCCCGTCGCCACCGCGCGCCGAGGCGCGGCCCGTCGCTTGCCTGACGGGCGATTCAAGGCCGCGCGCCGCGTGGGACCCCACGACCCGGAGAGATGCCGATGACCTTCACCCTGCCGGAACTGCCCTACGCCTACGACGCGCTCGGCCCCTACATGTCGAAGGAGACCCTCGAGTTCCACCACGACAAGCACCACAAGGCCTACGTCGACACGGGCAACAAGCTGCTCGAAGGCACCGACCTCCAGGGCAAGAGCGTCGAGGAGATCGTCAAGGCGAGCTACAACACCAACCAGGCGCTCTTCAACAACGCCGGCCAGCACTACAACCACATCCACTTCTGGCAGTGGATGAAGCCCAACGGCGGCGGCGCGATCCCCGGGAGCCTCGCCAAGAAGATCGACGAGGACCTCGGCGGGGCCGAGAAGTTCAAGGCCGACTTCATCCAGGCCGGCGTCGGCCAGTTCGGCTCGGGCTGGGCGTGGCTCGCCGTCAAGGACGGCAAGCTCGCCATCATGAAGACCCCGAACGGCGAGAATCCGCTGGTGCACGGCGCCAAGCCGATCCTCGGCGTCGATGTCTGGGAGCACTCCTACTACATCGACTACCGCAACCGGCGCCCCGACTACCTCAAGGCCTTCATCGAGAACCTCGTGAACTGGGAGCACGTGGAGAAGATGTACGGCGAGGCGAACGCCTGAGGCAGGACCCGGCCGCGGGCTGACCGGGCCCGCGGCGCCCCTTGTGGGCGGGGCCGAAACCGGCTCTACGCTCGCCCCCCGATCGCCGCATCCGATCGCCGCATTCCGGGGAACGAGCCATTTCCGAACCACGCGCCCGCCCCTGCCCCCGCGATCGGCGGGGGCCGGCGGCCCGATGATCCGCTCCATCCTCTCGGTCGGCGGCTGGACCCTGGTGTCCCGCGCCACGGGCTTCGCGCGCGACGTCGTGATGGCGGCCGTGATGGGCGCGGGCCCTGTCGCCGACGCCTTCGTGGTGGCCTTCCGGCTCCCGAACCACTTCCGGGCGATCTTCGGCGAGGGCGCCTTCAACACCGCCTTCGTGCCGGCCTATGCGGGCCTCGCGGAGGCCGGCGAGGCGGGTGCCGCGCAGCGCTTCGCGGACCGCATCTTCACGCTGATGCTGGCCGTGCAGGTGGTGCTCCTGGCCCTCGCCCTGCCGGCCATGCCGTTCGTCGTGCGGGCGCTGGCGCCGGGCTTCGCCGAGGACCCGGAGCGCTTCGGCCTCGCCGTGGCGCTCACCCGCATCACCTTCCCCTACCTCCTGTTCATGACGCTGGTGACGCTGCTCTCCGGCGTCCTGAACGCGCACCGGCGCTTCGCGGTGGCGGCCGGGGCGCCGGTGCTCCTCAACCTCGCGATGCTGGCGGCCCTCGCGCTGGCCGGCCTGTTTCCGAACGCCGCCTACGCGGCCGCCTGGGGCGTCGCGGTCTCGGGCGTCCTGCAGTTCGGGCTGCTCTGGTGGGGCTGCCGGCGGGCGGGCGTCGCCCCCGGGCTCGCCGCACCCGGCCTGCGCGACCCCGCCATGACCCGCTTCTTCCGGGTCCTCGGCCCGGCGGTGATCGGCTCGGCGGGCTTCCAGATCGCGGCCTTCGCCGACACCATCATCGCGAGCCTGCTGCCGACCGGGGCCGTCTCGGCCCTCTACTACGCCGACCGGCTCTACCAGCTCCCCTTCGGCGTCATCGCCATCGCGGCCGGCACGGTGCTGCTGCCCGAGATGAGCCGGCGCATCGCGGCGGGCGACGTCGCCGGGGCCCATGCCGCGCAGAACCGGGCGGCCGGCTTCTCGCTGGCGCTGTCGGCCCCGTTCACGGTCGCCTTCCTGACCCTGCCCGGGTTGATCATGACGGCCCTGTTCCAGCGCGGCGCCTTCGGAGCGGAGGATGCCGCGCGGGCGGCCGCGGTGCTCGCCGCCTACGGCCTCGCGCTGCCGGCCGTGGTGCTGGTGCGCAGCGCGGTGGCGAGCTTCTACAGCCGGCAGGACACCGAGACCCCGCTCTACGCCTCGCTCACCGCCATCGCGGTCAACGTCGCCCTGAAGCTCTGGCTCACCGGCCCCTACGGCGTCACCGGCCTCGCGCTCGCCACCGCGGTGAGCCAGTGGGTGAACCTCGCCCTCCTGGTGTTGCTCGCCCACCGCCGGGGCTGGACCGCGCCGGGCCGCAGCCTCGGCATCACGGTGCTCGGCGTGGCGCTGGCCTGCGCGGGGCTCGCCGGCGTCGCCGTCTACGGGCTGCCGCTCGCCGAGGCCCTGGTGCCGCCCCTGCCGCGCTTCCGCGAGATCGCGGTGCTGGCCCTCCTCGGGCTCGCGGGCGCCCTCGTCTACGGCGGCCTCCTCGTCGGGGTGCTGCACCTCGCCGGCCTGCGCCTGCGCCGGGCCTGAGGGCTGGCGCGCGCGTCCGGCCGCCCCATCTCCGGGGCCGGCAGGGAGCGTGCGGATGGCGGATCTTCTGGAGGGCACGACGGCGGCGGTGTTCGACGCCTACGGCACGCTGTTCGACGTGCACGCCGCGGTGCAGCGGCACGCCGGCGCGATCGGGCCCGAGGCGGGCGCCCTCTCCGAGACCTGGCGCACGAAGCAGCTCGAATACAGCTGGATCTACGGGCTGATGGGGCGCTACCGCAGCTTCTGGTCGCTGACGGAGGCCGCCCTCGACGTCGCCCTCGCCAAGCACCCGGGCGTCGACCGGGGGGTGCGGGAGGCGCTCCTCGACGCCTACCGGGACCTCGACGCCTATCCGGAGGTGCCCGGCGTGCTGCGGGGGCTCCGGGCGCGGGGCATCCGCACCGCGATCCTCTCCAACGGCAACCAGGCGATGCTCGACCGGGCGGTCGCCGCGGCGGGCCTCGGGGACCACCTCGACGCCGTGCTCTCGGTCGATGCGGCGCAGACCTTCAAGACCGCGCCCGCCGCCTACCGGATCGCCCTCGACGCCCTCGGGGTCGGGGCCGGGGACGTATTGTTCTGCTCCTCGAACCGCTGGGACGTCGCCGGGGCCACGGCCTTCGGCTTCCGCTGCGCCTGGGTCAACCGCCGGGGCCTGCCCGACGAGTACGCGGACTTCCCGCCCGCCGCCGTGATCGCCTCCCTCGACGCGCTGGCCTGATCAGGGGCGTCCGCGCAGGGAGGCCGGCTGACCCGGCAGGGCGAGGCGGAAGCCTGTCTCCCGGAGGGTGCCGTTCTCCACCCGGTAGACCCCGAGGGTGCGGTCGACGTAGTTCCCGACATAGACGTAGGCGCCGGACGGATCGAAGGCGATGCCCTGCGTTACGGCGCCGGCCGGCGCCTCCCCGAGGCGGCGCAGGCGCCCCTCCGGCAGGATCGCGAGGAGCACTGCCGCGCCGCCCGGCGTGTAGGCCGGGCTCCCGTGCGGGGCCGCGGCCCCCTTCACCACCGAGACCGCGGCGAGGCGGCCGTCCGGGGAGACCGCCAGCGCCTCGGCCGTGTCGCCGACGCCGACCTGATCGAGCAGGGCGGGCCCGGGGCCCGCCGCCCGGATCAGCGCCACGGCGTCGGGCTGCCCGTCGCTCGGGCTCGCGCCGACGTTGCCGGAGAGCACGAAGGCCCCGTCCGGCGTCACCGCGAGGCCGTAGGGGCCCGGGCCCACCGGCACGTCGCCCGCGGGATCGTAGGCGAGGCTGTCGCCCGCGATCGTCAGCACGCCGACCGTGCCGGCCTTGTTCTTGGCCACGAAGGCGCGGGCGCCGTCCGGCGCGATGGCCACCGCCGCGGCCTCGTCGCCCACCCCGACGCTGGCGACGGGCCGGACCGTCCGGCCCTCGATCGCCAGCAGGGTGACGCTGCGGTCCTCGCGGTTGGCCACCAGCGCGAAGCGGCCGGAGCGGTCGATGGCGAGGCCCGAGGGCTGGCGCCCGACCCGGATCGTCTCGAGGAGCCGCGGCGGGTCGGCGGCGAGGTCCACGACGTGGAGCCGGTCGTCGGCTTGCGCGTACCAGGGCTCCCCGGGCCCCGCCTGCCGCATCAGGACCGGGCTCGTGACGAGGCCGAGCCGCCCGTCCGGGGTGATCTGCAGGTTGGTCGGCGGGCCGTAGACGGAGGTGTCGAGGGGGATCGTGTGGGCGAGGCGCGGCCGGGCCGGGTCGGCGATGTCGACGATCGCCAGCGCGTCCCGGCCGTTCGGACCGTTGCGAGGCCCGTCGGCCTCGAAGAAGGTCTTGCCGTCGAGGCCGACGAGCAGGAAGGGGGGCCCCTCCGCGGCCTCCGCCCCGCCGACCCAGAGCGTGACGAGGCCCGCGAGCCAGGCCGTCCGCAGCCGCATGATCCCCGCCTCCCCGACGTCGCGCCCGAGCGGATCGCGCGCGACGCATTCGGGGATTCTTAAGCCTCCCGTGGTGGATTTGCTCAACACGAACGGGAGACTTTGAGCGTGCGCGCCAACCATTCCTTCGGGCTGATCCGTCACGGCGCGCAGGCCGCCGTGCTGGGCGCCCTCCTGCTCTCGGCGGCCGCCCCGGCCGCCGCCCGCGACGGCCGCAACGCCGCGCTCCTCGGCGGCGTCGCCGCGGGCGTCATCGGCGGCGTGGCCGCCGGCGCCCTCATCAACGGCGCCAACCAGCCCCCGCCGCCCCCGCCGGAATACCGCGAGCGCCGCGTCGTGGTGGAGGAGGAGCCCGTGGAGACCGTGGTGGTCCGCCAGCGCCGCGGCCCGGTCTGCCACTACGAGCGCCGCAAGGTGTGGCTGAACGACGAGGACTTCACCTACAAGCGCGTCGAGGTCTGCGAGTAGCGCAGGACCGCGCCTCCGCCTACGGGGAGGCGCCCCTCACTTCACCGCGATCCAGTCCTCGACGACGAGCGCGTCGAGGCCGGTCGTGTGGAACATCAGGATCGCATCCTCCGCGGTGTGGAGGATCGGCTTGCCCATCACGTTGAAGCTCGTGTTGAGCAGGATCGGCACGCCCGTGAGGTCGCGGAAAGCCGCAATCAGCGCCGCGTAGGCCGGGTTGCGCGCGGGCGTGACGCTCTGCAGGCGCCCGGTGCCGTCCGCGTGGACCACCGCCGACACCCGGTCCCGCACCGCCTCCCGCCAGACCAGCGTGCGCTCCATGTAGGGGCTGTCGGCGTAGTCCTCGAACCAGTCCGGCCCGGCCTCGGCGAGGATCGAGGGCGCGAAGGGCCGGAACGCCTCGCGGTACTTCACCTTGGCGTTGAGCGCGTCCTTGGCATGGACGGGGCGCGGATCCGCCAGGATCGAGCGGTTGCCGAGCGCCCGGGGCCCGAACTCGGCCCGCCCCTGCACCCAGCCAACGAGGCCGCCCTCGGCCAGGATCCGCGCGGCCTCCCGCGTGACGCCGTCGTGGCCGAGGCGGCGCACCCGCGGGTCCCACTCGGCCATGCGGGCCATCGGCTCGGTCGGGACGGTGGAGCCGAGATAGGGCGTGAGCGGGCGCGCCTCCGGCGCCGGCCCGGTCCAGCCCGGATTGTCCTCCGCGTAGGCGAGCCAGGCGGCGCCGACCGCGTTGCCGTCGTCGCCCGGCGCCGAGGGCACGTGCAGGTGGGAAAAGCCCGAGCGGCCGAGCACGCGTCCGTTGTAGGAGGAGTTGAGGCCGCAGCCCCCGGCGATGACGAGGTTCTCGTGGGGGCTGAGCCGCCAGGCCTCGGCGACGAGGACGTCCATCACTTCGGCGAACACGTCCTGCCCGCAGCGGGCGAGGTCGGCCCAGCCGGCCTCGCCGAGATCGGCCGGGCGGCGGGCCAGGATCTCGGAGGCGACGGCCCGCACGGTCGCGTCGTCCGCGAAGGTCAGGCGCCCGTCCCGCACCCCGTAGAGCCGGCGCAGCAGCCCCATCAGTTCCGGATCGGAGCGGCCGTAGGGCGCGAGGCCCATGATCTTCCATTCCTCGCCCTTCACCTGGTCGAAGCCCGCGAGGTCCGTGACGAGCCCGTAGAGGAAGCCCACCGAGCCGCGGCCGCGGTGGCGGCGCACCTCCGCGATCCGCCCCGCGCTCAGGCGGTAGAGCGCCGCCGCGCCGGTCTCGCCCATGCCGTCGACCACCAGCGCCGTGGCCTCCGCGAACGGGCTGCCCCAGAGCGCGTAGGCGGCGTGGGTGAGGTGGTGCGGGTAGCGCCTCTGCGCCGCGACCGTGGCGCGGGGGGCGCCGCCGCTGCCCCGGGTCTCCTGGTCGAGGGCGAGCAGGGTGCCGTAGCCGGCCCGCGCCTGCATGGCGTGGAGCTCCGCGATGAAGATGCGCTCGGCGCGCTCGGGCACGAAGGAGCGGTTGAGCACCGGCGCGTGGCCCTTCAGCGCGTCGAGCGCGAAGGCACCGCTGCGCGCCTGACCGGCCAGGAACTCCGTGAAGGGCTCACTCCAGGTCGAGGCGATGACGAGCTCGGAGCCGCGGGGCACGTGGCGGGCGAGCAGCCCGATCATCCGCCCCGCCGGGTCCGGCTCGCAGTTCGGGGCCCGCTTGTACTGCAGGAAGCGCTCGGCCCCCTCCGCGAACAGGACGTCGCCGTCCGGCCCGACGAGGGCGAGGGCCGGGTCGTGGAAGGTCGTGGCGAGGCCGAGGTAGTAGCGCATCGCGAAGGGGCTAGCGCGGGGGGCCCGCGGCCGCAACCGGCGCGGCCCCGGGCGGGCGCCGGCCGGAGGCGAGGCCGAGGATGAGCGCGCCGAGGAGCCCGGAGAGGACCGAGCCGCCGAGGACGCCGAGCTTGGTCTCGGCCTCGTGCTCGGCTCCCGTGAAGGCGAGGCCGCCGATGAACAGGCTCATGGTGAAGCCGATGCCGCACAGCACCGAGACCCCGTAGACCTGCCCCCAGCTCGCCCCCGCCGGCCGGTGCGCGAGGCCCGCCGCGGCGGCGAGGCGCACGCAGAGGAAGACGCCGACCTGCTTGCCGAGGAACAGGCCGAGCGCCACCCCGAGGGTGACGGGATCGAGGAGGGCGTGGGCCGGCAGGCCGATCAGGGTCACGCCCGCGTTGGCGAAGCCGAAGACCGGCACGATGAGATAGGTCACCCAGGGGGTGAGCCCGTGCTCCAGGATGTGCAGCGGCGAGCTCGCGTCCTCGGGCCGGCCCGGGCTCGGGCGGATCGGGATCGTCAGTGCGAGCAGCACGCCCGCCACCGTGGCGTGGATGCCGGAGCGCAGCACCAGCACCCAGAGGAGGAGCCCGAGGAGCAGGTAGGGCGATAGCGCCGAGACGCCGGCGCGGTTGAGCCCCACCAGCGCCGCGAGGGTGAGCGCGGCGCCGCCGAGCATCAGCGGGTCGAGCCCGCCGGCGTAGAACAGGGCGATGATCACGACGGCGCCGAGGTCGTCGACGATCGCCACCGCGCTCAGGAACACCTTGAGCGAGACCGGCGCCCGGCGCCCGAGCAGGGCGAGCACGCCGAGGGCGAAGGCGATGTCGGTGGCGGCGGGAATCGCCCAGCCCCGCAGCGTGCCGGCGCCCGCGTTCAGCGCGACGTAGACGAGGGCCGGCACCGCCATGCCGCCCGCCGCCGCGAGGCCGGGCAGCACCCGGTCCGGCCAGGTGCGCAGGCGGCCGTCGAGGGCCTCGCGCTTGATCTCCAGCCCGACGAGCAGGAAGAACAGCGCCATCAGCCCGTCGTTGATCCAGTGCAGCAGGCTGAACGGGCCGAGATGCACGTGGAGCATCCGGTCGTAATCGCCCCGCAGGGGCGAGTTCGCCACCACCAGCGCCAGCGCCGCCGCCCCCATCAGCACGAGGCCGCCGCCGGCCTCGCTGGTGAGGGCGGTTCGGATGGCGGAGAGGGGGCGGGGCCGGGTCATGCGCGCCGGTTGCCCGGATCGGGCGCCGGGCGCAAGGGCGGGACCTACGCGCCGCGCCCCAGCACCGCCCGGATCAGCCGCAGGCCGTCCGGGCTCGACCACTCGGCGGGCCCCTTCATCACGCCGAGGGTGCAGCCCTTCGGGTCGATCAGCAGCGTCGTCGGCAGGCCGGTGGAGCCGGTGTCGCGCTGGATGGCCGGCAGCACCCGGCCGCCCGGGTCGGCGTAGCGGGTCAGGCTGCGGATGCCGTTCTCGGCGAGCCAGGCGGCGGGCTTGTCGAGGTTGCGCGTGTCGACGTTGATGGCGACCACCGCGAAGGCGTCGCCGCCGAGCTCCGCCTGGAGCCGGTCGAGGGCCGGCATCTCGGCCTTGCAGGGCGCGCACCAGGTGGCCCAGAGGTTCACGAGCAGCGCCCGGCCGCGCAGGTCGGCGAGCGTCGTCTCCGCGCCGTCCGGGCCCTGGAAGCGGATCTCCGGGGCGGGCCGGGCGGCCTCGAGCATCTGCATCCCGGCGACCTCCCCGCGCGCGAGGGGCGCCGCCCGGGCGGCGGCCGCGGCCGCCTCCGCGCAGGGGCCGTCCCCGTTGCCGCCGGCCTCCCGCCCGTATAGGGCGAGGCCGAGCCCGAGGGCGGTGACGAGCGCGGCGCCGAGGGCGAAGGATGCGAGGCGGCCCGGCATCAGCTCTGCGGTCCCGGGCGGCGCGGCGGAAGGGTCTGTGACATGAGCAACCGGATGTGGGGCGGGCGCTTCGCGAGCGGCCCCGCCGAGATCATGGAGGAGATCAACGCCTCCATCGGGTTCGACAAGCGCCTCGCGCCCCAGGACATCCGCGGCTCGCTGGCGCACGTGGCGATGCTGGGGCAGGCCGGCGTCCTGCCGGCGGAGGATGTGGCAGCGATCGAGGCCGGGCTCAAGCAGGTCCGCGACGAGATCGAGCAGGGGTCCTTCGTGTTCCGGCGCGAGCTCGAGGACATCCACATGTCCGTCGAGAGCCGGCTGACCGAGATCGTCGGGCCGGCGGCGGGGCGCCTGCACACCGCGCGCTCGCGCAACGACCAGGTCGCCACCGACATGAAGCTGTGGGTGCGCGACACCCTCGACGCCCTCGACGCGCAGGCGGAAGCGCTGCAGCGGGCGCTCGCCGAGAAGGCGCTCGCCCATGCCGGCACCGTGATGCCGGGCTTCACCCACCTGCAATCGGCCCAGCCCGTCACATTCGGCCACCACTGCCTCGCCTACGTCGAGATGCTGGCCCGCGACCGCGGCCGCTTCCGCGACGCCCGCGCGCGGCTCAACGAGTGCCCCCTCGGGGCGGCCGCGCTCGCCGGCACCTCCTTCCCGATCGACCGGCACGCCACCGCCGCGGCGCTCGGCTTCGACCGGCCGACCGCGAACTCCCTCGACTCGGTGGCCGACCGCGACTTCGCGCTCGAAGCGCTCGCCGCCGCCTCGATCTGCGCCGTGCACCTCTCCCGCTTCGCCGAGGAGCTGGTGGTGTGGACCTCGGCGCAGTTCGGCTTCGTGAAGCTCTCGGACGGCTTCACCACCGGCTCGTCGATCATGCCGCAGAAGCGCAACCCCGACGCGGCGGAGCTGGTGCGGGCCAAGGGCGGGCGCATCGTCGGCGCGCTGACCGGCCTCCTTATCGTGATGAAGGGCCTGCCGCTCGCCTATTCGAAGGACATGCAGGAGGACAAGGAAGGCACCTTCGACGCCCTGCAGTCCCTGTCCCTGTGCCTCGCCGCGATGACCGGGATGGTGCGGGACCTCGAGCCGGTGCCGGAGGTGCTCGCCCGCGCGGCCGGCTCCGGCTACGCCACCGCCACCGACCTCGCCGACTGGCTGGTGCGCGAGCTCGGCCTGCCCTTCCGGGAGGCGCACCACGTCACCGGGCGCCTCGTCGGCGCGGCCTCGGCGCGGGGCGTCGGGCTCGAGGCGCTGTCGCTCTCCGAGATGCAGGCCGCGGAGCCGCGCATCACGGAGGCCGTCTACGCGGTGCTCGGCGTCGACAACTCGGTGTCGAGCCGCACGAGCTACGGCGGCACCGCGCCGGAGAACGTCCGCGCGCAGGCCGAGCGCTGGCTCGCCGCGCTGTCCGGCGGCAACCGGTGAAATGCGGGGACGGATCGCTGGCCCGATCCGTGCAACCACGGGTGTGCAGGCGCGTTCAGGGATCAGACAACTAAGCTTTGCTACGTGTCCGCCGACCCGATCGGAGTTCGCCCATGACCGTTGAAAGCTGGATCGCGCCCGAGGAGACGGCGGCGCTCGCCGCCGCCGCCGCCGCCATGATCGACGCGAATCTGGGGGCCGGACCGGACGGGATCGGGCGCGACGCCTTCTGGGCCGCCGTGCGCAAGGGCTACAACACCCCCTACAACGACCCGCCGCCGCGCAGCCGGCCGGCCCCGGTCGAGGCGGTGGAGGTCGACGCGGTTCAGGTCGAGATTCTGGCCACCGAGATCCTGCCCGTCGAGGTCGTGCAGGCGGAGGCCGCCCCCGCCGCGGTGCCCTCCGAGGCGATGCCCCCGGAGGTGATCGCGCTGGCCGCGGCCGCCTCGCTGGGCGAGATCCGCACCGCCTGAGCGGCGCGGGCCGCCCCCCATCTTGCCGAACCTGCGCCCAAGCTTCATGACTCCGGCTGGCCGGGGTCGTTGCACGCGTCGCGTGCGGCGGCGCCCGGACGCCGCGATCGCGGGCGGCTGACGGGCCGCGGCGCCGTCGTCGGGCGACGCCCCCAGGATGTGCCGATGCCGCGAACCGTGACGCCCCGCCTCCTCCCCATCGCCCTCGGCCTGCTCTGTCTCGCCGGGCCGGGCGCTCCCGCCGGGCTCGGCCCGGGGCTCGCCGCCGCGCAGGAGGCCGCCGAGGAGGCCCCGGCCCGGGGCCGCAGCCGGCGCGGCCGGGAACGGCCCAGGAAGGAGGCCGCGACGCCGCCCGGCATGCAGCAGGCGACGCCGGTGGCGATCTTCGGCGACTGGAACGTGTTCACCAACGGCCAGGGGCGCACCCGCCTGTGCTACGCCATCGCGCAGCCGCAGACGCGCACGCCGAACACCCTGAAGCGCGATTCCGCCTACCTGTTCGTGACGGTCCGCAAGGCCGAGAACGTGCAGAACGAGGTGGCGGTGATGCTGGGCTTCCCGGCCAAGCCCGCGGCCGCGCAGGCCAAGCCCGGGGCGGCGGCCGCGTCGACCGACCCCTACATCAGCCTGGGCAGCAGCCGCTTCGGCCTCGTCGTCAAGGACGGGAACGCCTGGCTGCAGAACCCCGCCGAGGAAGCGCGCGTCGTCGCCGAGATGAGCGCCCGCAACCCGAAGCTCCTCGTGAAGGCGACCTCGGGCCGCGGCAACGCGACGAGCGACGAGTACGCCCTCGCGGGGTTCGCGGAGGCGATGAAGCGCACCCGCGAGGAATGCGCCAGGTAGCCTGAGCCGGTCGCGCGGCTCAGGCCGCGGCGGGCCGGCGGCCGGCGCCCGGCCGGGCGCGGGCCTGGGCGGCGCGGGCCGCCTGCTCGACGCTGCGGAACACGGCGCCGTCGATGGCGTCGAAGGCGCGGTCCGACGAGAAGAAGCGGACGCCGCCGTGCTCCGGCACGGCGATGCCGGCGGCGGTCTCGCCGATCTCGATGATGCGCGCGAGGACGGGCTCGCCCGGCGGCGGCCCGGACAGGTCTGCGTGACGGTTCGGCATGGCGGAACGGAACTCCAGTGGCCGGCGGGGCCGGCGCGGCTTGCGATCGGTGGCGGCTCTCGGGCGGGGGCTCAGCCCCGACAGCCGTCGCAAGCGCCGCGCGGCCAGGCGCGGGCATCCCGGGGGTTCGTTCGCGGGTGGACGCAGGTCATGGCAAGTCCTCCTGACGATGAAGGACCGCGAAGCTGGCAATGCATCGCGGTGCTTTAGCGTTTGGTGACGCGGCGCAAGCTACGCTCTTCAAATCACCGCGGACGCCCGAAGCCCGAAAGCTTCGTGGCGACCCCATCAGGATGGGATGGGCGACCGGTTTCGTCAATGAACCGATCTTCCGAATACGGCCCCGCGCGGGGAACGATGCCGGCGCCACGGCCACGCTCGGCGGAGTTTTGACCTTCAAAGGGCCGCGAGCACCCCCGGGAGCGCGTCGTGGGCGTCGATGACGCGGGCGGCGCCGGCGGCCGTGAGATCGGCGCCCGCCGGGTCGTGCCGCCAGTGGCCGCCGCCCGTGAAGCCGATGACCCGCATGCCCGCCGCCCGCGCCGCGGTGACGCCCGGGACGCTGTCCTCGATGACGAGGCAGGCCTCCGGCGGCGCGCCCATCCGGGCGGCGGCGTGCAGGAACAGGTCCGGGAACGGCTTGCCGCGGGCGACCTCGGCGGAGGAGAAGACCCGGCCCTCGAAGAGCGGCAGCAGGCCGGTGAGGCCCAGCGAGTGGCGCAGCCGCACGGGATCGCTGCTCGAGGCGACGCAGGTCGGCAGGCCGAGGGCGGCGACCGCCTCGGCGATGCCCGCCATGGCCCGGAGCTCGGCGTCGAAGGCTCGCAGCGTGTCGGCCTTCACGGCCTCCACGAAGCCCTCGGGCGCCGTCACGCCGTCCTCGGCGGCGATCCGCTCCATGATCGAGGTCATGGAGGTGCCCGCGAAGCGGATCCGCACGGTGTCGACGTCGATCGGCAGGCCGATGCGGTTGAGCCCGGCGGCGAGGCGCGCGAGGCTGATCGGCTCGCTGTCGATGAGCACGCCGTCGCAGTCGAAGATCACGAGCTCGGGCCTGCCGGTCCCCCCGTCCAACCTGCTCACCGCCCCGTCCCCGTTCGCTGTCCGCCGCCCGCGGCGGAGGCCCGCCCTTTGACACGGGCTGCGCGTGCGCTGCAACATCGACCGCCCGAGCACGGTGCCCGCGGCGCGCGACGGGGCGTTGTTCGGGGCCGGCCGGGGGGCTAAGAGCCTGTGCGGGATTGCGCTCCGAACCCCGCCGAGAGACGAAGCATGGTCCGCCTCCTGTTCCGCTTCCTGGGTCTCCTGCTGCTCGCCGGCGGCTTCGTCGCGCTGGTCTACGACGGTGCCCGCTCGATCGCGAACAACGGCCTGCGGGTGACGCCGCTCTCGGACCTGATCCTCACCCTGTTCAAGGACAAGGCGAGCGCGCTCCAGAGCTCGGTCGAGGGCGTGGCGCCCTGGCTCTGGCAGCTCCTGGTCCTGCCCCTCACCCTCGCGCCGGCCTCCCTCCTCGGCCTCGGGCTCGGGGCGGCGCTGCTCTGGCTCGGCCAGCCGGGCCGCGAGCCGATCGGCTTCCTGACGCGCCCGTGATTCACCCGCCCGAGGCGCCCTACAGCACCGCGAGGCTCATCGGCAGCCGGATCTCGACGCTGGTGCCCGCGACCGGCCCGGCCCGCCAGTGCAGGCGCGCGCCGAGCTGAAGCCCGAGGGTCCGGATCATCGTGCGCCCGAAGGTGCCGTCCGGCGCTCCGGCGCCGGACGGCACCGCCTCCCGGCTCGCCGCGTCCGCACGCATGGCCTCCGGGCTCATCCCCACGCCGTCGTCGGCGATGCAGATCCGGATGCCCTCCGGGTCGAGGCCGAGGCTCACCGAGAGGGTGCCGGGCCGCCCGTCCGGCAGGCCGTGCTTGAGCGCGTTGGTGATGATCTCGTTGAGGAGCAGGGCGAGGGCCGCCGAGCGATCGGCCGGGATGACGACGGGCACGAGGTCGAAGCGGACGCGCACGTCCGCCCGGCCGGCCGCGCCGAGCAGGTTGCCGACGAGGTCGCGCAGGCACTCGCCCACCTCGAACCGCGTCACGTCGCTCGCCTGGCTCAGGCGGTGGTGGATCATGCTCAGCGCGTCGACGCGCTCCAGCGTCGCCATCAGCGAGCGGCGGATCTCCGGGTCGGGCATGGCGCGACACTGCAGGACGATCATCGACGTGACCATCTGCAGGTTGTTCTTCACCCGGTGGTCGATCTCCCGCACCAGGAGGGTCTGCGCCATCAGCGCGTCGGCGAGGCGCGCGTTCGCCTGGTCGCGCTCGCGCAGCACCTGGTAGCGGTCGCTCACGTCGACCTGGGACGCGAAGAAGTAGCGGACGTCCCCCGCCTCGTCCCGGACCGGCCCGACCGTCAGGGCGTTGTGGAAGCTCGACCCGTCGCGGCGGTAGTTGAGGATGTCGATGGTGATGTCGGCCCTGTCCCCGATGGCCTCCCGGATCCGGCCGATCGCCCTTGCGTCGGTCTGGGCGCCCTGGAGCAGGCGGCAGTTGCGCCCCACCACGTCGAGTCGCGCGTAACCGGTGAGCCGCAGGAACGCGTCGTTCGCGTACACGATCGGGTTGTCGAGCCGGTGCGGATCGGTGACGATCATGGCCATTTGGCTGGCCCGGATCGCCGCCGCGAACGGATCGCCCCGCCGCCCTGCGGCTGCCCGCGAGCTCTCGCTCGCGCCGACGACTGCCTCCATCGTCCCCTCGTTGCTCGGCCTCAAACCTGCCGCAGCAGCAGACCCATGTTGTGCCGGGACTTTAACTGAATAATATCGACAAATTCAAGTCATTCACCAGGAATAATACCAATCACAACTATGAGTAGACGTTCCCTGATTGCACCCGGCCCCGCTGCGTTCTGAGGACGGATGGGCCATGAGGGGATAGGCCATGACGGGATAGGCCATGAGGGGGCCGGGGTCCGGACGCCGCGGCACGGGCGCCTTTCGGGGTCGAGGCCGGCACCCCATATCTGCCGGAGATCTGGTCCTGCCGGCCCCACACCCAATCCCTCACGCTCGGGAGACGAGACGATGTTCCTGTTCCGCAAGCGCCCCGAGATGCCGAGCCCGTCCGAGGCCCTGCCGGGGCGCCCCACGCCGCTGCCGACAGCCGAGCGCCACTTCGTCAACGGCAACCCGCTCAAGGGCCCCTATCCGGAGGGGACCGAAACCATCGTCCTCGGGCTCGGCTGCTTCTGGGGCGCGGAGCGGAAGTTCTGGCAGCTGCCGGCGGGCGTGTTCGTGACGGCGGTCGGCTACGCGGGCGGCCACACGCCGAACCCGACCTACGAGGAGGTCTGCACCGGGCAGACCGGGCACAACGAGGTCGTGCTCGTCGCCTACGATCCCAAGGTGCTGCCCCTCGAGGCCGTCCTCAAGACCTTCTTCGAGAGCCACGACCCGACGCAGGGCATGCGCCAGGGCAACGACGTCGGCACGCAGTACCGCTCGGGCATCTACACCGGCGACCCGGCCCAGGCCGCGACCGCCGAGGCGGTGCGCGCCCGCTACGCCGAGGCCCTCCGGGCGCGGGGCTACGGGGACGTGACGACCGAGATCCGGCCGCTCGACGCCTTCTACTTCGCGGAGGGCTATCACCAGCAGTACCTCGCCAAGAACCCGGCGGGCTATTGCGGCCTCGGCGGCACCGGCGTGACCTGCCCGGTCGGGACCGGCGTCGCGGCCTGACGGACAGGCCCCGCGCGCCGGCCGCGCATCGTCCCGCCATCGTCTTGCCGCTGTCGCCGGTGCGTGCCACATCCCGGCACCACCGATGACAGCGGGAGACCGGGGACAGATGCTGGAGCGCACCTTCGAGAGGACCCTGTTCGCCTGCCGATGGCTGCTGGCCCCCTTCTACGCGGCGCTGGGCATCGGGCTGGTCGTACTCCTCGTGAAGCTCCTGCAGGAGCTCGTGCACTTCATCCTGCACGCCCTCGAATCGAACGAGGCGCAGACGATCCTCGGCGTGCTGACGCTCGTGGACCTTTCCTTCACGGCCTCGCTGCTCATCATCGTGATGTTCTCGGGCTACGAGAACTTCGTCTCGAAGTTCGACCACTCGGACCATAAGGACTGGCCCGAATGGATGGGGACGATCGATTTCACGGGCCTCAAGCTGAAGCTGATGTCCTCGATCGTCGCGATCTCGGCGATCCAGCTCCTGAAGTCCTTCATGGACGTGAAGGCCTACTCGGACCGGGAGCTCGGCTGGCTGGTGGGCATCCACATGGTCTTCGTGGTCTCCGGCATCCTGATGGCCCTGACCGACCGCGTCGCGGCGGGCCATCACGACAAGTAGGGTTCCGCTATCGGGCCTTGAGCACGCCGCGGCAGGCGGCGGGGAGCGCCGCGAGGGTCATCGGGGGCTTGGGCCTCGGCTTGACCTTCGGGGGCTTCGGGTGGAGCACCGCGTCGCTGAACCAGTAGGCGAGCTCGTCGCCGCAGCCGTCGCCGGAGGGCGGGGGCGCCTGGTCGTCGCAGGCTTCCGCCCCCGCCGGGCAGGCCAGGCGGATATGGTAGTGGTAATTGTGCCCGTACATCGGGCGCACCTTGGTGAGCCAGCCGCGGCTGCCCCCCGCCTCCCGGCACAACGCCTTCTTGATCGCCGCGTTGACGAAGATGCGCGCCACCTCGGGCTGCTCGGCGGTGAGGCGGATCAGCCGGGTGTGCTCCGGCGTCCAGACTCGCGGGTCGATGTCGAGGCGGTCCTCGCGCACCATGTCGGTGGCCGACATCTCCTCGCGCTCCGCCCGCGACAGGCGGCGGTCCGGCATCGGGGTCAGCCAGACATCCGCGTCGAGGCCGAGCTGGTGCGAGGCGTGGCCCGTCAGCATCGGGCCGCCGCGGGGCTGGGACATGTCGCCGACGAGCAGGCCGGGCCAGCCGACCCGGGGGGCCTTGGCGGCGAGCCGCTCGACGAAGTCGACGAGGTGGGGCGTCCCCCACATCCGGTTGCGCGAGAGGCGCATCACCTGCCAGGTCGCCCCGTCGACGGGCAGGGCCTCGCCGCCCGCGAAGCAGCCCTTGGCGTAGGAGCCGTAGGGGTGCGCCGGCCCGGCGGCCGGCGTCGTGGCGCGGCCGAACAGGGCCTTGGCGGGGGTCGCCGGGTCGTCGGGGTTGGCGAGCGGCGGCAGCGGCTTCGGGTTCAGGGTGCCGCGGTCCTGGGCGGCGGCCAGGGCGGTCGAGGCGAGGAGCCAGAGGAGCGCGAGGGCGAAGCGTGGCGTCGTGGGCAGGGGCGTTTTCAGCATGGCCGGCAGGCTAGCCGCTCGCGCCCGCGAGGGCGAGGGCCGCGCCGGAACGGCGGCGGCCGCGACCGCGTTTTTTGGCCGGATGCAACCTGTAGGAGTCACGCCATGGAACCGGCCCGCGACGAAGCGCCCCGCAGCCTGATCGCCAGCGACCGGGTGATCGGCACCGACGTGCGCCGGCCGAGCGGCGAGCGCGTCGGCACCATCGAGCGCCTGATGCTCGACAAGGCCTCCGGCCGCGTCGCCTACGCGGTGATGAGCTTCGGCGGCTTCCTGGGAATCGGCGAGGGCTTCCACACCCTGCCCTGGGGCGTCCTGCGCTTCGAGCCCGAGCTCGACGCCTACGTCCTCGACATCACCGAGGAGCAGCTGCGCGAGGCTCCCCCGCGCTCCCCCGAGGGCACCGACCCGGCCAACGACCGCGACTGGGAGGAGCACGTCCACCGCTACTACAACGCCGCCCCCTACTGGGGCATCTGAGCCGGCGAAAGACATCCCGGCCGGGGCCCTCCCCGGATCGGCCTCGGCCCTAAGTGACCGGGCCGCACCAGCCGGGCAGGTAGCCGGCTTCGGGGGACTTGGCGTGGGCCATCGCCTCCTCGAGCGCCGCCGAGAAGTCGTTCGCGATGCGCTTCGCCTTCACGGTGCGGCGCAGGAAGTCGGCCCACAGGAACTCGCTGAAGGGCGTGGTGTCCTTGGCGAAGCCGCCGGCCCGGCGCAACTCCCCGGCGAGGCTCCGGTAGGGGTCGTCGGCGAGGTCGCCGATCTGCTTCGGGATGTCTGCGAAGCCGACGCGCACCCCCGCGGCGTCGTAGGGGTGCACCCAGGACTTGTGATCGCACACCGTCCAGAAGGCATCCTTGTCGAGGTGGCGGAGGTCCGCCACCACGGTGACGAGCACGCTCTCGACGCCCTCTTCCTGCAGGGCCCGGGAGAGGTGGTGGTGATCGATCACGTAGTGGCGCTTCTTGGGGCCCAGCAGCGTCGGGATCATGTGGGCCCCCAGGAAGGCGGCCTTCTTCCCGGCGTCGTAGTCCCGCCAGCGCCGGCGCTTCTCGGCGACCTCGCGGTAGCCCACGGTCATCTGAGTCGGGCGCAGCTCGGCGATCGGCACCGGCTTGAGGATCGGCTCCCGGACGGTCATCGGCTGCACTCCCCGCGGCAGGAAACCCGTGCTGCGGGAAGCGTCTCCCACGGGGCGGCGGCCGCGAAAAGGGCCCGCGCGGACCTGCGCCCGTCACGTTTTGACGAGCGGGCATGCGCCGTCGCCCCGGCCGGCCCCCCTCGCCCGGCCCGGCGACGCTTCCGGCGACCCGCCCACCGACCCTTGCCAAATCCCTGCGACGATCTGTAATGATAGGGACCCCTTCCGGTCCGCCGGTCGCTTCGCGACCCGCGGGTTCGCCCGAGCCATCGGGCTCCAGCTCATCCTCGCAGTCGGTGTTCGCACGGCGATCGACGGATGGCGCATCGGGCCGGGCGGGTGTCGGCAGGCGGGGCGCCTTCGTGCGGCCCGCTCCGTTTTGGAATTCGCGGCGGGCCCCGACGGCTCGGCCGAGATGTCTTCGTGAGGTCGGAGAAGGGATGGGCGGACGCACAGCAACGGTTGCCGCTGCTCGTGCCGCAAGCGCGCGCTCCCCGCGTCGCGCCGGTTCGCCTTCCCTCCCGGCCAAGTTCAACCCCAAGCGCGCCGATCACCGGCGCCGAACGGCGGTTGACGACAATCCCTTCCCAACAGCCGCCTCGGTGACGAGGCCGGCGCGAGCCCACACCCCCACGGCCCGCGGGCCGGGTGCGGCTCCGCCGGGACGGCTCGGCACGAGGAGAGCGCCGTCGGCCGCCATGTCGAAAGTTCGTCATGGCCAACAACAAGATGCTCATCGATGCGACGCATCCGGAAGAGACCCGGGTCGTCACGGTCCACGGCTCTAGGGTCGAGGAATTCGATTTCGAAGCCGCCAACCGGCGCCAGCTTCGCGGTAACATCTACCTCGCCAAGGTGACCCGCGTGGAGCCCTCGCTCCAGGCGGCCTTCGTGGAGTACGGCGGCAACCGCCACGGCTTCCTGGCCTTCAACGAGATCCATCCCGACTACTACCAGATCCCGCTGGCCGACCGGCAGGCGCTCCTCGAGGACGAGGCCCGCGACGCCGAGGAGCACCGCGAGCGCGAGGAGCGCCGCCGCACCTCCCGCCGCTCCCGCGGCCGCCGGGCCGAGGCGAAGTCCGCCGGCACCGCCGAGAGCGTGAGCGGCGAGGAGGAGGCCCACGCCGCCCCGGACCTCGACGCCGAGGGTCATGACGAGGCTCCCGCGCCGGGCAGCGACGCCTCCGCGGACCTTCCGGACGCCGTGCTGGACGGCGAGGCGCCGGTCGCGGACGCGCCGGTGGACACGGCCGCGGACAGCGAGGCCCGCGTGCCCGAGGCCGCCGCGCCGGAGCCCGTCGCCGAGGGCCATCCCGAGGAGGGCGCGGCGCCGGAGGATGAGGCCGAAGACGATTCCGACGAGGAGGACGACGAGGACGACTCCGACGACGAAGACTCCGACGACGACGATTCGGAGGACGACGAGGAGTCCGAGGACGAGTCCCACGAGGGCGACGATCCGGATGCCGAGCCGAAGATCGCCCAGGTCGGCGGCAACGGCGACGCGCTGGCCGAGATCCCCGAGCGCCCCCGCACGCCCCGGCGCCACTACAAGATCCAGGAGGTGATCAAGCGCCGCCAGATCATCCTCGTGCAGGTGGTCAAGGAGGAGCGCGGCACCAAGGGCGCGGCGCTCACCACCTACCTGTCGCTCGCCGGCCGCTACTCCGTGCTGATGCCGAACACCGGCCGGGGCGGCGGCATCTCCCGCAAGATCACGAGCGCCGCCGACCGCAAGCGCCTCAAGGAAGTGGCGCAGGACCTGGAGGTGCCGGACGGGATGGGCGTCATCCTGCGCACCGCGGGCGCCTCGCGCACCAAGCCGGAGATCAAGCGCGACTTCGAGTACCTGATGCGCCTGTGGGAGAGCGTGCGGGAGCTGACCCTCTCCTCCACGGCCCCGGCCCTCGTCTACGAGGAGGGCTCGCTGATCAAGCGCGCCATCCGCGACCTCTACAACAAGGACCTCGAGGAGGTGCTGGTCTCGGGCGAGGACGCCTACCGCGAGGCCAAGGACTTCATGCGGATGCTGATGCCGACGCAGTCCAAGGTCGTGAAGCCCTATCGCGACCCGACGCCGGTCTTCGCCCGCTACGGCGTCGAGCAGCAGCTCGACGCGATGTTCTCGACCCACGTCTCGCTGCGCTCCGGCGGCTACCTCGTGATCAACCCGACCGAGGCGCTGGTCTCGATCGACGTGAACTCGGGCCGCGCCACCCGCGAGCACGACATCGAGGACACCGCCCTCAAGACGAACCTGGAGGCGGCCGAGGAGGTCGCCCGCCAGCTCCGCCTGCGCGACCTCGCCGGCCTCATCGTGATCGACTTCATCGACATGGAGGAGAAGCGCAACAACCGCGCCGTCGAGAAGAAGCTCAACGAGTGCCTGAAGAACGACCGCGCCCGCATCCAGGTCGGCCGGATCTCGCCCTTCGGCCTCTTGGAGATGAGCCGCCAGCGCATCCGCACGGGCGTGCTCGAATCCTCCTCGATCCCCTGCGCCCATTGCGGCGGCTCGGGCTTCGTGCGGGCCACCGCCTCGGTGGCGCTGCACGTGCTGCGCTCCATCGAGGAGGCGCTGCTCAAGTCGTCGAGCCACAACCTCATCCTGCGCACCCGCACCGAGGTGGCCCTCTACATCCTCAACCAGAAGCGCGCGCACCTGCGCGAGCTGGAGCTGCGCTTCGGCGTGACGCTCACCATCGCGGCCGACGAGCGGCTCGCCGCCACGGCGGCCTTCCAGCTCGACCGCGGCGAGCCCGCCCAGCGGGCCGAGGGTCCGGTCACGGGCGTGCGCGCGGTCGCCGTCTCGCCGGCCATGGAGATCGACGACGAGATCGAGGAGGAGGATCTCGCCCAGGACGCCTCGGAGGAGTCCGAGGGCGGCGAGGAGGAGCCCCGCACCGAGGCCCGCGAGGAGGGTGACGGCGAGGGCCGCGGCCGGCGTCGCCGCCGCCGGCGGCGCCGGGGCGGCCGCGCCGACGGGCACGACCATGACGAGGCCGAGGCGCGCGAGGCCGGCGGCGAGGATCAGTCCGGCGACGAGCCCGGCGAAGCCGCCGAGGGCGAGGAGGCCGAGCCCGGCGGCGGCGCGGAGGGCCGTGGTCGCGACGAGGGCGCCACCACCGTCTCGGGCGAGTCCGGCGCGG
>NZ_JBKFBF010000069.1:0-344 GCF_053346035.1 Methylobacterium sp. A54F | reverse complement strand
ATGGCGGATGGCAGCGAGAAGCCCATTGGGGAGGTGCGCCCGGGCGACCTCGTCATGGCCTTCGACGGCTCGGCCGATCCCGGCCGCGGTGGCCTGGTGCCCCGTCCCGTCACCCGCACCTTCCGGGACACCGCCCGGCACGTCGTCGACCTGCGCGGCCTGCACTGCACCCCCGGCCACGTCTTTCTCACCGGCGAGACCGACGCCCACGGCCGGGGCGTGTCCAAGATGATCAGCACCATCCTGAAGGAGGACGGCACCATCGTCCTGGCCCAGGGCGGCGCCGTCCTACGTGCCCGCACCGGGGCCCCTGTGGGCCCGATCGACGACAGCCCCATCCAGAT
>NZ_JBKFBF010000068.1:0-344 GCF_053346035.1 Methylobacterium sp. A54F | reverse complement strand
CGTCACGCCCTACTACAACAAGCCCACGCAGGACGGGATGTTCGCCCACTCCCAGGCGGTCAACGACGCGGTCGGCATCCCGATCATCATCTACAACATCCCGGGCCGCTCGGTGGTCGACATGAGCGTCGAGACCATGAAGCGGCTGTTCGAACTCAGGAACATCGCCGGCGTGAAGGACGCCACGGCCAAGCTCGACCGCGTCAGCCTGCAGCGCCAGGCGCACGGGGAAGACTTCATCCAGCTTTCTGGCGAAGATGCGACGGCGCTGGGCTTCAACGCGCATGGCGGCCGCGGCTGCATCTCGGTGGTTTCGAACGTGGCGCCTCGCCTCTGCGCCGACC
>NZ_JBKFBF010000067.1:0-345 GCF_053346035.1 Methylobacterium sp. A54F | reverse complement strand
CCTCCCCCGAGGAGGCCCGCCTCGACCGCGTGCCGAACCCGCACCCGGACACGGATTACCTCGCCCGCTTCACGGCACCGGAATTCACCTCGCTCTGCCCGGTGACCGGCCAGCCGGATTTCGCGGTCCTGGTGATCGACTACGTGCCGGACCGCTGGCTCGTCGAATCGAAGGCGCTCAAGCTCTACCTCGGGGCGTTCCGCAACCACGGCGCCTCCCACGAGGATTGCACGGTGGCGATCGGCAAGCGCCTGCGCGACCTGCTGGAGCCGCGCTACCTGCGCATCGGCGGCTTCTGGTACCCGCGCGGCGGCATCCCGATCGACGTGTACTGGCAGACCGGCG
>NZ_JBKFBF010000066.1:0-345 GCF_053346035.1 Methylobacterium sp. A54F | reverse complement strand
GGCATCTCGGTCGACGGCGACCTCGCCGATTCGCTGCCCCGCGCCGCCGGGCTCCTGGGGCGCTGGCCGTCGAGCCGCGCGATCTTCTTCCGCGGCGACCGCCCGCTCCGGCGGGACGGGCGGCTGGTGCAGACGGACCTCGCCGACACGCTCTCGGCCATCGCGGCCGGCGGCCCGGACGCCTTCTACGCGGGGCCGGTGGCGGAGCGGACCGCGCGGGCGGTGCAGGAGGCCGGCGCCATCCTGACGGCGGCGGACCTCGCCGCCTACCGGGTCGAGATCCGCCGGCCGGTGCGGGGCACCTACCGGGGCGCCGAGATCGTCTCGATGCCGCCGCCGAGCTCC
>NZ_JBKFBF010000065.1:0-346 GCF_053346035.1 Methylobacterium sp. A54F | reverse complement strand
CCCAGGTCGACCACGTCGCCCTGATGCGCGCCGCGGCCTTCACGGCCGCCCACTCCTTCTCGGCGACGACGGCCAGGAAGTTGCCCTGGCGCACGACCCGGATCAGCCCCGGAACGTCCGCGGCCGAGGCCTCGTCCACGCTCTCCAGGTTCGCGCCGATGGCCGGCGGCCGGACGACGCGGGCGTGCACCATGCCCGGCACGCGGTAATCCTGCATGTAGGTGAGGCGGCCGGTCATCTTGTCGGGGATGCCGACCCGGGCCACCGACCTGCCGACGAGGGCGAAGGTCGCCGGGTCCTTGGTCGTGGCGGCCGGATCGACCTTCAGGTCGAGGCGGCCGTCCTT
>NZ_JBKFBF010000064.1:0-353 GCF_053346035.1 Methylobacterium sp. A54F | reverse complement strand
CACGATGGTCTCCTGCCGCCCGATCGGCTCCAGGAAGCCCCGCACGGCGCCGTACCGCACCGCCTCGCCGAGGCAGGCGAGGGGCTCAGGCCGCGCGCCGGGCGCCTGGTCGAGGCGGGTCGCGAGGATCTCGCCGAAGCGGCGGTTGAGCGGGGCCCGGGGGGCCTCGGCGAGCTGGCCGATCCGGCGCAGGCCGAGCCGCCGCAGGGCCGCGGCGGCGCCCGGCCCCAGCCGCAGGGCCTCGACGGGCAGCCCGGCGAGGGCCGCCCCGGTCTCCTCCGGCGGCACCACGCGGCCGTCCGGCCCGTGGCGGGCGAGGGCGAAGGCGGCGCCGGGCGTGCCGGCCAGCGCCA
>NZ_JBKFBF010000063.1:0-354 GCF_053346035.1 Methylobacterium sp. A54F | reverse complement strand
AAAGGGTACGTTCCCACGTGTTACTCACCCGTCTGCCACTCACCCCGAAGGATGCGTTCGACTTGCATGTGTTAAGCCTGCCGCCAGCGTTCGCTCTGAGCCAGGATCAAACTCTCAAGTTGAAGAGTTGATCTCAGCTGATCACAACATAACGGAAGCACACCTCAACCAGACCAAACCAGCTACGACAGCACCCCCAGGGAAACCCCAAGGGACACAGCCACAGTCGCCCGGACCCGGTCGGTGAGCTCTACGAAACGTCGGTCAAGCTTCATCTCTCGATGCCCCAGCCTTTCAGCCGGAGCCGCAAGGACAAGCCGCCCACGCTTCTCTTCCTCAGATCAACTTGTCAAA
>NZ_JBKFBF010000062.1:0-358 GCF_053346035.1 Methylobacterium sp. A54F | reverse complement strand
ACCCCGCTCAGCCCCGCGCCTCAGCCTCCGGGCCGGGCGCGTTCGCGAGCGCCAGCAGGGTGTGGAGCAGGACCTGCGCGCCCGCCGCGCAGTCGGCCTCGCTCGCGGACTCCGACTCGTTGTGGCTGACGCCGTCGCGGCAGGGGACGAAGATCATCGCGGTCGGCACCGCGGCGGCGAGGTTGCAGGCGTCGTGGCCGGCGCCCGAGACCATGCGGCGGTGGGGGTAGCCGAGGTCGGTGGCCGCCCGCTCCACGGCGGCGACGATCCTGGGGACGAAGGGCACCGGCTCCTTGCGCCAGATCCGGTCGATCGCGATCGCGAGGTTGCGGCGCGCGGCGATCTCGGCGGCGGCGGC
>NZ_JBKFBF010000061.1:0-367 GCF_053346035.1 Methylobacterium sp. A54F | reverse complement strand
GGCGGTGGGACGGCGGAAGGGCGAGAGCGTCGCGCGCACGCCGGAGGGCAGCGGCATCGGCGCGTCGTAGAGGCTGAGGCACCAGTTCGTGCTCGCGGGATCGGAGCGCACGCCGCCGCCGAACCCGTCCTCCGCCCAGTACATCGGGCGGATGTAGAGCTCGGCGTCGCGGGGGAACCGGGCGAGGCCGTCGCACACCAGCTCGGCCCAGCGGCCCTCGGAGACCTTCGGCTCCAGGCCCATGGCGCGCGCCGAGCGGTTGACCCGGGCGAGGTGCCGGACGAGGTCGGGCGTCACCCCCTCGAAGGCCCGGGCCCCGTCGAACACGGTGGAGCCGAGCCAGGCGCCGTGGGTGCGCGGACCCATC
>NZ_JBKFBF010000060.1:0-375 GCF_053346035.1 Methylobacterium sp. A54F | reverse complement strand
GCCCTCCAGGCGCCGGCGCCCCGGACCTTCGACCGCCTCAGCCGGGGGGCCGTGCAGCAGCAGCAGCGGGGCGAGCTGCCCCGCAACCCGGGCGGGTCCCTGGGCGAGCCGGGCGACGGGGAGGGACATGCCGGCGGCGGTCATCCGGGCTACGTCCGCCGGCGCAGCACCTACACGCGCGCCCCGATCCACCCGGCGGCGACGGGCCTCCTCGTGACGGCGGGCGTCGCAGCGGCGGCCGCGCTGATGCGCGGCACGGGCCGGCGCTGAGGGCGGCCGTGGCGGCCCCGATTCACCGCTCAGGCCGCCACGCTGCCGGGGCGCGTGGCGCGCAGGGTCTGGTACTGCGCGAGCATGCCCGCCACCATCGCCGGC